>JBDUBV010000171.1:0-5525 GCA_040003795.1 Pseudonocardiales bacterium | reverse complement strand
AAGGCTGGGCTGTCTTGACGGCCCAGTGCCGGCGCGAACCGACCGCCCCGCCTGACAACAGCTCCTGACAGCAACGACCGTCAGCGCAAGGCGCACTGTCTCGGACTGCTCGACGGTCCGATCCCCGGTGAGCAGGCGTCCCCGCGACCGGTCGGTCCCATCGCGCACACCTTCTAAGCACGTGGCCGCAGGTTCGAGTCCTGCCGGAGCGCGCCCCAGTGTGCACCGTTACTGACGATGCGCTCCGCCCGCCTCCTGAACGCGGCCGAGTCCACGGCCGGCGAAGTAGACGGTGGTACCGCCGACACCGACAACTGTCCCAGCAGTCATCAGCAACCAGAAGTTTCGACCTCGCCCTGGTTGAAGCGGCGCCGGTGCGGCACCGAGCGTGCTGACCTTACTTGGCGAGGATTCGCCCTCAACGGGCGCCAACGTCTCCGTGGGAGGCAGCGACACACCGCCCGCGGTGGGGAAGGACTCCGCGATGCCCTCACCGGTCGACAGCCGATCTCTCGCTGAGCCCAGGGCCGGCGGCTGAGTGACTGTCCGGCCCAGAACCCGAGGCGACGGGACCGATCCCGAGGGGGAGAAGTTGCGGGCGGCAGGGGGAGACTGCGCCGGCGCAGGCGTGCCGCTCGCAGGAGGAGTGGGGCTGTAGGTGGGACATCCCCTCGTCCCGGCGCTCGGCAGGGGGCTGCCGCCGGTCGCGTGGCACGGGGACGCGCTGGGCTTGACGGTCCCGCTGGGTGTGGGCCTGGGAGTGGCCGTCGGGCACGGCCTGACACTGGGGTCAGGCGTGGCACTAGGGCTCGGCGTTGCCGCAGTGCTGGTTGTCGTTGTTGGGCTGGGCGTCGACGCCGGGGCGAGTGGCGCTGTTGTGCTCTGCGGTGCGCATGGATCCGTCTCCGCTGCCACGGGCGCGGTGGGCGTGTGCGGCCCCAGCCCGAAGGCGAGGAACAGCAGGCAGCCGCTCACGCCGAGGAGCGTCAGGCCCAGGCGCATCATTGCGCGGCGCATCGGTGAACCCTCCTGGTCGAGCAAGGTGATGTGAGCCAAACGCACGCCCCGTTGCCTCCTCGCGGGCCGTGTCCTCCCTTGCCCTGCCCCTGAATCAGGCAGCTGAATCGAAATCACCACGAGTTACCTCATGTCCCCCCGTACTGACTCTCCGTAAGAACGTCCTTCTCTCCTGGTGGTGATCATCCACAAACGCGCAGGCCGCCCGGCGTGTCGCGCCCCAAATCTGCATGATCACCGGCCGTGGCCCGCTGGATAATCACCGCGAAGATGGGCACGTCAGGGTCACGACGGCAACTCCGCCGGGCGGCAGTTGCGGAAGTCGGGCTCGGGATGGGCCTCGAACTGCACCGCGCTGATGGTCGTACGGCCGTCCAGGATGGCTCGGGCGATGCGGTGCATGCCTTCCATGACGCGACCGTCGAAGCCGAGGATCACCGGGTAGGACATGTCCACCGCCTGAACCAACCGCATGTGGTCAACCACCCTGCGCACGGTCGGCAACTCGTTCGCGTCGTCGAACCAGTAGGCGCTGTTCACCTCGTCTATCGACTCGAGGGCAACCTGCTGCACGGGCAGGTCGGCCGAGAGACCGATGAGCCGATCGACGTCCCAGGCATCGACGCCGTGCTCGCCGGGCCAGAAGTGGTACTGCTTGCGCATCGCCCAGTCCTACCCCATGCAGCACGATCGCACTGGCAGGACGGTCTCGGGATCAGGCGAACACGACGGAAGGCGGCAGCGGAATGAACGAGGGCTTCTGCGAGGTGGTGATCACAGCGGCCAGCGCCGACTGGCTGGCCGAGTTCACGCGCTGCCTGGTCGAGGACCGGCTTGCGGCGTGCGGGCACACCTTCGCTGCCGTCCGGTCCACCTATCGGTGGGAGGGGACCGTCCACGACGAGCCGGAGGCCCGCGTGGCGCTTCACACGCGGGCATCGCTCGTTCCCGCGATCGTCGACCGGGCCGACACCGACCATCCGTACGACGTCGCCTGTGTGATCGCCCTGCCCATCACCGATGGCAACCCCACCTACCTCCAGTGGATAACGGAATCCACCCGAGAGGCCTGAGTGGCGCCGCCACCATCGGGTTGACTACTCCGGCTTCGGCGCGTTCCAAGGACGCAGGCGAGGTCGCCATGCGGGCACCGCGGCGCGATAAGCCTGGTACTCCTCCCCGAACCGGCTGAGCAGCAGCGGCTCCTCATACCACCGTACGAAGGACGCCATCCCCAGCCATGCCGCGACGGTGTAGACCAGCAGGGCGGCCGAGCCCAGGAGCAGAGCCTGGCCGGCGATGCAGCCGACCACGGCGACATACATCGGGTTGCGGACGTAGCGGTAGTCACCGCCCACGACAAGCCGCTCAGTCGGGGCCGCGGGGGCCGGCGTACCGATCCCCTCGTCGACGAAGCGGACGAAGGCACGGAGCAGCACAACGGCGCAGCCGACCACGACCGCACCGCCAGCAGCGACGCGCAGCCACGCCAGGGTCGAGTGCACCGGCTCCGGTGACCAGCCCGAGATCCACCACGGCAGGACGCCGGCCACCACACAGGGCGCGGCGAAGAAGAAGACGGTGCTGCCGACCGCCGCCCGCAGCTTGCGCCTATCCATCGGTCGCCGGCTGCGGCGTGGCGTCGAACTCCACCAGCTCGGCTGGCGGGACAGGCATGAGTGACAGGCTAGTCGGCCGGGTGACGTGCGTGCGCCAAGAGATCGGGTCACTATGTCCAGCGTGTACGCAGCGTTGCTCGTCGGTGCGATCCTGGGCATCTACCTGCTGTCGTGCCTGCTCTGGCCGTACAAGTCCTGCCCCGCCTGCAAGGGCACCGGCAGGCGACGTTCGCCCGTCGGCATCAGCTGGCGCAAGTGTCCCCGCTGCAAGGGTTCCGGCGAGGTGGTACGCGTCGGCCGCAGGGTACTCGGCCGGCGACGCTGACCCACCAGTCGTCCGCGGGGGTCGCCGCCGTTGGGGATCGTGACTATCTTTGATAGTCACCGCACAGCGAGGACCACCGATCAGGCGTGTTCGCCCGACGGCTTGCAGGAGGCTCCACGGAATGATCCCGGGTCGACCGCTGGCCAGGCTGCTTGGCGGCGCAACGGCCGTCATGCTCCTGGTAACCGGTTGCCCTGCACGTGGTGGCGGCCATCCGGTCCCCGATGCCCCACGGGCGGACATCAGGATCTCCGGGGGCACGCTCAACGTCTTGATGCACGCCGACTTCGAGCACCTCGACCCGGCCCGCAACTATCTCCCCGAGAGCCTCGACTTCGGGCGCCTGCTCTATCGCACGCTGACCACGTACAAGGCCGAGAACGGTCGGGCCGGCACCGACCTGGTCGGTGACCTGGCGGTAGACACGGGCACGCTCAGCGACGGTGGCAGGACGTGGAGCTTCACGTTGCGGCCGGGCCTACGCTATGAGGACGGCACGGCGATCACTGCCGCGGACGTGAAGTACGCAGTCGAGCGGGCCTTCGAGCCCGACCTGGGCGAGGGACCGCAGTACATTCAGCTGCTGCTGGCCGGCGTGCCTGCCGGATACCAGGGCCCCAAGAAGTCCGGCACGTCGCTTGCCTCCATCGTCGTGCGCGCCAACACGATCACCTTCCACCTCAAGCGGCCGGTCAGCGACTTCAGCTACACCGCCGCCGAGCCGACCACCGCTCCGGTGCCCCGGGCCAAGGACACCGGTCCCCGGTACGACGAGCGGGTGTTCTCCTCCGGCCCGTACAAGATCGCGAGCTACGTCCGGGGCAAGACGCTCACGCTCGTACGAAACCCGTTCTGGGACCGGCAGACCGACGCCGTCCGCGGTGCTTATCCCGACACCGTCGTCTGCAGCTTTGGCCTGGACGCAGCGACCATCGACCAGCGACTGATTGCCGACTCCGCGCAGGACAAGTCGGCCATTGAGCTGGCCACGCCCTTGGCGTCAGAGAGCATCGCGCAGGCGCTGAGCAAGGCGCATGTGAAGTCGCGTTCGGTACGCGGGCTGAACGGCCAGCTGACCTACCTCGCCATCAACACGAAGAAGGTGCCCAAGCTCGAGGTACGGCAGGCGATCAACTACGCAGTCAACCGGGAGGCCTTCCGCATCGCCCGCGGGGGCAAGACCGCCGGCGACTACGCGACGACGATCATGACGCCGTTGGTGCCCGGACACCGCTCGTACGACCTCTACCAGACGCGGCCGCAGGGTGACCCTGACAAGGCCAAGCAACTGCTGCAGCAGGCCGGCATCACCCTGCCGCTGAATCTGACCGTGGCTTCCTCCAGCGTCGGGATGGGGGTGGCGCAGGCGGTCGCCCTGCAGTCTGCCCTCAAGCGGGCCGGCATCGAGTTGGAGATCCTGGCGGTGCCGCCGGCGACCTACTACGCCACGATCGGCGACGTGACCAAGATGCCGGACCTTGCGTTCAGCACCTGGGGAGCCGACTGGCCCTCGGGCAGCACGGTGCTGCCCCCGCAGTTCGACGGCCGCCAGACCAGGCCCAAGGGCAACACCAACCTGTCGCAACTCGACGATCCCGCCGTCAACCGCGAAATCGACCGGATCAGCGCGATCCTCGACCCCAAGCTTCAGGCACCCGAGTGGGGACAGCTTGACGAGCAGATCATGCGGCTCGCGCCGATCGTCCCGCTGATCTTCAACGCCGGCATCCACGTGCACGGCTCCAAGGTCAAGGGCGCCTATCTGCACTCCGTCTACGGCGAGTGGGACGTGGTGTCGCTGTCCGTGGCCTGAGCCGACGGCCGGTCTAGGCTAACGACGTGACCGACCGTCTGGTGTGGATCGACTGCGAGATGACCGGCCTCGAACTCGACCACGACGTGCTGATCGAGATCGCGGCCCTGGTGACCGACTCCGAGCTCAACGTCCTCGGCGACGGCGTCGACGTCGTGATCTCGGCGCCTGACGAGCGGCTAGATCAGATGATCGACGTCGTCGCCCGGATGCACGACAAGTCCGGCCTCACCGATGCCGCGCGGGCCTCAACTGTCACCGTGGCGGAGGCGGAGCGCAGGGTTCTGGAGTACGTCCAGACCTACGTCCGCGAGCCACGCAGCGCTCCGCTGTGCGGCAACTCGATCGCCACCGACCGCGGGTTCATCGCCCGTGATATGGCCGGCCTCGATGAATTTCTCCACTACCGGATGGTCGACGTCTCCTCGATCAAGGAACTGTGCCGACGGTGGTATCCCCGGGTCTACTTCGGACAGCCGGCCAAGGGATTGGCCCACCGGGCGCTGGCCGACATTCAGGAGAGCATCCGCGAGTTGCGCTACTACCGGGCCACCGTTTTCGTCCCGCACCCCGGGCCGAGCGTCGACGAGGCGAAGGCGGTCGGGGCGGACCTGCTCGGGCAGGGCGGCGAGCCGCCCGGGCCGGTGGCCGGACCCGGCTGAGCGCCGACCGGATACGATTCGGCAGTTCCCCGTGAACATGGTGGCTGTAGCTCAGTTGGTAGAGCGCCGGGTTGTGGTCCCGGATGTCG
>JBDUBV010000042.1:0-18731 GCA_040003795.1 Pseudonocardiales bacterium | reverse complement strand
ACTGCGCCCGCTCGTCCTCGTGGTGCGGGAAGCGCAGGTCGATGCCGCCGGTGTGGACGTCGACGGTCTCCCCGAGGTAGGCCACCGACATTGCCGAGCACTCGATGTGCCAACCGGGGAAGCCCAGCCCCCAAGGGGAGTCCCAGACCATCTCGCGCTGCGGCCCGGCGTGCTTCCACAGGGCCCAGTCGGCGTGGAAGCGCTTGGCGCCGGAGTCCACCGGGTCGGTGAACCGCAGGCCCGGGCGCAGCTGGTCGAGCCGGTTGCCGGAGATCGCGCCGTAGGTGGAAAAGGATCGGGCGTCGAAGTAGAGGGTGCCGTCGTCGCCGACGTAGGCATGGCCCTTCTCCTGCAGTGTCTGCAGCATCGCGTGCATCAGCTCGATGCACTCCGACGCCCGGGGGTAGCGGCTTGCCGGCTTGACGCCGATTGCGGCCTGATCGGCGTGGAACTGCGCCTCGTAGAAGCGGGCGAGCGCGAACGGGTCCTTGCCCTCCGCGCGCGCCTGGGCCAGCAGCTTGTCCTCGCCGGTGTCGAGCTGGTCGTCCTGCATGTGGCCCACATCGGTGATGTTCTGCACCAGATCGACGCGCAGGCCGGCGTACTCCGCCACGCGGCGGATCAGGTCCGACAGCAGGAAGGTACGCAGGTTGCCGACGTGGGCGTAGCGGTAGACGGTCGGGCCGCAGGCGTAGAGCCGCAGCACGCCGGGAGTGGCCGGCACGATCGACTCGAGCCGGCGGGTTCTGGTGTCGGTGAGTCTGAACTCTCGGGTCACCCCGCCAGTCTAATGAGCGGCGTCGACCGGCCCGTCCTCTGGCATTGTCCCGGATCTTGTCGCCTTCGCGGCTTCCCGACCTGGCAATATCCCGGATCTTGTCGGGTGGGCCTTGCCGAAGAACGGCACTCAGTTGAGACGGGCGCGGGCCTGACCAGCTTCCCGGCGGGCCTTCTCGGCGGCGGTCGGATCACCCTCGGCGATCGCTTCGGCGTACGTTTCGAGCTCGGCGGCCCCCTCGCCGAACTGGCCGACCCGCGCCAGCAGCACCCCGCGCTCGCGCCGCAGGGCTGCCGGGTGGCGCGGCAGCAACAGCGAGAGCTCGGTCGCCCAAAGCGCGGTGCGGTTGGACTCCAGCAGGTCGGGCCGCGCGGCGGCCTGCGCGCGCACGTTGTTGAGTACCCGGAGTACGACCTCGCGCTGGTTGTAGCGCCGGGCGCCATCTGAGTCGTTCACCTCCGTGCCACCCCGGAAGGGGTCGACGAGGACGTGCTCGCCCGTGGGCAGGCCGACGCCGACCAGGAAATAGCCCGGCAACCCGACCGGATAGGCCGGCAGTTCCGCGCGCCGGGCCGCCTCCAGCCAGACGACCGCCAGCAGGATGGGCAGGCCGCGGCGGCGGCGCAGCACCTCATGCAGCAGCGAGGAGCGCAGATCGGCGTAGTCCTCCGGGACGCCGCCGAAGGATGCCAGGACGGAGCGTAGGGCCGCGGCGCACTCCCGCGGGTCGCTCGGGTCGGCGGGGGGCACGGCAAGCGCGAGCGCGTCCAGCGCGGCCAGGCCGATCGACACGTCCAGGCCGGGCTCCACTTCGGTGCCCATCAGCAGGCAGGCCAGCCCGAGATCGACCGGATCGGCCATGATCGCGCTGCGGAAGTCCTCTCGGCTCATGCGGGGGTCCGGTAGTGGTAGCGGTGCGAGGTGACGAAGCCCAGCCCGTCGTACATGGCGCGGGCCGCCTCGTTGCCTTCCATGACCTGAAGGTAGATCAGCGACGCGCCCCGCCCTGCCGCCCACTGCAGCACGCCATGCATCAAGTGCCGGCCGATGCCGCGACGGCGCCAGGCCGGGCCGGTCTCCAGAGCGGTGATGCCGCACCAGCGGACGCCCTCTGCGTCGGTGTCGACCACTGCCCGCGCGATGCCGGCGACCGCACCGTCGATGACCACGGAGGCAAAGACCGGGTCGTCGGCGGCGCGCAGCACGTCGGCCGCCACCGCAGGGATCCCCTCGCTCCCGCGGTAGTGGTAGGCGGCGATCCAGCGGGCGTTAGGCGCCGGCTCCAGGGTGACCGGCGGCAGCGGCCCTGGCCGCCCGAGCCGGACCAGAACCTCTCCGATGGCCACGATCCGGACAAGGGTCGGGTTGTAGGCCGGCCAGCCGAGGCGCGCCAGGTCCGCGTCAAGGCCTTCACACAGCGGCAGCGGGAGCTGGAACCTGGCGGGCAGTCCACGATCGGCGTACCACTGCCGTACGACCGTCAATGCCTCCTCGAGCGGCCGACCCGGGTCGCCGAGGGGCGAGACGGAGTTGGCCCGGCCGGTCCAGCCCTCGGCGGCGCGCAGCAGCCACTCGCCCAGCCAAGTGGTGTCGGGTGCCCGCCAGCCCAGTCGCGCCACCGCTTCCAGCCGCGCGACGTCGATCACGCGCGCGGGCTGCTCCATGCTGCGCACCCCCTCGGGTAGCCGGTGGCGGAGTTCCCGCGATACTAGGAGGACGAACCGCTGCACCCGAGAGGAACACCGTGACCTACGTCATTGCCGAGCCCTGTGTCGACGTGCTCGACAGGGCGTGCATAGAGGAGTGCCCGGTCGACTGCATCTACGAGGGCAACCGGATGCTCTACATCCACCCTGACGAGTGCGTCGACTGCGGAGCCTGTGAGCCGGTCTGCCCAGTCGAGGCGATCTTCTACGAGGACGACACGCCTGCCCAGTGGAAGGACTACTACAAGGCCAACGTGGAGTTCTTCGACGACCTCGGCTCCCCGGGCGGTGCCTCCAAGGTCGGCAAGATCGACAAGGATCACCCGATCGTCGCGGCACTGCCGCCCATGGGCGGCGAGCACTGAGTCCTCCCGCCCCGCAGCTGCCGGATTTCCCCTGGGACCGCTTGGCGCCGTGTGCGCAGGTCGCCCGGGAGCATCCCGGTGGCCTGGTCGACCTATCCATGGGGACGCCGGTCGACCCCACACCCGCCGTGGTTCAGGACGCTCTGCGCGGTGCGGCGGACGCGTCCGGCTACCCGCTCACCGCGGGGACGCCGCAACTGCGCGCCGCGGTCGCCGGTTGGCTGTCGCGTCGGCTGGGCGTCGCCGGCCTGGACCCGGCCGCCGTGCTTCCCACGATCGGCTCCAAGGAGCTGGTCGGCCTGCTGCCCACTCTGCTCGGCCTCGGGCCGCGGGACCGGATCGTGCACCCGGAGCTGGCATATCCCACCTACGACATCGGGGCCCGGGTGGCAGGCGCCGAGCCGGTGGCCTCGGACAGTCTCACCGCTCTCGGCCCCGCCCCGGTGGCCCTGGTGTGGGTCAACTCACCGGCCAACCCGACCGGGCAGGTGCTGCCTGCCGCGCACCTGGCCAAGGTGGTCTCCTGGGCGCGCCAGCGCGGCGCCGTCGTTGCCAGCGACGAGTGCTACATCGAGCTCGGGTGGGACGCACAGCCGGTCTCGATCCTGCACCCCGACGTGTGCGGCGGCTCGCACGAAGGTCTGTTGGCAGTGCACTCCCTGTCGAAGCGTTCCAACCTGGCCGGCTACCGTGCCGGGTTCGTCGCCGGGGATGCGGTCCTGGTACGCCGACTGCTCGCTGTCCGGCGCCATGTCGGGCTGATCGTGCCAGCACCCGTGCAGACCGCGATGACCGTGGCGTACGGGGACGAGGCTCACGTGGCCGAGCAGCGTGCACGCTACGCCGCGCGCCGGAGCGTGCTGACCCGGGCGCTGCGGGCCTTCGGCCTGCGCATCGACCACTCGGTCGCCGGGCTCTACCTGTGGGCCACCGCCGGGGAGGACTGTTGGGCCACGGTCGCCCGGCTGGCCGGCCTGGGGGTGCTCGTTGCACCGGGTGAGTTCTACGGCCCGGGTGGCCGGCAGCACGTGCGGGTGGCTCTCACCGCCACCGACGAGCGCGTCGCGGCCGCCGCCGCCCGCCTGACCGCCTGACCGCCTGACCCCACCCAGGCACCCCACGACTTCTCGGAAAGCGTGGGTCGGAAAGGGTCGGAGCGTGCGGGACCGGCCCCACTACGCTGCCATCATGGCCTACCGCGACAGCCCGGTGTCCCCGGTCATCGACGAGTTGTGGGAGCGTCGCGGCGAGCTGAGCCCGGCCGACACCGGCGCACGCAGGGCCGTCGTCGAGGCGGTCGACCTGCTCGACGCGGGTGCCGCGCGGGCTGCATACCTCATCGACGACGAGGTGGTGGTAGACGAGCGGGCCAAGCGGGCCATCCTGCTGTCCTTCCGGGTGCTCGACATGGTCGCCTCGGCAGCCGGCGGGTTCGCCTATCACGACCGGATCCCGCTCAAGACCACCTTCGACGGGGTGCGGGTGGTTCCCGGCGCGGTGGCCCGTTGGGGCTCCTACATCGCACCGGGTGCGGTACTGATGCCGTCCTTCGTCAACATAGGCGGCTACGTCGGCGCCGGCACGATGGTCGACACCTGGGCCACGGTGGGCTCGTGTGCCCAGATCGGCGCCCACGTGCACCTCTCGGGGGGAGTGGGCATCGGTGGTGTGCTGGAGCCGCCGAACGCCGAGCCGGTCGTGGTCGAGGACGACGCCTTCATCGGCAGCCGCTGCATGGTCACCGAGGGCGCCCGGGTCGGCAGGGGTGCGGTGCTCGGGTCCGGCACCATCCTCGGCCCCACGATGCCGGTGATCGATGTCGAGACCGGTGCGGAAGTGAGCCGCGGCCACGTGCCGGCGTGGTCGGTCGCGGTCGGCGGCACGCGGCAGAAGGAGTTCGGCGGCGGCACGTTCGGCCTGCCGTGTGTCCTGCTGATCAAGCGCCTCGCCGAGGGCGCGCGGCACGACAGGGCCCAGCTCAACGACGCGCTGCGCGGGCACGGGCTGAGTACGTGACCCGCGCATCGGCGCTCGACCTCTCCCTGCCGGTCGAGGATTTGACCGCCATCTTGGTCGACACCTCCTCGGTCAGCGGCCGGGAAGGGCCGTTGGCCGACCTGATCGAGGAGGCTCTCCAGCAACTCCCGCACCTTGAGGTACGGCGCTCGGGCGATGCGGTCGTGGCCCGCACCGACGGCCCCGGGCAGCGGGTGATCCTCGCCGGGCACATCGACACCGTCCCGCTCGCCGACAACTTGCCCTCGCACGTGGCGGACGGCCTGCTTTACGGCTGCGGCACGTCGGACATGAAGTCCGGCGTCGCTGTGCAGTTGGTGCTGGCGGCCCGGCTGACGGCGCCCGCGTACCAGTTGACGTACGTCTTCTACGACAACGAGGAGGTGGCGGCGCACCGCAACGGCCTGGGCCGGATCGCCCGCGAGCATCGGGACTGGCTCGACGGCGACCTGGCGATCCTGCTGGAGCCGACCAGCGGCCAGGTCGAAGCTGGCTGCCAGGGGACGCTGCGCGCGGTCGTCGCCACCCGGGGTCGCCGAGCCCACAGCGCCCGGTCGTGGCTGGGCGACAATGCCATCCATGCCGCCGCGCCGGTGCTGGCCCGGCTGGCCGAGTATTTCCCCCGCGAGGTGGAGATCGACAGCTGCACTTACCGCGAGGGTCTCAATGCGGTCGCCATCAGCGGTGGGGTGGCCGGCAACATCGTCCCGGACGAGTGCGCGGTGACGGTCAACTTCCGGTTCGCCCCCGACCGGTCCGAGGGTGCGGCGTTGGACCACGTTCGTGAGGTCTTCGCGGGGTTCGACGTCGAGCAGGCCGACTCCGCTCCCGGCGTCGTGCCGGCGCTGTCCGCTCCATTGACCCGTGCGTTCGTGGCCGCGGTCGGCACGGTGCCCGTGGCGAAGTACGGCTGGACCGACGTCGCGCGCTTTGCCTCGATGGGTGTGCCGGCGCTAAACTTCGGCCCTGGCGACCCTGACCTGGCGCATACCCGCGAGGAGCACGTCGCCCTGGCGCGGATCGGGGCAGCCGAGACGGCCCTTCGATCGTTCCTCACGACCGCCTGAGGCTATTCATGTCCCGATGTGCCACCGGCGGCGATGACTTCTTGTCGGTGCCGGAGTCCAACATGAGGCGAGGCAACCCACCCTGACGGGAGCGGCATGGACTACGCGATAGAGGCCGAGGGCCTGGTCAAGCGCTATGGGGAAGTGACGGCGCTGGACGGGTTGGACCTGGCAGTGCGCGAGGGCACGGTCATGGCGCTGCTGGGTCCCAACGGTGCCGGTAAGACGACCGCGGTGCGGATCTTCACCACGCTCGTGGTCCCGGACGGCGGCCAGGCCCGGGTCGGCGGACTGGACGTGGTGGCCGATTCCCGACGGTTGCGGCAGCAGATCGGGCTGTCGGGACAGTACGCGGCAGTTGACGAGGACCTCACGGGCTTCGAGAACCTCGATATGGTCGGGCGGCTCTACCACCTGGGCCGGCGGGCCGCCCGGGAGCGGGCGCGAGAGCTGCTCGAGCGGTTCGACCTGGTGGCGGCTGCTGACCGCACCGTCAAGGGCTACTCCGGCGGCATGCGGCGGCGGCTCGACCTCGCCGGCGCTCTGGTGGCCAAGCCACGTCTGCTCTTCCTCGACGAGCCGACGACCGGCCTCGACCTGCGCAGCCGGCTGGGCATGTGGGAGGTCATCGCCGAGTTGGTCGCCGCGGGCAGCACCCTGCTCCTGACTACGCAGTATCTCGAGGAGGCCGACCGGCTCGCCGACCAGGTGGCCGTCATCGACCGCGGCCAGGTGATCGCGAGTGGCACCTCTGACGAGCTCAAGGGCCAGGTGGGCGGCGAGCGCCTCGAGCTCACTGTCGGCAGCGTCGCCGAGATCGCACCGGCCCAAGCCAGCCTGGCACACCTTGCGGTCGGCGAGATCGCCGTGGACGAGCAGGCGCGCTCGCTCACCATCCCGGTCACCGGAGGGCCGGCGGTGTTGACCGAGGCGCTGGCCCGGCTGTCGGCCGAGTCGATCAAGGCCCTCGACATCGGGCTGCGCCGGCCCACGCTCGACGACGTGTTCCTCTCTCTCACCGGCCACGGCGCCGAGGATGAGGCACCATCCGGCGCCCAGGCGCCCCGACCACAGGCGGAGCCAGCGCGATGAGCGACACCCTGCAGGCCATCGGTGACGGCATGATCGTGGCCAAGCGCAACCTCATAAAGATCAAGCGGGTGCCCGACCTCCTGGTGTTCAGCACCCTTTCGCCGATCATGTTCGTGGTGCTCTTCGCATATGTCTTCGGCAGCGCCATCAAGGTTCCGGGACTGTCCTACCGCGAGTTCCTCATGGCCGGCATCTTCACGCAAACCATGCTGTTCGGTGCCACTATCACCGGCAGCGGCCTTGCCCTGGACATCCAGAAGGGCATCGTCGACAGGTTCCGCTCGCTGCCCATGGCGCGCTCGGCGGTGCTGGTCGGGCGCACGACGAGCGACCTAATCAACAACGTCCTGGTGATCGGCGTCATGTCCGTGACCGGCCTGCTCGTGGGGTGGCGCATCCGCTCGTCGGTGGGGGAGGCGCTGGCCGGGTTCGGGCTGCTGCTCTTGTTCGCCTACGCCTTCTCCTGGGTGTCGGCCGTGGGCGGGTTGATGGTGCGTGTTCCCGAGGTGTTCAACAACGCCAGCTTCATCGTGATCTTCCCGCTGACGTTCATCGCCAATACGTTCGTCCCGTCCGCCACGCTGCCCGGGCCGCTCAAGGTGGTCGCCGAGTGGAACCCCATCTCCGCGGTCACCCAGGCCGCCCGCGCGTTTTTCGGCAACACCAACCCCGCCGTGCCCAAGCCGACCGCGCTTCCGCTGCGGCACCCGGTCCTGACCTCACTGCTGTGGATCGTGGTGATCCTCGCGGTCTTCGTGCCATTGGCGGTGTCCCGATACAAGAAGGCGGTGAGCCGCTGATCTTGCCGTCCGCGCGGCCCGACGTGACGGCGACGGCCGTGCGGTCCGTACGGTTGGGCTATGAGATCAACCGATGCCGACCTGCCGGCGGCCCGCGTGACGGGCCGCCGCGCCGGCGAGCGACAGCGCGGGCCGGTGACCTTGCGCCGTTCGCAGGTGACCAGCAGCACTACCGACCAGCGCCTCCTCGACACCCGAGGGTCGGCCGACTGGGTGCACACCGACCCGTGGCGGGTGCTGCGGATCCAATCGGAGTTCGTCGAGGGATTCGGCCTGTTGGCCGAGCTCCCTCGCGCGGTGAGCGTCTTCGGGTCCGCCCGGACGCCGGAGGGGCACCCGGAGTACGCGCTGGGGCGAGAGCTCGGCGGCAAGCTGGCGCGGGCCGGGTTCGCCGTCGTGACCGGTGGTGGCCCGGGCACCATGGAGGCGGTCAACCGCGGGGCCATCGAGGCCAACGGGCTGTCGGTGGGTCTGGGCATCGAGTTGCCCTTCGAGCAGCGACTCAACGACTTCGTCGACCTGGGGATCAACTTCCGATACTTCTTCGCCCGCAAGACGATGTTCGTCAAGTACGCCCAGGCTTTCGTGATCCTGCCCGGTGGGTTCGGCACCCTCGACGAGATGTTCGAAGCGCTGACGCTGGTGCAGACCCGCAAGGTGACGCGGTTCCCCGTCGTGCTGATGGGGACCACCCACTGGGGCGGGCTGCTCGACTGGATGCGCACGGCCCTGGCCGAGAGCGGCAAGATCCAGCCGGCCGATCTCGATCTGCTCTCCCTCACCGATGACGTCGACGAGGCGGTGCAGATCATCGTCGACGCAGCCGAGGAGCCGGGCCAGGTGGAGGTGCCGGACGCCGAGGCGCCGGAAGGCCGTCCGAACGCCTGAGCCGCTGAACCACTGAACTGCTGAACTGCTGAGGTCCCTGACTGGAAGCCGACGGAGGAGTGCCGTGGCAGCAATCTGTGTCTACTGCTCGTCGTCCGACGCCATCGACGAGCGTTATCTCGCGCTGGCCACCGAGGTGGGCGCGCGCCTGGCGCAGCGCGGCCACTCACTGGTCTCCGGCGGTGGCTGCGTGTCGATGATGGGCCGGGTCGCCGCCGCCGCACGCGCCGGCGCGGCGCACACCGTCGGAGTGATCCCTGCCGCCTTGATGGGCTACGAGGTCGCCGACGCCGCCGCGGACGAGTTGGTGGTGACTGGCGACATGCGCGAACGCAAGGCAGTGATGGACCAGCGCAGCGACGCCTTCCTCGCCCTGCCCGGCGGGCTGGGGACACTGGAGGAGTTGCTCGAGGTGTGGACCGCGCGGTCGCTGGCCATGCACACCAAGCCGGTGGTGGTGCTCGATCCCGACGGCGTCTTCGACCTGCTCTTCGAGTTGGTCGACCGGATGAGCGCGGCGGGCTTCGTGCGTCCGGCCGCCCGCGCCGCCGTCACGCTCACCCGATCGCCGGATGCTGCACTGGCTGCCCTCGAACAGGCCCTCGAGCAGGCGCCGGTCAGTCCTGCTTGCCCGGGGCGACGAGGAGCCCACGGGCAGTCTTGCCGCCGTCTGCCTTGACCGCGACGACCAGCACCAGGTCGCCCACCTTGACAGCGGCAATGTCGGCCTTGGCCTTATCCTTGCCCACCTTGGTGTCGGAGGTCACGGCGTAGGTGGCGGTGAAGCCATCCGCGCTGCGCACCGTTATCGACGTGCGGCTCACTGCCGTGACGGCGCCGCGCTGGGTCTCGGCGGTGACGTACTTGCCGTCCTTGCCCTTGACCACGAACTCGCCGTGCACGGTGCGCCGGGCCAGCGCGCGGATCCGGTCCCCCTTGCCGGCGTGGCCGGTCTTCGCGTGCGGGGAGCTGGCGGCCGTCGGTGGGGCCGAGGCGGTCGGTGCCGTATCGGTGGCGGCGTAGGCGATGCCGGCGACGGCGCCGATGCCGATTGTGGCGGCGGCGGTCCAAGCGACGATCCGGCCCGCGATGCCGTGGGTGCTTGTCATGGTTGCGCTCCTTGCGGTCGGGATGAGACATCGCATCGGCGAAGTCTGTTGTAGCGTCCCCGGGGATCGTGCACTCCGCGTCGCGGCGAGGTTCGAGATGTGTAAGGCGCCGGGCCTAGGTCCGCACAGCCCCGCGCCGCGAGCTTTGGTCTGCGGACCGGATCAGCGGATACCATGTCGGTCTCACGGCTCCGACCGGCCGCATGGGAGGAAGGGCGCGGTGCAACGCCAGACTACTGCACCGACGAGCTGTGCCGTCCCTGCCCGTCACCGTGCCGTCCGGCCCGAGTCCGACATCGACTTCCCCCGGGCCCTGGTGCTCACCACGCTCGGCGCGGTGCTGCCTGGCGTCACCTTCCTCGCCGCGGGGCGCCGCTGGCTCGGCAGTGCCATCGCGACCAGCTGCCTGGTGCTCGTGGGCACGGGGGTGTGGTTGGGCACGTCGGGCCGGGCCGTCGCCCTGCACGCTGCGGTCAACCCCACGATGCTGCTGAGGCTGGGTGTGGTCCTGCTGATTCTCGCACTGCTGTGGATCATCGTTGTCGCGTTCGGCTATCACGTGGTGCGCCCCCTTCACCTGACCGGCGCCCAGCGGGCCACCGGGGCGGTCGTCGTCAGCCTGCTCTGCATCGCCGGCGCCATGCCGGCCATGGCGGGGGCCCGGTATGCGTTCGTGCAGCGCGACCTGATCAGCACCGTCTTCGCCGGTGACACCAAGAGCGCCACGGTGCCGAGCCACATCAGCAAGGCCGATCCGTGGCAGAGCCGGTCTCGCGTCAACCTGCTGCTGCTCGGCAGTGACGCCGGGGCTGGACGGGTCGGGGCGCGAACCGACTCGGTCATCGTCGCCAGCATCGACACCAGGACGGGCAACACGTTGCTGTTCAGCCTGCCGCGCAGCCTCGAACGCCTGCCGTTCCCGCGCGGCCCACTGCGCGATGCCTACCCCAAGGGTTTCCGGGCGCCCGGTGACGAGGGGGAACAATTGCTCAACGCCGTCTACGGCACCGTGCCCGCTATGCACCCGCACATCTTGGGGCCGACGGACAATCTCGGGGCGGACGTGCTCAAGCTGGGAGTCGGTGAGGCGCTCGGCCTCAAGATCGACTACTACGTGATGATCAACCTCGAGGGTTTCGCCCAACTCGTCAACTCCCTCGGCGGTGTCACAGTCAACATCAACAGCTGGGTGGCCATCGGCGGGGCCACCGACGGTCATCACCTACCCGACGACTGGTTGGCGCCGGGTGAGAACCGCCACCTCGACGGGGTCGATGCGTTGTGGTTCGCCCGCGGTCGGTTCGGCACTACGGACTACGACCGGATGAAGCGGCAGCGCTGCGTCATCAAGGCGATCATCGACACGGCGGACCCGGTGAAGGTGCTGACCCGCTACCAGCAACTGGCCAGGGCGACCAAGAACATCGTCCGTACCGACATACCCCAACCGCTGCTGGAGGCGTTCGTCGACCTGTCCATGCGGATCAAGGGGGGGACGTCGAGGAGCATCGTGTTCGACAACACGGTGATCAATGCCGCTGACCCCGACTACGACCTGATCCGGAGCAAGGTGAGGAAGGCGTTCGGCACGTCGGTGCCCGGCACGCCGGCCAGTCCGGCGGCCAGCCCACGGCCGGGCACGTCAGCGCCCAGCACGCCGGCACCCAGCACGTCGGCGAGCCTGGTCCCTCAGGTGCCCGGGCAGGCGGAGTCGCTGGCCACCTCCTGCGCCTACGACCCACTCGCGGCTGAGAAGGCCCTCCAGCAGGGCAAGCCACCGACGAAGCAGCAGCGATAGCCAGCCCGTCGACGGAGGTGGGGACGGCTCAGGCGAGGCCGCGACGGGCCACACGTGGCTCTCGGTCCCCGCGCAGCGCGGCGATCGTGTCGAGAACCTTGCGGGTCGGTGCGACCTGGTGCGCCCGGAACACCCGGGCGCCCAGCCAGGCGCTGACCGCCGTCGCCGCAAGCGTGCCCTCGAGGCGCTCGGCCGGTGGCAGGTCCAGGGTCTCGCCGATGAAGTCCTTGTTCGACAGTGCGACCAGCACCGGCCAGCCTGTGGCGACGACTTCCCCGAGCCGCCGGGTGAGCTCCAGCGAGTGCCGGGTGTTCTTGCCGAAGTCGTGCCCCGGATCGACCAGGATGGCCTCCCTGCGCACGCCCAGCGCCTCGGCCCGCCCGGCCAGGCCGGTCACCGTCTGCACGACATCGGCCACGACATCGAGATACCCGACCCGGTGCGGGCGGGTACGCGGCGCCGCACGGCCGGCGTGCGTGCACACCAGACCGGCGCCGGTACGTGCGGCGACCGCTGCCAGATCGGCGTCGAATCCGCCCCAGGCATCGTTGAGCAGGTCGGCGCCGGCCTCGACGGCGGCGGCGGCGACTTCCGAACGCCAGGTGTCGATGCTGATGATCGCGTCCGGGTGGTCGACCCTGATCGCGCTGATCAACTCCGCAGTGCGCTCGATCTCCTCCGCCGGCCCCACCTCGGGGCCGGGGCCGGCCTTCACCCCACCCACGTCGATGATGTCCGCGCCCGCGCTGACCGCGTGGTCCACCGCATTCCGGGCGGCGGCCAGTGCAAAGGTGGCACCCCGGTCGAAGAAGGAGTCCGGTGTGCGGTTGATGATCGCCATGACGAGCAGGTCGGTGTCGGCGAACGTGCGGTTGCCCAGCCGCAGCGACACGCGGGTCTCCTCCCGGGATGTGCGCCCAGCGTGACACGATTCGCCGATGGCGACGTTCCTGGTGTGGGTACTGACCGCCGTAGCGGTCGCTGCTGCGGCTTTCGGCGTGATAGCCCTGATGACCGGCCGGGCCGACCTGATGGCCGAGATGCCCCGCGACTCCGTCCCCGCCAATCTGCCGGTGGACCGCCCCATCCGCTCCGACGAGGTGCCGGGCCTGCGTTTCGATCTGGCCTTGCGGGGTTACCGGATGGATCAGGTCGACAGGGCACTCGAACGGCTGCGGGCCGACCTGGCAGTCCGCGAGGCAGAGATCGACTCCCTGCGCAGGTTGACGTCGGAGGAACATGAGCGCCGTTGACATTCGCGAGCGGGTCACCGTCTACGCGCGACCCGACCGGGTGTGGGAGGCGCTGACCGCGTGGGAGCGGCAGACCGAGTGGGTGCTGGGCACCCGCGTCTACGCCACGGCGCTCGAGGGCCGGTCGGTCGGCGGCGGGCTCACGGCCATCACGGGCATCGGCCCTCTGGCCTTCACCGACACAATGGTCATCACCGAGTGGTCTCCACCGGCGCTGTGCCGGGTGCGGCACACCGGCCACGTGGTCCGGGGGACCGCTGCCTTCGAGGTGGCCGCGGATGGTCCCAGCCGGGCGATCGTCACCTGGTCGGAACACATCATCCTGCCTTTCGGCAGGGTTGGGGAGTTCGCCTGGCCACTGGCCCGGCCGCTGGTGTCCTGGGCCCTGCGCCTGTCACTGCGGCGCTTCGCCCGCTGGGCACCGAGCTACCCTGGATGACCGGCCCAGGGTGAGCGCTCCGATGGCCCGGCCGGACGAGCGGCCGAGATGCGGTTGGGCTGTTTCGGCGCCGGAGTACGTCGACTATCACGACTGGGAGTGGGGCCGCCCGCTGCGTGGTGATGATGCGATGTTCGAGCGGCTCTCGCTGGAGGCGTTCCAATCGGGACTGTCATGGCTGGTGATCCTGCGCAAGCGGGCGGCGTTCCGGGCGGCCTTCGCCGACTTCTCGATCCCGGCAGTCGCCGCTTTCGGGTCCCGCGACATCGACCGCCTGCTCGGTGATGCCGGCATCGTGCGCAACCGGGCCAAGGTCGCGGCCGTCATTGCCAACGCGCGCATCGCACAGGCGATGCCGGGTGGGCTGTCCGAACTCCTCTGGTCGTTCGCCCCCACGCCGCCGCAGCCTCGACCGGCCACGACCGCGCACGTGCCGGCGACTTCGCCGGAATCGGCGGCCATGGCCCGGGAGCTGCGGCAGCGCGGGATGCGCTTCATCGGGCCGACGACTGCCTACGCCTTGATGCAGGCCACCGGGATGGTCGACGACCACGTGGCCGGCTGCTGGCGGGCCACCTGACCGCCGTTGGTCACCGTCCCTCGAACTCCATCGG
The DNA here is from genome assembly GCA_040003795.1 of Pseudonocardiales bacterium. GTDB lineage: Bacteria > Actinomycetota > Actinomycetes > Mycobacteriales > QHCA01 > QHCA01. The sequence goes on along the minus strand of JBDUBV010000042.1, from coordinate 4,806 downwards.
GGTCTTGGCGACGAACGCTGCGGTGGCGTTGCGGTGGTCGGCGGTGGCGCCGGCCCGGGCCTGCAGGACCGCCTCCCGCTCGAGGGCGTCGGACAGCGATGAGCTGCCGCCGTAGGCCAGTGCCTCCTTGATGCAGGCGTAAGCCAGGGTCGGACCGGCGGCCAGGCGCGCGGCGAGCTCGTGCGCCGCCGCCAGCACCCGGTCGTCGGGGACCACCGCGGTGACCAGCCCCATCTCCATCGCCTGGCCCGGGGACACCGGCTCGGCGAGCATCATCATCGCCGTCGCGCGGGCGTGACCGACCAGACGCGGCAGCGTCCAGGACGCCCCGCTGTCGGCCGAGAGTCCCACCCGGGCAAAAGCCAGGAGAAACCCCGCCCCCTCCCCGGCGATCCGGAAGTCACACGCGAAGGCGAACGACGCCCCCGCACCGGCCGCCATCCCGTTGACCGCTGCGACGACCGGCTTGGGCATCTGCACCAGGCCCAGCGCGATGGGGTTGTAATGGTCCCGGACGGTCTGCAGCGGCCGAGGATCGCCGCTGGCGAGCAACTCGGCGTGCTCGCGCAGATCCTGCCCGACGCAGAAACCCCTGCCCGCGCCGGTGAGCACGACAGCCCGGACGGCGGCGTCGTCGCGTGCCTGCGCCAGCGCCGCGATCAACGACTCCTTCATCTCGATCGTCAGGGAGTTCATGGTCGCCGGTCGATTGAGGGTGATGGTCGCCACGCCGCCGTCTTGACCGATGAGGACGCTGTCGGACACGCCGCGCTCCTTCAACTCAGTACGGGGACGCCGACAACGCTACGCCGCCGGCCGGGTCGGCGTGGGTGGCCCGTGGGCCGGTCAGACAGGCGTCGACGAAGCGGGTGGCCGGGGGCAACAGCCGGCCGGCCTCGGCGTCGAAGAAGGCGGCCGCGCGGCTGCCCGGCCAATCGCCCGGGAGGACCGACGGCGGCAGGCCGGGGTCGGCGAACAAGAAGTTGCGCCAAGCGTGCACGAGCACCGAGCGCGCAGCGAAAGCGCTCTCGTCGCTGGCTCCCGGACCGACCTCGCGGACCACCGGCGACAAGTCGTCGATGAAGCGCGTGTAGGCCCCGGCCAGGCGTTGGAGGTCCCAAGCCCGGTCCATCATCGCCCGTGGGTCGCCTGCGTGCACCGCATCGAAGGCATCGACGGTGGCTCCGTGCGCTGCTGCGGCCGCAATCACCTCCGGCGACGCCCGCACGCCGAGCCACGTGCTGCCTCCCAACCGCCCGTAGCCCAGGAACGCCAGGTCGCCGGCCAGCCGGGTCCGGGCGCTGTGCCCGGGCGGCTGCGTGACGACCAGCAAGTGCCACCTGCCGTCCCATTCGGCAGTGCCCGGAATGCGGTAGATCCGGGTGAGGGCACCGTCGAGGCGGTGTGCCGCCCGCTCGGTCAGGGCGTAGCCCGGCCCCTCCGCCAACCCGACCGGCACGAGCCATCCCTGCCGGACCATGCGGGAGACTGCAGTACGGACCGCAGGGGACTTGATGCCCAACGGGATCAGCAGCCGGACCAGTGCTGCGACCGGCGCGACATCGCCACGCGAACGCAGGTGGTCGCCGTACACGTCGAAGAGCGCCGCGCGGGCCCGCATGCCCTCCAGTCTGGCAGGGGTAGCCTCAGTGCAGCCCACGTCCTGGAGACAGCCAGCATGCCCGCACTTCGATCCCGCACGGTCACGCACGGACGTGACGCCTCCGGCGCCCGAGCCCTCTGGATGGCAGCGGGTGTCGCCGCGGCAGATTTCGGCAAGCCGATGGTTGCCGTCGTCAACAGCTTCACAGAATTCGTCCCCGGTCACGTACACCTGCGCGATGTCGGCACCGTGGTGGCCGACGCCGTCAAGGAAGCCGGTGGCATCCCGAGGGAGTTCAACACCATCGCCGTGGACGACGGCATCGCCAACGGGCACCTCGGCATGCTCTATTCGCTGCCCAGCCGCGACCTGATCGCCGACTCCGTCGAGTACATGGCCAATGCGCACTGCGCCGACGCACTCGTCTGCATCTCCAACTGCGACAAGATCACCCCCGGGATGCTGCTCGCCGCACTCCGCTTGAACATCCCCACGGTATTCGTCTCCGGCGGCCCCATGGAGTCCGGCCGCTTGGCCGGGCCAGGTGGTGCGCCCGGGAGTCCCCTGGACCTGATCAGTGCCATCACCGCCAGCGCCTCGGACATCAGCGACAGCCGGCTCACCGAGATCGAGAGTGCCGCCTGCCCGACGTGTGGGTCCTGCTCCGGGATGTTCACCGCCAATTCGATGAACTGCCTGATGGAGGCGCTGGGACTCGCGCTGCCCGGCAACGGCTCCGTGCTTGCCACCCACCGCCTGCGCCGGCAACTGTTCACCGACGCCGGCCGGACGATCGTCGAGCTGGCCCGCGCCTTCTACGACGACGACGACTCCTCGGTGTTGCCGCGCAACATCGCCAGCAAGGCTGCCTTCGAGAACGCGCTGACGGTCGACATCACCATGGGGGGGTCGACCAACACGGTCCTGCACATGCTCGCCGCCGCCTACGAGGGCGAGGTGGACTTCGATCTCGACGATATCGACCAGCTGAGCCGGCGGGTTCCCTGCATCTGCAAGGTGGCGCCCAGCAGTCCGTACCACCTCGAGGACGTGCACCGCGCCGGCGGCATCCCGGCGATCATGGGGGAGCTCGACCGGGCCGGGCTGCTCAACCGGTCGGTGCGCTCCGTGCACGCGCCGTCCCTGGCAGAGCACCTGGCGCGATGGGACGTGCGGGGCGCCGAGCCCACCGCCGAAGCACAGGAGTTCTTCCTGGCTGCCCCTGGCGGAGTGCGGACCATCGTGCCGTTCAGCTCCACTGCCACCTGGCCCGAGCTCGACCTCGACGCTGCCACGGGCTGTGTCCGGTCGGTTGACAACGCCTACACCGCTGACGGGGGGCTGGCGGTGCTCAAGGGCAACCTGGCCGATGAGGGCTGCGTCGTGAAGACGGCCGGGGTCTCCTCGGCCATGTTGACCTTCTCCGGCCCGGCGCGGGTCTTCGACAGCCAGGAGGCCACCGGCCAGGCGATCCTGGGCAACCAGGTCAAGCCGGGTGACGTGGTAGTGGTGCGCTACGAAGGCCCCCGAGGTGGCCCAGGCATGCAGGAGATGCTGCACCCGACCAGCTTCCTCAAGGCAAAGCAGCTCGACGCGACGTGTGCCCTCGTCACCGACGGCCGCTTCTCCGGTGGCACAGCCGGGCTGGCCATCGGCCACGTGTCGCCAGAGGCGGCGGCCGGCGGCGCCATGGGTTTGGTCGAGGACGGTGACATCATCGACATCGACATTCCGACCCGCAGCCTGCGGTTGCGGGTGCCAGACGCCGAGCTCGAGCGCCGCCGGGTGCTGATGGACAAGCAGCCGGTGCCCTGGCGGCCCACGTCGCGGCAGCGTCCCGTCAGCGCAGCCCTGCGCGCCTACGCGACCTTCGTGGCGAGCTCGTCGATGGGAGCCGCGAGGGTCGTACCGGAGGCCTGAGCCCGGCCCCAGTTTGGGTCCCCGCCCGGCGATGCGAGAGAATCAGTGTGATCCGTGCCGTCTCATCCGGCGGGCACTTCTGAGGGGAGTACCAAGATGGCGGCCATGAAGCCGCGGACAGGTGACGGTCCGCTCGAGGTCACCAAGGAAGGTCGCGGCATCGTCATGCGCGTGCCACTCGAAGGCGGCGGGCGGCTCGTCGTAGAGATGTCCCCCGGTGAGGCAAGCGAACTCGGCGAGGCGCTGAAGGTGGCCGCAGACTAGGCTCCCGTGCGCCGACGCGCACAAACGACGCCCTCGGCACCGGCCGTCGGCGTCGTTGCTCGTCCAGGGTTCTCCCGGGGCTTGCTCCGCGCGGGGCCTGAGCGGCTAGTGTCGGCTGGTGGCGAGCCGCGGGCCTAACGCGAACGTGCTCGGCATCGTTCTGGCGGGCGGTACCGGCCAGCGGCTGATGCCGCTGACCCAGGACCGCGCCAAGCCGGCCGTCCCTTTCGGTGGCATCTACCGCCTGATCGACTTCGTGCTGTCGAACATGGTCAACGGTGGCTACCTGCGGCAGTGCGTGCTCACGCAGTACAAGTCGCACTCTCTGGACCGGCACATCACGACCACCTGGCGGATGTCGACCCTGCTGGGCAACTACGTGACTCCGGTGCCCGCCCAGCAGCGGCTCGGCGCCCGGTGGTTCACCGGCAGCGCGGATGCGATCTACCAGTCGCTGAACCTCGTCTACGACGAGATGCCGGAATACGTCGTGGTCTTCGGTGCCGACCACGTCTACCGCATGGACCCTTCGCAGATGGTCGATCGCCACATCGAGTCCAAGGCCGGCGTGACCGTGGCCGGTATCCGCGTGCCGCGGGCCGATGCCGGCGGCTTCGGGATCATCCAAACCGGCCGGACCGGCACCGACATCACGGGATTCCTCGAGAAGCCGGCCGACGCGCCGGGCCTGCCGGACAACCCAGAGCAGGTGTTCGCGTCGATGGGCAACTACGTGTTCTCCACCGACGTGCTGGTCGAGGCGGTCAGGACCGACGCGGCGAAAACGGACTCCGGGCACGACATGGGTGGGGACATCATCCCGTTGCTCACCAGCCACGGAGCCGCGCAGGTCTATGACTTCGCCGACAACGACGTACCCGGGACCACCGACCGCGACCGCGGCTACTGGCGGGACGTCGGCACGCTGGACTCCTACTACGAGGCGCACATGGACATGGTCTCTGTGCACCCGGTGTTCAACCTCTACAACCGCAAGTGGCTGATCTACACCTCCATGC
>JBDUBV010000170.1:0-5574 GCA_040003795.1 Pseudonocardiales bacterium | reverse complement strand
CGGTCGAGGATGCACACGGTGACGTCCTCGACCTCGCCGCCCTTGGCCTTGGCGACGGCGCGGATGTTGTCGGCGACCGGCGCCTCGATGTCGACAGCAGCCGCGGCATCGGGCCCGGTCACCAGCTTCTTCATGTAGAAGACCGCCGAGGGGTCATACATCGTGCCGCGCTCCGCGACGGCGAGCACCGCGACGGCATTGGGCATGCCCTTGCTCATCAGGGTGGTGCCGTCGATCGGGTCGACCGCGACGTCGCACTCCGGCCCGGTGCCGTCACCGACCTCCTCGCCGTTGTAGAGCATGGGTGCCTCGTCCTTCTCACCCTCGCCGATCACGACGACGCCGCGCATCGCCACCGTGCCGATCAGCTTGCGCATGGCGTCGACCGCTGCTCCGTCACCGCCGTTCTTGTCGCCCCGGCCGACCCACCGACCGGCCGCCATCGCGGCGGCCTCCGTGACCCGTACCAACTCCAGGGCGAGGTTGCGGTCGGGGGCTTGCCGGGGTACGAAGAGCTCGGTGGGCAGGTCAGTCATGGGCCGGCTCCTCGTCGCCCGGTCAGCGGGTCACTGGGAATCCTACGGGGCCATGCCCTCGCCGGCCCGCAACGGAGTCGGGGCCGACCGCGGGCCCGGGTGCAACGCCGGCTCCTGGCAGAGTGTGGGCATGGACGACCGCGGCGACGTGCACCGAGATCTGCTGCGGTATCGCGTCGACTACCCCGTGCTGGCCCGCAGCACGTACCTGGTCAACAACAGCCTCGGTGCGATGCACCGCGGGAGCGCCGAGCGCCTGGCGGAGTACGCCGCGCTGTGGGCCGGTCGGGGCGTCCTGGCATGGGGCGAGTGGATTCCTGAGATGGTGCGGGTGGCCGATCTCATCGGGGGCCTGATCGGTGCGCCGCCCGGCACGACGGTGCTGCGGCAGAACGTCGCCGACATCCTCGGCGCGGTGGCCTCCGCACTGGACTTCACCGACGCCCGCAACGGGGTGGTCTACTCCGACCTCGAGTGGCCCGGCAGCCACTACCTGTGGTCGGCTCACGCCCGCGTCGGCGCACAGGTCAGCGTCGTGCCCTCGGTCGGGGACGGCGTGCACCTGGACGTGCAGCGCTTGGTTGACGCGATCGACGAGCGCACGCTCATCGTCCCGATCTCCCTCGTCCTGTTCCGGTCCTCGACGCTGGTCGACGTCGCGCCGGTGATCGAGCGGGCGCACGAGGTGGGCGCCCTTGTGCTGCTCGACGCATACCAGGCCGCCGGCGTGCTGCCGGTCGACGTGACTGCCCTGGACGTCGACCTGTGCGTGGGCGGTTCGGTGAAGTACCTGTGCGGCGGCCCAGGCGCCGGATGGCTGTACGTCTCGCCGCGACTGGCCCACCTGCAGCCGACCTCCGTCGGGTGGTTCGGCCACCGGGCGCCCTTCGACTTCTCCTTCGCCGAGGTGGACTACGCACCCGGGGCCGCCCGGTTCACCGGCGGGACGCCCGGTGTGCCGGCCGCCTATGCCGCTGCTGCCGGTTACCAGGCCATTGCCGACGTCGGCGTGCAGCGGATCCGCGAGCGCTCGCTGTCGCTGACCCAGCCGCTCCTGGAGGCCGCATTGGAGCGGGGGTGGACCGTACGATCGCCGGTCGACCCGGCGCAGCGGGGTGGCCACGTGACCGTCGACCCCGGTGCCGCGCAGCAGGTCTACGAGCAGTTGACAGCCCGAGGGTTCCTGGTGGACTACCGGCCCGGGGCCGGCCTGCGGATCGGCCCGCACTTCTTCAACACCGCAGACGAGTGCGCTGCCGTGCTGGAGGAGATCGACCGCATCGGCAAGGGCCGATGACGCCTACCTCGCCGGCCCGGCGACGGGCGCAGCACAGTGCCCGCGACATGGTGCTCTCCCTGGCGGTCATCCTGCTCATCGTGGGCGCCGTGGTGGCCTTCCAGCAGCGCGGCGGGCGCCGCGTTGCGGTGATCGATCCGACGCAGGCCTACACCAGCGCCCGTAGTGCTGGCTCCTACCCGGTGCGCGTCCCGCAGGTGCCCCGCGGCTGGCGACCTACCAGCGCGACGACCCAGACGGCTGGCGGCGGCCGGCTAACCCTGCGGGTCGGGTTCCTCACCCCACGGGACCAGTACGCCCAACTGGTCGAGAGCGACCTCGCCCGGCAGGCCGTCCTCAACCGGGAGGCAGCGCCGGACGCGCGGCCGACCGGCACGGTCCTGGTGGGGATCGTTGCCTGGGACCGGATACCGGCCCGCAAGCAAGGGGATCGTGCCCTCGCGCTCACCGCGGCTGGCGTCACCTACCTGGTGTATGGCAGCGCGAGCTATGCCGAGCTCGCGGTGCTGGCCGGGTCGCTGCGCTAGTCGATCAGCCGCTGCCGCATCCGGCGCACGGCGAGGACCCACATGAGGGCGGCGAACACCAGCAGGGCAGCCACGTGCCACAGGTCGGCGACCGGCCGCACCCCGAAGACCGCGTGCCGGACCAACTCGACACAGTGGAACAGCGGGTTGGCCTGGGCGGCACGTTGCGCCCACGGGGGGAGGTTGTCGATCGGGAAGAACGTGCCCGCGACCAGGAACAGGGGGGTGAGGACGGCCGAGATGATGTAGTTGACCGCGTCGATAGCCGGGATCACCGCCGAGATCCAGATCCCGAACAGCGCGAATCCCAACCCGGTGAGGACGGACACGACCGGCACCAGCACCACGCCCGGCCCGGGTCGCAGCCCGAAGGCGACCGCCACGAGCAGCGGAGCGCAGCCGAACACCGCGGCTCGGGAAGCAATCCACAGCGCCTCGCCCAGCACCAACTCGTGGGTGTCGACCGGCGCGGCCAGCATGGCGTCGTAGGTGCCGTGGTGCGTGCGCCTGAAGAAGGTCTGGAACAGACCGGTGAACGCCGACGTGAACAGCACCGAGGTGGCGACGACACCGGTGCCGACGAAGTCGATGTAGCGGTATCCGTCGACTACCGCGACAAGGGAGCCGAAACCGAAGCCGAACGCCAGCAGGTAGATCGTTGGCTCCACCACCGAGGAGAACGTGCTCGACAGCCAGTAGCGCTTGAAGATGGTCAGCTCATGGCTCAGTACACCGGCCAGGGCGGCCGGCTCGAAGCGGCGCAGCCGCCGTGCAGGCGCGTCGGCGCTCATGCGACCTCCTCGCCGGTGAGCACGACGAAGACGTCCTCCAGGCTGGCGGCGCGGCGCACGCCGCCACTGCCGAGGGCATCCGCGAGGGAATCGGGAATGTCCTCGGCCCGCAGGACCGAGACGGCCGGGCCGGTGCGCCGGGTGCTGAAGCCTGCCGCATGAGCCAGCGACTCGACCTCGGCGAGCCGTGCCGGCGGCCCGAAGAACTCCTCGGCGCTGGTGCCGGCATGGGCGGCCAGCAGCTTGGCGGGTGCATCGTGGGCGATCAGCTTGCCGTGCGACATCACCGCCACGTCGTCGGCCAGCCGGGCGGCTTCCTCGATGTAGTGGGTGGACATGAGGATCGTGACGCCCTCCGCACGCAGGCCGTCGATCAGTGCCCACAGCTCCTGGCGCACCTGCGGGTCGAGGCCCACCGTCGGCTCGTCGAGGAGCAGCAGCTGTGGTCGGTGGACCAGGGCGCGGGCGATCAACAGCCTGCGCCGCATCCCGCCGGAGAGCTTGTCGGCCTTGGTGTCGGCCCGGTCGATCAGCTGCGAGAGGGCCAGTGCCCTGTCGATGGCGGCGGGGCGCTCGGCGCGGGGCACGCGGTAGAGGCGGGTGAAGATGGCCAGGTTCTGCCAGACCGTCAACTCGATGTCGAGGTTGTCGTGCTGCGGGACGACGCCCATCTGCGCCCGCGCCTGCTTGGACTCCGCGGGGATCGGGTGGTCGAGGACAGTGATCTCGCCGGTGTCGGCGATGGCCTGCGCGGTGAGCAGCCGCATGGTGGTGGACTTGCCGGCGCCGTTGGGGCCCAGCAGACCCAGGCAGGTACCCATGGGCACGTCGAGGTCGAGGCCGTCAACGGCCCGGATGGAGCCGTAGTGCTTGGCCACGCCCTGGATGGAGATGGCGTAGTCGCTGAGCATGCTCACACCCTAGGAGGCGCCTCCGACAGCGTCTCGCGACTTTTCCGCTGCCTCGGCGAGCCGCTCACGAGCCCCGTCGAGCCAGCGCTGGCAGATTGCCGCCAGCGCCTCCCCCCGCTCCCACAGCGCAAGGGACTCTTCGAGCGTTGCCCCGCCTGCCTCCAGCCGGGTCACCACCTCGGCCAGCTCGTCCCGCGCCTGCTCGTATCGCAGACCCGGGTCCGACGTCCCGTCCTTGCTCGCCTGTCCCGCCGCCACGCCTGCGACCCTACGCCGGGCCGCGGGCCGCCCCGCTGACCCGTACGGCGAGGTCACCGGTCGCCAGCCGCACCCGCAGCGCTTCGTCAGTGGCGACCTCGGCGGCGTCCCGGACGACGTGCCCGCCGGCCTGCTGGACCACCGCGTAGCCCCGGCGCAGCGTGGCAGCGGGGCTCAGGGCCCCCACTTGAGCGCGGGCGTGGGCGAGATCGGCCGCTGCCCTGTCCAGCCGGTGCTGCAGGCAGCGGCGGGCGCGTTCGCCCAGCGCGAACACCTCGGTGGCCCGGCCGTCGACGATCACCATCGGGCTGGCCAGCACCGGCCGGCTGTGCAGGGCGTCGACCAGGTGCTGCTCGCGGTCGATGCGCGCCCGGACCACGCGTCGCAGCCGGCCCAGGGTGACCTCGAGGCCGCGCTGCTCCTGCGCCACGTCGGGTACGACGCGCTTGCCGGCGTCGGTGGGGGTGGACGCGCGCAGGTCGGCGACGTAGTCGAGCAGAGGGTTGTCGGCCTCGTGGCCGATCGCACTCACGACGGGGGTACGGCACGCGGCAACCGTCCGGCACAAGGCCTCGTCGCTGAAGGTCAACAGGTCCTCGACCGAGCCGCCGCCACGCGCGAGGACGATGACCTCGACCTGCGGGTCGGCATCGAGCGTGCGGATCGCCTCGATCACCTCACCGGCGGCCCCTGCGCCCTGGACGGCGACCGTGAGCACCCGGAACCGCACTGCCGGCCATCTGGCCCTGGCGTTGCTGAGCACATCGCGCTCAGCGGCGCTGGCCCGACCGGTGATCAGCCCGACGCAGCGGGGCAGGAAAGGCAGCGGCAGCTTGCGGTCGGCGGCGAACAGTCCCTCGGCGGCCATAACGCTCTTGAGTTGCTCCAGCCGCGCGAGCAGGGCGCCGGCACCGACGGGACGGATTTCGCTGGCCCGCAGGTGCAGGGAGCCACGGGCGGCGTAGAACTCCGGCCGCGCCCGTACCACCACCCGGGTGCCCTCCGCCAACGGCGGCCGCACCTCGGCGTACACCGCCCGAGGGCAGGTCACGCTCAGCGAGACCGCCGCCGCCGGGTCACGCAGGGTGAGATAGACGGTGGCGACCCCGGGGCGAACCGTGAGCTGCGCCACCTGGCCCTCGACCCAGACCTCGCCCAGCCGGGCCACCCAGCCGGCGATCTTCTGCGCCACCATGCGGACCGGCCACGGCTCCTCGGCACTGGTCGGGCGTTCGCTCACGGTGTATGACCCTA
>JBDUBV010000169.1:0-5592 GCA_040003795.1 Pseudonocardiales bacterium | reverse complement strand
ACCGGCGCGGCCGGCGACGACGACATCGAGGCCGAGCTGCAGCGCGACCCGACCGACGCCGGGCAGCGAGAGGCGTGGACCGCGCGGGCGCTGCGGCCCACGGCCGGGGCCAAGGCGCGGGCCTGGGCGATGGCCACGGAGGACGACGACCTGCCCAACCAGACCGGGCTGGCCGTGATCCGCGGATTCAGCAACTTTGAGCAGGAGGCGCTGCTCGCGCCGTATGTCGCGCGCTACTTCGAGGTGGTAGGCGGCGTGTGGGCCCGCAGGTCCAGCGAGGTGGCGCAAAACGTCGCCATCGGCCTCTACCCGAGTTGGGCAGTCTCGGCCGACACGATCCGCGCGACGGATGCCTATCTCGCCGACACCGACGTGCCGCCGGCCCTGCGGCGACTGATCGGTGAGGGCCGCGACGGCGTCCTGCGCGCCCTGCGCGCCCGCCAGCGCGACGGCGCCGCCGGCTGACTGCGGGCGCCGCGCCGCACGATGCCGTCCAGCGGCTCAGCGGCGGGCCTGGTCGGCGAGCATCCGCAGGCCGGATACCAGCCCACCGGTGAGGTCGCCGCCCTCGAAGGCGGCAGTCATCGACAAGGCGGCCAGGGCCGCGATGCGGTCGGGGAGCAGCCGGCGCGCCTGGCTGCCGGTGACGATCTCGAGCAGCCGCTGGTTGGGTGAGACCGCGATCAGGACCGCGTCGTCGGCCCGCTCGCCCAGTTGGGCGTGCAGTCGCTCGGCCGACATCCGCGGCTGCTCGTCGAGGTCCCCGACGTAGATGCTGAAGGTCAGCTCGGTCTCACGATCGGCGGCCGCGAGAGCGCCGTCGATGCGCCATAGCTGCCGGGGCAGGAACGGCGAGTCGGCCACCTGCGGCGACGCAGACCTACCAGTTGCCACGAGCGCCACCCGTGGACGTCACAGTGCCCGGTCCACCACGAGCATCGGCGCCGGCCGGCAGGGCGGCCCGCACCTCGACCGGCGGCAGCGCCGGGTGGGTCGCATCGTCGAGGTGGTGCGGGGAGCGGGGCGCGACGAACCAGACGGGCTCGAAGGGGAAGGGCCGGCCCGGCCGGTAGCGGGGGGCATGCCGGCTGGCCGTGCCGTAGACAGCCGCGGCAATGACCAGGTAGCAGGCGATCGGGATGCCGCCGAATACCAGCAGTGTCTCGGCGACGGTCATCGGCTGGCACCAGAGGCGGGCGGATCAATCACAGGCTGCACGGTATCGGATGCATCTGGGGCGCTCCGGTCACGGGTCAGCCGACCCGCGACAGCACCGCTATCAGCCGGCGCACCGCCGGGTCGCCCGGCAACTGCTCGGCCGGCATCGCGCAACCCCAGCCGTCGGCGAGCGGCAATCGCCAGTTGGGATATTCGTCGCGGGTGCCCGGCAGGTTGGGCTGGCGCAGATCCCCCACCGCGTCCCCCAGGGTGGCGACGACAAGCGCTGCGGGCGACGCGACGAGCAACCGGTGCAGGCCGAGCGTGATCTCCGCCGGATCGTCGGCCCTGGCCGGGTCGAGCAGGCCCTCGCTCTGCAGCAGCCCGAGCAGGGCGGCACGCTCGGCCGCCAAGCGGCTGCGTTCCTGCCCGACCGGCACGCCGAGCTGGCCGAGTTCGGCGCGAATCCGGAGGGACTCGTCGGCCAGCCAGCCCGCGACGGTGGGCAGGTCGTGGGTGGTTACCGACGCCATAGCCGCGGGCCGCCAGTCCTCGGGCGGCAGCGGAGCTCCGCCGGCCTTCCGCCGCTGGAACCACACCACGTCACTGCCGAGCACGCCGGCAGCCGCCAGCGCTTCGGTGACCTTGGGCTCGACCGTGCCCAGGTCCTCACCGACCACCACGGCGCCCGCGCGCGACGCCTCGATGAGCACCGCGCCGAGCATCGCGCGTGAGTCGTACCGCACGTACGTCCCCCGGTCCGGGCTGTTGCCCTCGGGGACCCACCACATGCGGAACAGGCCCATCACATGATCGATCCGGATACCCCCGGCGTGCCGAAGGACCGAACGGAGGAGGTCTCGGAAGGGCGCGTAGCCGGCCTCGGCCAGCCGCAGCGGGTGCCAGGCCGGCAGGGCCCAGTCCTGCCCGCGCTGGTTGAACGTGTCCGGCGGGCACCCCACGGTCACCCCATCCGCCAGCACGCCCTGCAGCGCCCAGGCGTCGGCGCCGCTGGGATCCACCCCGACGGCGAGGTCGTGCACGATGCCAACGCGCATTCCGGTCGGCCGGGCCCGGGCCAGTTGCTCGTCGCACAGGACCTGCAGCCAGGTGTGGAAGCCCACCCGGTCGAGGTGTCGGCGCAGCGCTGCCCCGGCGGCGGGGCCGGCCGGGTCGTGCAACTCCGCTGGCCAGTCCCGCCAGTTGGGGCCATGTATCTCGGCCAGTACACAGAACAGGGCGAACTGCTCGAGCGCCGGCCCGGCGGCCTGCCCGATCTCGGTCGCACGATCGTGCCGTGCCCGCGGCGATTGTCCCCAGAGGATCTCCAGGGCCGCCCGCTTCGCCGCCCAGGCGGCGTCCCGATCGATCCGGTCGGCCGTTCCCGCCGGGCGCAGGGCGTCAATGCGCCGGCGGGTCGCCGGGTCGCAGGTCGCGTACTCCGGGATGTCGGCGATCCGCAGGTACAGCGGCGACCGGAATCGGCGGCTGGAGGGAAAGTACGGGGAGTTCTCGATCGGCGGCACCGGGGTTGGCGCGTGCAGGGGGTTGCAGAGCAGCAGGCCGGCCGCGCCACCCGCTTGCGAGGCCGACCACGCGGCGATGTCGGCGAGATCACGGTAGTCGCCGATCCCCCACGACCCCTCGCTCAGCACGCTGTAGAGCTGCAGCATCCATCCCCAGGCGCGGCCGGCCGGGGCGGGCAGGCGCTCCGGCACGACCATCACGGTCGAGACCTCGTCGTCGACCGCCAGGGAGTACCACCCCACCGGCAGGCCGGCCGGCAACGTGGCACCAGGCGAGGGGAACACCTGCCCGTCCTCGGCCGTGAGCCGCAACGTCGCGCCGGCCGGCACACCGAGGGACAGTGAGGTGTGGGCCGTGACGACCACCGTGGGTGGGAGGTGCCGCTGGGCAGCGCGACGCTGCCACTGGTCCAGCGCCGCCTGGGCGGCCGCTGGCGTGCTCGCGTCGACGCCGAGGACGCTCAGCACCTCGATGACCGTCTGAGTGGCCACCCCGACCGGGCGGTCGCCGGCATCGACGTAGGACAGTGCGACGCCGTGGGCCGCGGCAAGCTCGGCCAGCACCTGGTCAGTGCTCACCATGCCAAAGGATGTCGGTCGCGCCAGGGCCGCGCCTGCTCCAACTGGGCCGAGAGTGACAGCAGGGTCACCTCGTCGGCAGGCCGGCCCACCAGCATGACCCCGATCGGCAGGCCAGTGTCGCTCCAGAATAACGGCAGGCTGACCGCCGGCTGGCCGGTCATGTTGTAGACGGCGGTGAACGGCGTGAACTGCTTCTGCGACTCGAAGTCGGCCACCGGATCGCCGTCGTTGCGCAGGCCGCCTACCAGGGCCGGAGGCTGGGCCAGGGTAGGCGTGAGGACGGCGTCGTAGGCGGCGGTGGCCCTGATGCTGCCGCGAGCGGCGTACTGCAGGCCGGTGAGCGCCCGGACGAACTGCGGGCCGGAGCAGGCCCGACCCCGCTCCCGCAGCCATCGGGTGAGCGGGCGCAGCTCCCCCTCGCGGGCCGGGTCCACCGGTGCGCCGTTGGCCGACACCGACCACACCACCTCGAACATCGTGATCAGTTCGGGGCCGAAGGGCAGCGCGATGTCCTCGACGTGGTGTCCCAAGGAGGCGAGCAGATCCGAAGCCGATTCCCACGCTGCCCGGCAGTCCGGGTGCACCTGCGCGCCCGGCACCGGTGGATCGATGTAGCGGCCGATACGCAGCCGCCCCGGTGGCCGGGCCGTCGCGCTCAGGAATGTCTCCCCGGGCGGCAGCGGCGGTGCCCAGTGCGGGTCGCCGGGCATCGGTCGCGCCAGCACGTCAAGGAGTGCAGCGGCGTCGGCGACCGTGCGGCACAGTGGCCCGTTGACGGACAACCCGGTTACGTCACCGGCCAGCGGTCCGCCGCTGACCCGGCCGCGGGCGGGTTTGAGTCCCACCAGCCCGCACACACTGGCCGGGATCCGGATGGAGCCACCACCGTCGCTGCCCTGCGCCCACGGGACCAGGCCGGCCGCGACGGCGGCTGCCGCGCCGCCGCTGGAGCCGCCGGCCGACCGATCAAGGTCCCAGGGCGTGCGGGCCGGTGGGGCGACCTCCGGCTCGGTGTAACAGGGCAGCCCGAACTCCGGGGTGTTGGTCTTACCAAGGCTGACCATGCCGGCCTCGTGCAGCAGCGTGACGAGGTGGTCGTCGATCGGTGGGACGAAGTCGGCATAGGTAGCCGAGCCCAGAGTGGTGCGTACCCCTGCCGTGAGGTTGAGGTCCTTGATGGCGATCGGCACGCCGTGCAGGGCGGCCCGCTCCGCAGGCGGCACAGCGGCTAAGTCCAGGGCACGGTCGGCGGCCGCCTCGGGCGTCACCGTGACGAAGGCACCGACTGAGTCGCTGAGCGACTCGATCCGCTGCAGGTAGTGGGTGGTGAGCTCGATCGGACTGACCTCACCGCGCCCGATGGCAGCAGACTGCTCGAGTGCCGACAGATCGTGCAGTTGACCCATTGCCGCAACGCTAGCCGAGGAGTAGGCCGGGGACAGCCTCAGGCCGTCGCGGACTCCGCGTCGCCCAGGTAAGGCTTCCATCGCGGGTCGATGCTGCGGTGCCCGAGGACCCGCCAGGCCATCCCCTTGGGGGCGTGCGGCAGGACACCGAGCGGCCACCCCAACTCGGCCACCGAACGGTCTGCCTTGGCGTGGTTGCACCGGCCACAGGCGGCCACCACGTTGTTCCAGGTGTGCGTGCCGCCGCGGGAGCGTGGTACGACGTGGTCGATGCTGGTCGCCGCCGAGCCGCAGTAGACGCATCGCCCGGCGTCGCGGGCGAAGACCGCCTTGCGGGTCAGCGGCACCTGTGCGCGGTAGGGCACCCGCACGAAGTGGGTCAGCCGCACGACGGCGGGCACCCGGATGGTCCTGGTGGCGCTGTGCAGCGAACCCTCGCCGGCCTCGACGGACACGGCCTTGGCGGTGAGGACCAGCACGACGGCGCGGCGCACCGGCACGACGCACAGTGGCTCGTACGTCGCATTGAGCACCAACGCCACGACCGAACGGGCCACGAAGCTCACCTCCGACTGTGAACAGTCTGGCCGACCGACAACTATTTGGCACGCCCTTGTCGATGGCGCACCGCCGATGCGCTAACAAGGACAGGTGACTTCGAGCCTTGACACCGTTGCCCCCACGCTGTTCGCCGGGAAACCGCCCTGTGCTTCCTCAGCGGGCACACTGTGCGCCTTTGTCTACCGGGTGACCGATGTCGGCTGGCTGGCCGGCAGTGCCGACTGGCTGATCGCCAAGCCCCTGCAGGTCCTGCTGATCGCCCTGGGTGCGCTCATCATCCGGTTCCTGGCGCATCGGGCGATTGACCGGCTGATCCGGACCACGTCGGAGTCGGCGGTGCCCACGGTGCTGCGGCCCCT
>JBDUBV010000041.1:0-18861 GCA_040003795.1 Pseudonocardiales bacterium | reverse complement strand
TCCGCGTCGCGGTCAGCCGGCCGCGGCCACCGCTGCCTCGCTGACGCTGCGCCCTTGCAGCTCAATCCACTGGTTCAGACCTGTTGTTGAGCAGCAGCAGGGCCACCGGCTTCTTCCACTCGTGGTCGTGGTCAGGCTGCTCGAGGAGAAGCCGCCCTTGTCCAAGCTGAGCGCGTCAGCCAGGCCCTTGGCCGCGTCATCACCCGTGGGCACGCTGCTGCCGGCAGTCGGTGGCTGCGCAGCTGCTAACCCTGTGCCGCCGCTATGTGGCGGTGATAGCCGCCGACCGGGCGTTCCAAATCATCGCTGGCCTGCTGCCTTTCCTGCTGGCCGGATTCGCCCACGTCATCTCCGCGCTCCACGGACTGTCGCCCCAGGTGCTGCCCAACCGCGGCGCCCAGCAGCTGCTACT
Source organism: Pseudonocardiales bacterium (assembly GCA_040003795.1). Taxonomy (GTDB): domain Bacteria; phylum Actinomycetota; class Actinomycetes; order Mycobacteriales; family QHCA01; genus QHCA01. Next base: position 18,449 of record JBDUBV010000041.1, on the reverse strand, counting down.
CGTCCTGGTCGTCGGCGCGGCGCTGATGGGGGCGGCGAGCTCCGTACGCGAGCTGGTCAAGGAGCGCGCGATCTACCTGCGGGAGCGCGCCATCGGTCTGTCCTCCGTGGCCTACCTGGGCTCCAAGCTGGTCGTGCTGTGCCTCATCGCCGTCCTGCAGGGCATCGTCCTGGCGCTGCTGGGGATGCTCGGCCACGCCCCGCCCGACGCGGGCGCGCTGTTCGGTTCGGGCAGGTTCGAGGTCGTGGTAATCGTCGCGGGGCTGGCGGCGGTATCTACGGCGCTCGGGCTGGTTATCTCGGCGGTGGTACGTGATGAGAACCAGGCCATGCCGCTGCTGGTCGTGTTGACGATGGCCCAACTCGTCCTCTGCGGCGGACTCGGAGGGGTCACGGGCAAGGCGGTCCTCGAGCAGGCGAGCTGGCTCATGCCGGCGCGGTGGGGGTTCGCCGCGGCCGCGTCGAGCAGCGACCTCAACACCATGGGCGGCCCGGCGGGTGCGGGCGCCGACCACCTCTTCGACCATGACGCGGCGACGTGGCTGCTCGACCTCGCCGCCATACTGAACCTGGGCTTCATGGCGGTCCTGGTGACACGCCTGCTGATCCGCCGCCTTGACCCCAACAGACACTGGCCCCGGTCAGGAGCCTGCGCCGGGCTCCGCCGTCTCGTCGGCCAGCATCGCGATCACGTCGGAGATGCGCCCGGCGCGCGCGAAGGCCCTGCGCTGGGCAGCAGCGCCGGTGCCGCGCCGGGCCAGCTCGGCAAGCCCAGTGGCAATCAGGTCGACGTCGCCGTCGACCTCCAGCGCGGGACGCACGTGCTCGTAGAACTGGGACACGACCTCGGCGGCCGGCGCCGGTCGCCCGGTCAGCGGATCCACCAACCGCCCCCCCAGCCCGTTGCGAGCCGCCTGCCAGTGCGCCGCCTTGAGCAACTCCGGCCGGAGGTCGTCGCAGCGCTGCCCGGCCCGCTCCTGCGCGACAGCGGTCCGGGTCAGGCCGCGGGCCAGCCCGGCGATGAGTACGGCGTCGGTGAGCCGAAGACAGACGTCGGTGACCCGGAACTCCACGGTGTCGTAGCGTTGCGAGGCGCGCGCGTCCCAGTAGAGCATCCCCTTGTCGCGCAGCACTCCGGTGGCCAGTAGGGCGCTGACCACTTCGTCGTACTCCGCCATAGAGCGCAGCGCGGGCGGGGATCCGGCGGTCGGCCAGCGGGCCCACACCTGCGAGCGGTAGCTGTGGTATCCGGTGTCGGAGCCGTCCAGATAGGGAGAGTTGGCGGAGATGGCCAGCAGGACGGGCAGCCAGGGCCGAACCCGGCGGATGACGGCGACCCGCAGATCGGGGTCGGCGACGCTGACGTGCACGTGACAGCCACAGGCCGGCCGGCGGGCGGTGGGGCCGACCGCGTCGACGAGTTCCTGATATCGCTGCTGAGGAGTGGGCAGCACCGGGGGCGTCTTGGCCGGCCAGGTGCCGGTGGCAACGATGCGGCATCCGGCCGTGGCTGCGGCGGCGGTGAGGTCCCGGCGTTGACGGGCGAGATGGGCGTGCAGGTCCGTCAGGTGGGTGCACACCGGCGAGCCGATCTCGACCTGGGTGGGCAGGATCTCCGGCTCGGTCTCCTCGGCGAGGCGGCCGGTCGTGGCGGAGAGGACTTCTGCCGCACGGGGCCGAAGCTGGCCGGACTCGGCGTCGAGGAGGTGGAATTCCTCCTCGACGCCGATCGTGAATTCGGGGGTGAAGGTCAGCCCTCGCGCTGGGCCGGGATGCCCCCGAGCAGTGCGCGCACCTCAGACTCCTTGTAGCGCCGATGGCCACCGAGAGTACGAATCGAGCTGAGCTTGCCGGCCTTGGCCCAGCGGGTCACGGTCTTGGGGTCGACCCGGAACATGGTCGCCACCTCGGCCGGAGTGAGCAGGGGTTCGGCTTCGGGCGATCGTGCTGCCATTGAGAGTTCCCTACTGTCAGTGAGCCGTCCGTTGCGGCGCGCGCTTCCCCATAGTGTGCCCTGCCGCACAATTCCGACATAGTCCAAACGGACCATCTTGACCCAGCCATATCGTCCAGGCGTCAATTGGCCGCCTGCCCGAGCTGGGCCGCCCGCCACCGCTGGTTGACCCGATCATAGGCCTGTGCCGCGGCGCGTTCGTCGCCGGCCGCCAGCGCATCAAGGGCAGCCGCGACGTCTTCCACCGAGGTGTCCTCCCGCAACTGCTCAGGCTCGAACAGCGACGCCAGACCGCCGTAGTCGAGCTCGACCGAGGACCGCGGGTGGAAGTCCTCGAGCCACCGGGCCAGGCCCTCGACCGCGCCGGTTACATCGCTGTCGCCCAGGCCCTTGCGCAGCCGGACCAGTCCCCTGGCAGCGCGGCGGCGGGCCTGGGCCATCTGGGTGACGTACACGACCTCGCCCCTGCCGGCCCCTATCCGTACCTGCCGCTCATCGCCGGCAAAGAGCACGAACCAGCGCACCGGCACCGCCCACGTGGCTGTCACGATGTGCGAGCGTGCCTGGGGGTGCTTGACCCGCCAGGCGGCCAGGTCGGACTGAGCCTGTTGCGCCATTCCCCGCGGCAAGAAGCTGTCGACGAGGACGCCGGGCATGCCGCTGGCCAACTCCTCAGCCGCCTGGCCGGCCCGTAGCGCAGTCCGCCACGGGCAGATCAGCGGCACGGCACCGTGGTCGGCGACGAAGGCATGCTCGCCGGGATCGGGCAATCGGCCAGTCAGGATCCGGCGCACCGAGTGTTCGTACTCCAGCCTGGGCCCGTCGCCCCGGGCCGGCGCCCGGCCGGCTGCGACGTACTGCCTCCAGTGCTCCCGCTCGTCCGCCGGGAAGGCCGTCAGCGGCTCGTAGACGCGGAGGTAGGCGGCGAACGGTGGTGGCACGACCGCGATCGTCGCACGCACTAGGCTGGGGGCGCTCAGCAGCCTGTCGACCGATCCCGGGAGCTGTAGGTGGGGGTATTCGAGGCCCATAGCGGCCACGAGCAGGTCGTCTTCTGCCAGGACGAGGCATCGGGCCTGCAGGCGATCATCGCGATTTACTCCACCGCCCTGGGTCCGGCTCTCGGCGGGACGCGCATCTACCCCTACTCGACAGAGACCGAGGCGCTGCACGACGCGCTGAACCTCTCCCGCGCGATGGCCTACAAGGCAGCCTGCGCCGGGCTCGACCTCGGTGGCGGCAAGGCGGTCATCATCGGTGACCCGGCGCAGGTCAAGACCGAGGCGCTGCTGCGGGCGTACGGCAGGTTCGTCCAGTCGCTGCACGGTCGCTACCTCACCGCCTGCGACGTCGGGACGGTAGTCGCCGACATGGACATCGTGGCGCGCGAGTGCCGATACGTCTGCGGCCGGTCGCCCGAGCAGGGCGGCGCGGGTGACTCCTCGGTGCTGACCGCCCTGGGGGTGTTCCAGGGGATGCGTGCGGCCGCCGACCATGTCTGGGGGACGGCGTCGCTGGCGGGGCGGCGGGTCGGGGTGGCCGGCGTCGGCAAGGTAGGTCGCCACCTGATCGCACACCTGGTCCGGGACGGTGCCTCGGTGGTGATCTCCGACGTCAGTGCCGCGGCCCTGGAGGCTGTGCGGGCGGTTTACCCGACGGTGCAGGTGCTCGACCCCGAGACCTTGCCCACCGCGCCGATGGACGTCTACGCCCCGTGCGCACTCGGTGCGGCTCTGGATGACGAGACGGTGCCCGCGCTGCAGGCCAGGATCGTCTGCGGCGGGGCCAACAACCAGCTGGCCCACCCCGGCATCGAGAAGCAGCTCGCCGACCGGGGAATCCTCTACGCACCGGACTACGTCGTGAACGCCGGCGGGCTCATTGCGGTGGCCGACGAGGTCAAGGGCTACTCCGAGCCCCGCGCGCGGCAGCGTGCAACGCAGATCTTCGAAACCACGGCGCGGGTCTTCGCCCTCGCCCGCGACGAGGGCGTGCCCCCGGCAGTCGCGGCCGACCGGCTGGCCGAACGTCGGATGAGCGAGATCGGCAGGCTCCGCTCGGTGTTCCTGCCGGACTGATTCCGGCCCGCCCGACCACCCCGCCGCAGGCGACGTTGCGGCCGCAGCCGTGTACCGTAGAAGCTCGGAGAGATACCAGATTCCGGGGCCGCCTCGCAGGCCGCCCCTTTGTCATGTGCGAGGGGGTCGAGCCTATGGGCCGCGGCCGGGCGAAGGCCAAGCAGACCAAGGTGGCTCGTGAGCTGAAGTACAGCACCCACGAGACCGATCTCGAGCGGCTGCAGCGAGAGCTGGCGGGATCGCCGGACCCCAAGGCCGACCCCAACTCCGACGACGATCTCGACGATGACCGCTGGGCGTCTTCCGAGCGCTGAACCGCTCGCCGTAGGCCCCGGACCGGCGTGGGGATAACTGGCTTGCGCGGAAGATGACGCCGAGCCGAGCTCTGCTGCGCAAAGGGCGGACGGAGCGCGAACTCCGGCCGCCCTTTTCGCGCGCTGCTTCTGCGAGCTACCCGCCCAGCGCCGCCACGAGCGCCATCACTGCGGGAGTGCCAAGACCCGTCACGTTGTCGTAACCGGACGTGGTTCGCAACGAGGTGTCGGCTCCCTCGATGACTGGACCAGTGGTACCGACCGGCACCGAGTTGATCGTGCGCAGGCTGGTCGTGAGCGTGGTCGGGTCAACCTCGGCGTTGCGCAGCACCGCGGTCGGCGTAGCCGGCGCGAGGACATCCACCAAGCCGGCCCGTGCCGTGCCGTAGAGGGCCGGGTTGACAAAGCCAACCGTCCCCAGACCGTTGGCGGCCCGAGCCTGGTCGACCAGGGCGAGAACACCGGCGAAGAGCGGCGAAGACAGGCTCGTGCCGCCGATCCGACGCTCGCAGTACTCCAGCCGCGCCGAGAGCGTGGTGCAGCCGGCGTCGATCAGCGGGTCCCCGCTGATCGCATAGGTCTCGCCGTAGAGCAGGCCGGTGTTCGGGTCGCCGACCATCGAGACGTCAGGGGTGACCCGGTGTGGTGAGGAGTAGGTGTAGGTCGCTCCCGACGCGGTGGCCGCCTGCGTTGCCAGCGCAGTCGGCACTACCCCTTGCTGGTAGGCGGGTTGGGCGAAGATGCGGCTGATGCCCCCGCCGGAGCCGTAGACGAAGCTCGGCGGCCACGGCGACCAGCCAGTGCCCGTCACCGTCCGGTATCCATCGGTTGAGGAGGCGCCCAGCAAAGTGCTCTTGTACGTGCCCCAGCCGTATTCCTGCTTGGTGCCGCCGGCATTCTGCAGCATCAGGCTGGTGCCGCCGACCGCGGTGACGTAGGGGCTCGTCGAGGGCCAGGAGCCCTGCGCCAGGCCGGTGATCGCGGCCACGTCGCCGTTGTCACCGGAGGAGAACAGCACGCTGATGCCTGTGGCCGCCGCTTGCATGAAGGCCAGCTCGTCGGACTTGACGTGCCCGAACTGCTGCGGGTCGCCGTAGATGCCCCAGCTGTTCGTGATGATGTCCGCGCGATGGTTGTCGATCATGTCGATCAGCGCGTGGTCGAGCGGCGAGAAGGAGTTGTTACCGCCCGCGTACACCAGCGTCGCTTCGGGCGCGATGGCATGCACGGCATCCACGTCGAGGCTCTCTTCGCCGTACCAGCCTTGGGGGTCCAACAAGTTCTCGGGGAAGTTATAGATGCCCGGGGTGACGTGCTGCTCGATGGTCGTCTGGGGCAGTCCGTAGTGAGCCGAGTAGAGGTTCAGATCCTGTTGGATCGTCGGCGAGGCGAACGCGTCGGTTATGCCGACCCGGATTCCCCTGCCGGTCAGCGCCGACGCGTGCCAGTCGGCCGGGAGCCCGTAGGCGACGCGGACCTGCTGCGGCGTGTAACCACACGGCGTCCATGGAATGGTCGCGCCGTACTGATAAGCGGGCGGGCTCACCGTCCCGGTGACCTGACCGGCGTAGGTGGAGCAGGGTCCCGGCGTGGAGTAGCCCTCCCCAGGAGGTGCCTGACGCCCTTCGCGTCCCGCACTTGAGGGCCTGATGAGCAGTTCGCTGTCGTCCAGACCGCCGACGAAGAGCACCTTGCCGCCCAGGGCAGCTGGAATGCTCGGCGCCTCAGCGTTGGCCCGCAAGAGCCGGCCCTGGTATCGGTAGAGGTTCTGCGTCACAGCAAAGGCTTTCGCGACCTGCGCGACGGTCCCGGTTGCGTCGATGTACGCGCCGTTCGCCGGGGCGTAGGTCACCTTCAGCCCCGTGCCGCTGACGAACGACTTCACGGCAGAGACGTCGACCGAGGACGGGGCGTAGGAGGCACGGAACTGTGCAGCGGTCAGGAACTTGTGATAGCTGGCGCTGCGGGGGTCGTAGAGGTCGCGCACCAGGTGGGCCAGCCCAGCCGCGTTGCGGCCGGCCAGGTAGACGCTCACGGTGAGTCGGCCGCTGCCGTTGGCCGGGCCGCGCTTTGCGCTAGCGACGGCGTAGGACGGTACGTTGCCCGCGACCTTGACGGTGGTGGCCGCACCGGCGCCACTGGGAACACCCGCTAAGGCGGCGGCCGTCACGGTGGTGACGGCGCCGGCCAGCCATAGACGTGATGCTCGTGAAAGCCTCACTAGACCTCCTCGTACGGTTGGGTCGCGGTAGCTAACCACGGTCGCGGCATGCTCGCGAGCCTCGGTATAAGCCCAGCAATTGCCGTCAAAGGCCCTACGCATGCTGGGAACCGGTGGAGTCGGCCATGCCCCGACGCCCGACGCTCCGGCCGTTCGGCAGCCAGCGGACGCAGTGCGGGCCGGGCCGCAGGTGCTGCGGCCCGGCCCTGTCCTGCTCTACTGCCGTGCTACGGCGTGACCTGGCTGACCCTCGTGGACCAGTTGATGAGGAAGCCACGAATGCCGCCACACGTCGGGTCGGCGTTGAACAGCGCGAAGCCGCACCGGTGGCCGATGTACTCACTGGCCACATAGATGCTCTGATCGCTGGTCACCGCTGCCCCGTAGTCACCCCAGCGCGGACGCGGGGGGGACCCGAAGGCGTTGTACTCGGAGAACCCGTCCTGCGGCGCCTGGCCGAGCGCGCCGATCTGGACGGCCCCCGTCCCGGTGACACCGAACATGCTGTAGGCAGCCGTCGGATAGTAAGCCCCGCCGACGAGGGTGAACGCCATGACCCCGGTGCCGTTGGGCAGCACGGCCAGGGCTGGGTAGGTGACGTTCTGGCCGGCCACCGCCAGGTAGCCCTGCCGAGCCACCGACGCGGCGGAGAGGTTGGCATAGGCACCCGGCGACACGGCGAACCACGCGATGCCGGCCTTCAGGTTGCCGCCCACCTCTACGACCGTGTCGAGCGAGCCGTAGATCCGGCCGCCGGAGTAGTAGACCTGCTGCATCCGGCTGTCGTTGCTGTCGAGCGGCCCCTCGGCCTCATACGGGTCGGGTGTGGCGCCTGCCCCTAGGATGTCGTGGCAGTTGACGGCCAGGCAGTCCCGCAGCGGTACTGGCCCGGCCTTCTGGGTGGAGCGCGGTGGCACGCCGTAGACCTCGGAGTTGACGAGGTTGCGGCGCAGTGCCAAGGCCGGCGTTGCGCTGCGGATAGAGGCCGTATTGGTGACGGCGTAGACCGCCAACTGGTTGGCCATGCTGGTGTTGTTGGTCGGCTGGGCCTCCTCGCCGGCGATCGACCCGAGGAAGTACTCGGTGCCGTTGCTGGTCGTCGCGTAGTGGGTGCCAGGTACCTGAGCCGGCCACACGGTGAAGCCAGGTGTCACCGTCGAGTCCCTGACGATCTCGGTGTTCTGGAACTGCACGACGTTGACGTTGAACGAAGCAGCTGCCAGCGCACGCTTGTCGAAGGCATAGATCTGCGCGCCGTTGAAGTTGTTGCCGTACTTACCCGGGTCGCTGCTCAGCGGGTACTCGTTGGTGGTGATGAAGACGGCATTGGCGTCAGAGCCCATGTGCGGGTAGTCGCCGATGCACGGGCAGTCGGTGTGCTTCGGGGTGCCTTGCGAGCCGTCGTCCTGGACCGCGAGGCGGTAGATGTTCCAGCCACCCGTGGCGAGGCCAGTCCTGCTGACGGCCAGGTCGAGGTGGTTCGAGCCGAGGAACTCACCGGTGTCCGGGTTGATGTCGAGGGTCAGCACCGCGAGGAAGAACCTGCCGGAGCCGTGATCGAAGATGCAGACCGGGTCGGTGAGGAATGGGCCCTGCTGGAAGGTCGTCCGGTTGAACTGAGCCGGGTAGCCGAAGAAGGTGTTGAGGTCCACCACGCCGGTCAGCGGGGCGCCGCCGGTGCTGAAGACCCGCAGGACGCTGTTCACGGCTTCGAGCGTCTGGCCGTTGCCGACGCACAGTGCCTGGTCGGGCGGCTCGACGGAGAACTGGTTGCCGCCGTTGGCATAACGCTGCTGGAAGCCGGTCAGGCCCTCCCAGTTGTGCCCGAGGCCGGCGGAGCCGCCGACCGCTGAGGAGGCGACGACCGGGGGCTGAAGACCCGTGGTAGCCAACGTCCGGATCGAGCCCGGCCGGGCGGAGTGGCTGCGGTTGGTCAGGGCGACAGCAGCATCACGCTCCTGCGGTGGGAACTCCGTTGACAACACGGTGGTGCCGGGCTTGCCCATGGGCTTGCCAACCGGCGCCGGCAGGGAAGCACCCCGAGTGACATGCCGCAGGACCCCGGTCGACGCCGAGGCAGCGGTGGTGCCTGACGTGGCTCCTGCGGCAGTGTTGCCGCTGAGCAGCGCGCCACCAACCATCAAGGTCAGGGCGGCCGGTACTGCCACCAGGCGCACCTTTGACCGATGGAAAGAATTCATCAGTACCCCTCGCTACCCGCGCTGTCGCGGGTGCTTGTCGCGAAACCGCCGTGCGGCGGCCGGCCGCGTGCTTGGCGGCCATCGTGCAGTATGGCGAGCGGATGCGGGGATACGCCAGCAGAAGAAGGCGTGGTCATCAATGTTTGACGTTGCGTGCTCTCATCAGCACACCGAGTGATCGAAAACCGGAGCAAAGCGCTTATCGGAGCACGATCTCGCCCGCGGCCCACGCCGGTACCCCCCGGCCGCCCAGCAGGGCGCAGGCACTCTCGGCCTGGCTCGCGCCGACGACGGCCACCATCCCGACACCCATGTTGAACGTTCGTTCCATCTCGGCCGGGTCTACGCGGGCGGCGGAGGCGATCAGCGGGAAGATGGGCGGCGGCGTCCATGTCGAGTGGTCGATGACGGCGTCAAGGTGCGGCGGCAGCACGCGAGCGAGGTTGGCGGTCAGACCCCCGCCCGTGACGTGGGCGAATGCGTGCACCTCGAGCGCCGACTTCAGCGCCAGGCAGTCGAGGGCGTAGATCCGTGTCGGCGTGAGCAACTCCTCGCCCAGGGTGCGCCCGGTGCCAAGGTCGTCCACCACGGCGTCGAGGCGCCGGCCGGCAGTGCCCAGCAGCACATGGCGTACGAGGGAGAAGCCGTTGGAGTGCAGGCCGGATGAGGCCATCGCGATCACGATGTCGCCGGCCCGCACCCGGTGCGCGCCGAGCACGTCGTCGGACTCGACGACGCCGACACCCGTGCCGGCCAGGTCGTACTGGTGGGGACCCAGCACGTCGGGGTGCTCGGCGGTCTCCCCGCCCACTAAGGCGCAGCCGGCCTGCCGGCAGCCCTCGGCGATACCGCCGACGATGGTCGCGATCCGCTCGGGCACCACCCGGCCGCAGGAGATGTAATCCTGCATGAACAGCGGCTCCGCGCCGCAGACGACGAGGTCGTCGACCACCATCGCCACCAGGTCGATCCCGACGGTGTCGTGCCGGTCGAGTTGCTGCGCGATCACCAGCTTGGTGCCGACCCCGTCGGTCGAGGAGGCCAGGAGTGGCTTGGTGTACCGGGCGACGTCAAGGGCGAACAGCCCGGCGAACCCTCCGAGCCCGCCGACCACCTCGGGCCGGGTCGCGCGGCGTACGTGTTCCTTCATGAACTCGACGGCCTGCTCCCCGGCCTCGATGTCGACCCCGGCCGCGGCGTAGGTGCCGGGCTCCTCGGTCACGGGCGCAGCAGCGCGTCCTCCGCGCCCACGCCGACATCCGAGCCCATCGGCAGCATCGGGTCGTTGCCGGCGGCCAGGCCCCGGGAGAACCCCTCCAGCAAGTGTTTGCCCATCAGGTCGTCGGCGGGCAGCGGGATCGGGTAGACGCCGTCGAAGCAGGCCCGGCACAGCGACTCCGCCGGCTGCCGCGATGCGGCGACGAGGCCGTCCAGAGAGGTGTATCCCAGACTGTCGGCGCCGATCGAGGTGCGGATCTCCTCCACGCCCAGCCCGGCCGCGATCAGCTCGGCCCGCGACGCGAAATCGATGCCGTAGAAGCACGGCCACTTGACCGGCGGGCTGGAGATGCGCACGTGAACCTCGGTGGCGCCGGCCTCTCGCAGCATGCGCACTAGTGCGCGCTGGGTATTGCCACGCACGATCGTGTCGTCGACGACGACCAGGCGCTTGCCGCGGATGACCTCGCGCAGCGGGTTGAGCTTGAGCCGGATACCCAGTTGCCGGATGGACTGCGACGGCTGGATGAATGTGCGGCCCACATAGGAGTTCTTGACCAGTCCCAGGCCGTACGGGATGCCGCTCTGCTCGGCGTAACCGACGGCGGCGGGCGTGCCGGACTCCGGGACGGGGATGACCAGGTCGGCCTCGGCGGGTGCCTCGCGAGCCAGGGTGCGGCCCAGGTCAACCCGGGTGGCGTGCACCGAGCGGCCGGCGATGGTGGTGTCGGGGCGGGCGAGGTAGACGTACTCGAACAGGCAGCCCTTGGGCGCCGCGGGGGCGAACCGGGAGGCCCGCAACCCGTGCGCGTCGATGGCGATGAGTTCGCCCGGCTCGATCTCGCGGACCACCGAGGCGCCGACGATGTCCAGCGCAGCCGTCTCGCTGGCCACCACCCACCCGCGTTCGAGGCGGCCGAGCACCAGCGGGCGCACGCCTTGGGGGTCGCGGGCGGCGTAGAGGGTGTCCTCATCCATGAAGACCAGGGAGAAGGCCCCTCGCAGCATCGGCAGCACCTCGAGCGCGGCCGCCTCCAGCGAGACGTCGGGGCGGGCGGCGAGCAGGCGGGCGACGATGTCGGTGTCACTGGTGGCCCCGGTGGTGCCGCGGGGGTCGACCAGCAGGGCCAGCTCGGCGGTGTTGACCAGATTGCCGTTGTGCCCGAGGGCCACTGTCGAGCCCGCACTGGTGGAGGCCAGCGTCGGCTGGGCATTCTCCCAGGTGGAGGCGCCGGTCGTGGAGTAGCGGGTGTGGCCGATGGCCAGCTGGCCGCTCATGGAGTTCAGCGTGGTCTCGTCGAAGACCTGGGCGACCAGGCCCAGTTCCTTGAAGACCATGATCCCGGAGCCGTCGCTCACCGCGATGCCGGCGGCCTCCTGGCCGCGGTGCTGCAGTGCGTACAGGCCGAAGTAGGTGAGCTTGGCGACGTCCTCGCCCGGCGCCCAGACGCCGAAGACCCCGCACGCGTCGCGCGGACCTGGTGAATCGGGGTCGAGTTCGTGTGTCAGCCTGCCGTCGCCTCTGGGCACAGTGGGCGGCGCTCCTCGTGACGGAGTGGGGAAGCTGGCAAGGCAATAGTAGCCCGGCGCTTGAAGGTGTCGCGGGATACGCGTAGCAAGGGCGTGTGTCGGTCGTCGCGCTTGATCACCTTGCGGGCTGACGGCGGTGCCGGAGGTCGGTTTCCGCCTGATCGGGACCTTCGAGGTCTCCCTCGACGGTCGTGCGCTGGCCGCCGAATTGGTCGGCAGCCGCAAGGCGCGGGTGCTGCTTCAGGTGCTCGCAGTGGCGCGCGGACAGCTCGTCCCCACGGAGGACATCGTCGGTGCCCTGTGGCCCGGCGGCCGGCCGGCCCGGCCCGGGGACAGCGTCGCCACCCTGGTCAGCCGGCTGCGGCGGGTGCTCGGGGCTGAGGTCCTACTCGGCGGCCGCGGCGGCTATGCCCTGGCCGACGATTCCGATGTACGGGTGGACATCGCCGAGGCTGAACGCTGGGTGGCGCAGGCCCAGGCCCTGCTGCGCGAGGCACCGGCGCTATCCGTGGTCGCCGCGGGCCGCGCACTGGACCTGCTGGGTACGGGAGAGCTGCTCAGCGGGGAGCCGGAGGCGGAGTGGGCGGAGTCGGCCCGCCGTGCGGTGCGGCTGCTGTTGCACCGTGCGCAGCTGCTGGGGGCCGAGGCGGCCCTACGCACCGGTGCTCCGGCCGGCACCCGGGACCTCGCGGAGATGGCGCTGGCTGCCGATCCGTTCGACGAGTCGGCTACTCGGTTGCTGATGCGGGCGCACCAGCAAGGCGGCGAGCCGGCGGCGGCGCTCGCCGCTTATGAGCGGCTGCGGGCCGCGCTCGCGCGCGAGCTGGGCACCGACCCCGCCCCGGAAACCCGCGAGGTGCACCTCGCCGTGCTCCGCGAGCAGCAGGCGCCGGCACCTACTCAGCCTGCGGCGGCGCCCGCTGGCGAGGTGACGTTGATCGGCCGGGAGGCCGAGCTCGCGCGGCTGTCGCAGGCGTGGGCCGAGGCCGCGGCCGGCCGGCCAGCACTCTGGGTCGTCACGGGCGAGGCCGGCATCGGCAAGACCCGGTTGGCCGAAGAAGTCGAGCGGCTGGCGGCCGCAACCGGTGGCGAAGTGCTGCATGCCCGCAGCTACGAGACGGAGCGTTCGCTGTTCCTCCAGCCGGTGATCGAGGCGATCGGTGGGCTGGCAGCCCGGATGCCGCCCGCCCTGCTGCGTGACCTGGCCGGCGAGCGTGCCCCGGTGCTCGCCGCACTGGTGCCGGAGATCGGCGCGGTGCTGGGTCCGTTCGCGCTGGACCGCGGGACGATGGAGGTGGAGCGCCGGCGTGCCTATGACGCCGTACTGATCTTCCTGCGCAGGCTGTCGGCCCGCAGCCCGGTCCTGCTGGTGTTCGACGACCTGCACCACTCAGGGATCGCGGTGACCGGGCTGTTGCACTACCTGGCCCGGCACGCGGGCACCAGCCGGCTGTTGATCGTCGGGACCGTGCGGACCGGGGAGGGCGACGAGGCACTGAGCGGGCTGGCCGACACTAGCAGCCGCCTGGACCTGACGGCGCTGGCCGCCGAAGCAGTCATACGGTTGGCCCAGGATGCCGGTCAGGGAGCGCGCGGGGAGGAGATCGCGCGGCGGACCGGAGGCAACAGCCTCTACGTCGTCGAGACGCTCCGCGGACTGGGCGCCGGCGAGACCGACCTGCCGGACAGCTTGCAGGCGGTGGTGCTGGCCCGGGTCCAGCGCGCCGGCGAGCAGGCTCAGCGGGTGCTGGGGGCTGCCGCCGTGCTGGGCTCGTCGTTCGAGCCGGCCATGGTGGGCACGCTGCTCGACCTGCCGGAGGCCGAGGCGGTCCGGCAGTGCGAGGGACTGTTGCGCACCCGGCTGATCGCGGTCGCGGAGCGGGCCTACGAGTTCGCTCACGAGGTGGTACGTGAGGCCCTAATGGCGTCCATTCCGGCACCGACCCTGCTGGCCTACCACCAGCGCGCCGCCGACCTGCTGACCACTCAGCCGGAGGCGATGGCGTTCCATGCGGCAGCCGCCGGTGACTGGGGACGGGCGGCCCGTGGTTGGCTGCTGGCGGCCGAGCAGGCGATGCAGCGCTTCGCCGCAGCCGATGCCGAGCGGCTGCTGGACCGGGCAGTCGACGGGGCGACCCGGGCCGCCCAGCTGGAGGTCGCCGGCGGGGCGCTGCTGCTGCGCGGCAACGTGCGCGAGACGCTGGCTCGCTACGACGACGCGCTGGCCGACTACGCACAGGCTGCCGTGATCGCCCGCGAGCACGGCGACCGCCGGCTGGAGATGCAGCTACTGCGGGCCCTGGGCGGTGACGCCGCGATCAGTGCCGGCCGCTCCGCACAGGGATGCCTCGCCGCACTGGACTCCGGTCTGTTGCTCGCCGAGTCATTGGGCGACCGGCGCATGCAGGCGGAGTTCCTGGCTCGGCTGGCGGTCGTCATGTGCAGCGAGCTCCGCTTCGACGCGGGCGTCGAGTCCGGCGGCCGGGCCCTTGCCGTCGCGCGGGTCGACGGTGACGAGCTTGCGCTGGCCAGTGCGCTCGACGGAGCCAAGACCGGCTACGCCTACCTCGGCGAGGTGGCCGCCCTGGAGCCGATCCTGGCCGAGCTCGAGCCACTCGTACGCCGGCAGGGTGACCTGTGGCGACTGCAGTGGGCGGTGTTCGAGTCGTCCTTCCCGTTCATCGCCGCGGCGGACTGGCCGGCCGCCGGGGCACGCATCGAGGCCGCGCTGACCGTCAACCGGCGCAGCGGCCACGTTGGATACGAGCGGTGGCTCACCGCTCACCTCGGGTGGCTGGCCCGGCTGCAGGGCCGGTACGACGACGCCGTCGGCCACGGCCGGCGGGCAATCGCTGCGGGTGGGGAGCTCGGGCACGCGTGGTATTTCGCCCTGGCGTCGGCGATGCTCGCAGCCACCCTGCTGGAGGTCGGCGACACCGACGAAGCCATCCGGGTGCTCAGGTCCACACCGGCCGGCGGCGATGCCTCTCCGGCCTACCGCCTGCGCACCCTCGCGGCGCTGGCCGAGGCAACCGGGTCGTCGGCCACCTTGGCGCAGGCGGACGCGTTGCTGCGCAGCATCGAAGCGCCGCCCGGCGGTGCCTGGCTGCTGGGTGCCGACGCCTACTTCGGCGTGGCGCGGGCGTGGTTGGCAAACGATGTCCCCGACGCCGCCGACCGGGCCGGGGCAGCTCTTGCACCTTTGATGACGGCGGCCGAGCGGCACGGCTGGCTGCCGTTGCAGGCCGAAGGTGCGCTGCTGCTGGGCCGGTGTGCCGTAGTCGCCGACGACATCCCCGGTGCCCGCGAAGCCTTCACCCGCGCCGGCCGGCTGGCCGCAGCACACGCTATGGCCGGTGTGGCCCGACTGGCCGAGGAGCACCTGCGCTGACCCGATGCCGTCAGAGCAGCGTGGCGATCTGGGCGGCCGCGACGCCGGCGCCGGTGGACTCCACTGGCCGGTAGCGCACCGGCCGGCCGATCTCGGCGAGGATCGCGGCCGCCAGCGCCTCGGGGTCGGTGGTGGAGTAGTCCATGCACCGGCCGGCGCCATAGCGCTGCAGCCGGTGTCGCACGTGGTAGTTCTGTTCGAAGTGGTTGCGCAGCGGGAAGTAGAGGAACGGCCGCCCGTTGGCGGTGAGCTCCATGCAGGTGGTCAAGCCGCCCTGCACGACGGCGAGGTCGCAGGCCGCCAGGTGGCGGAACAGGCCGTCGACGTAGGCCCTCACCTCCAGGCCGGGATGCGCCGGCAGAGATGCCGGGTCGATCCTCGGCCCCGCCACGACCACCATGTGCAGGTCGGGCAGTTCGCGCCGCGCGAGCGGGAAGGCGTCGATGACCAGGCGCAGCAGCGCCCCGCCGACGCCGGACCCGCCCACGGTGACGACGCAGAGTCGCTCGTCGGCGGAGTAGCCGAGGCTCTCCCGCAGCGCGACCCGATCGGCTAGCCCGACCGGGTCGAAGCCGGTGACGTAGCCCGCGAAGTCGTAGTGCTCCTGCACCCATTCCCGGATCGGCGGGAGCCCCGGGCCAAAGCGATCAGGGACGATGTCCTCGGCATCGCCGACGAAGATGGCGCGGTCGCGGATGCGCGGATAGCGCTCGACCTGCTCGATCATCTCGGCGTTGTAGTCGGCGGCAATCGCGGCCTCCCGCTCGCCGCCCGACGGCATCGGCAGCCAGCCGACGAAGTCGGTCAGCCAGGCGAACGCCGACCGCTTCAACTCCGGATTCTCGTGCCAGAAGTGGTCGGCGTCCCAGGCCTCGTCGCCGACGACGAGGTCGTAGTGCCCCTCCTCCAGAACGTCGTGGAGCACGTGGAAGTTGGCCAGCAGGATCTCGTCCATCCGCCGGAAGGCCTGGAAGCAGTGCAGGTCGTGATCGGCCGCCTCGCTCGCGATGTGCGCCGACTCGTTGGCCAGCCACGCCGAGGCGGGGTGAATCCGCTCGCCGCGCCCGGCCAGCACGGCGGTGACCGGGTGCTGGGCCAGCCAGTCGATCTCCAAGTCTGAACGCAGCGCCCTCAGCTCCGAGGCGATCGCCACGTCGCGCAACGCGTGCCCCAGCCCGATGGGTGAGGACAGGTACAGCGCCCGGGGCGCTCTCGACCGGGCCCGCGTCCACCGCCGGGCCTGGACCGGCGGGCATACCCGGTCGATGAACTCCCGCAACAGCAGGTTGAAGCGCACGGGGTCGCGCGCGTCCGGCACGTGCCCCGAGCCCTCGAAGACGACGAGCTCGCAACCCAAGCCCTCTGCCAGCCGCGCGCTCCCGGAGACGTCGAGGATGCGGTCGTTGCTGCCATGCACGACCAGGCTCGGGCAGCGCACCCTGGGCACGAGAGAGACGGCTTCTTCTGGGACGTACAGCGCATGCTGCAGCCTGATCATGTCCTCGGGGGCTGTCTCGAGCCCCCAGTCGATGCAGTCCTCGATCTGCTTGGTTGAGTGCGCCTCACTGAGCACCTCACCCATGAAGAACTCGATGAAACCCGGCCAGTCCTGCCGCCAGTAGTGCTGGTTGTACATCGCCCACCCGACGTCGGTGTCGAGCGGCTCGTCGAAGCTGTATTCGGTCCGGTCGGTCCGCGGGTCGGCGAGGTTCAGCGCGGCGGCGACGAACACGGCGCCCAGCACCCGGTCGGGGTGGTGGGCAGCGAGCTCGAGCAGATAGCCGCCGCCCCTAGAGACCCCGACACCGATGGCGGCCGCCGTGTCGGTGGTGTCGAGCACGGCGACCGCGGCCGCCATGATGGCCTGGGAGCGGTAGGCGGCCGTCTTGGCCGGCCGCTCGCTGCGTCCACTGCCCGGCCCGTCGAAGGTGATCACGCGATAGTGCCGGGCGAGGTAGGGCACCTGGCCCTTCCAGCGGCGCGACTGCACCGCTGCCCAGGTCGGCATCAGCAGGATCGTCGGCTCACCGGCGCCGAAGACCTCGTATCCGATCTTCACTCCGTCGCTCTCGACGTACCCCTCGATGTCGGGCTCCCTGGCGCGCATGGCGGCTTCCTCCTCGTGGACGGCTCCAGTCTCGCGCCGATCCATTGCAGCGGCATTGCAATGTCGCTGCAAGGCGTCACGCGCACGATCTGCGATGTCCGACCAAGCAGTCGGATCAATCCCATATCGAGGAGGAAGTCATGGCCCTGGACCACGACAAGTTGATGGCGTTCGTCGGGCAGTTCGTCGGCGATCTCGGTGCCACGATGGCGGCTGGCAGCGTCGTCGTCGGCGACCGGCTCGGGCTTTACCGCGCGCTCGCGACCGGGCCGGCCACGGCGCCCGAACTCGCCGAGCGGACCAGCACCAACCCCCGCTACGTCACCGAGTGGCTGCGGGGGCAGGCTGCCGGGGGATACGTGAGCTACGACGCCGCCGAGGACACGTACTCGCTGACCGAAGAGCAGGCGTTCGCCCTGACCGACCCGCACGGTCCGCTCTACCTGCCGGGCGCGTTCCAGTTCGCACTCGGGACGCTGCGTGCCGAGCCGCGCGTCACCGAGGCCTTCCGGACCGGGGCCGGGATCGGCTGGCACGAGCACGACCCCGACGTGTTCGTCGGCTGCGAGCGGTTCTTCCGCCCCGGCTACATCGCCAACCTGACGGCGAGCTGGATACCGGCCCTCGACGGTGTCGAGGAGAAGCTGCGGGCCGGTGGGCGGGTGGCCGACGTCGGCTGCGGGCTCGGTGCATCGACGGTGCTGATGGCCCAGGAGTACGCCACCTCGCAGTTCGTCGCCTCCGACTACCACCCCGAATCCGTCGAAGGGGCCCGCAAGCGGATCTCCGAGGCCGGCGTCGCAGACCGGGTCGGCGTCGAGGTCGCCTCGGCCCAGACGTTCAGCGGGACGGGGTACGACCTGGTGACGACCTTCGACTGTCTGCATGACATGGGCGACCCGGTCGGCGCCGCGCGCCACATCAGGGAGGCCCTCGACTCCGACGGCACCTGGCTGGTCGTGGAGCCATTCGCCGGCACGACGGTGGCCGACAACCTCAACCCGGTGGGCCGCGTGTACTACTCGTTCTCGACCTTCCTGTGCGTGCCCAGCGCGCTGTCCCAGTCGGGCGGCTACTCCCTGGGTGCCCAGGCAGGTGAGGCGGGCATCCGCCAGGTGATGACCGACGCCGGCTTTACGAGGTTTCGCCAGGCGGCCGAGACGCCCTTCAACATGGTGTACGAGGTCCGCCCCTGATCGGTGCGCGACGGCCGGCCGCCCGCTCACGCAGGGGCCGGCCGCCGGGGCCGGAGCGGCCCGGCCGGCGAGCCGCGCGGCCACGTCCAGGCCGGGAGAGCGGCGTAGGCCAAGACATGAGCTGCCGATATGACGGGTCGTACGGTCCCACTTCGGCAGGGTAGGACGCTTGCCTGAGCCGCCGGCTTAGCATTGTGGCACTTGTCGGCCGAGCGCTGATCCTCTGAAGGGAGCCAGGTG
>JBDUBV010000168.1:0-5644 GCA_040003795.1 Pseudonocardiales bacterium | reverse complement strand
GTTCGTGACCACACTCGTGAGCAAGCATCCAGCCGTGAAGACCAGCCTGACCGGGCCCGGGATCTGCGACTCCTACGACGAGCAAGGACGCCTCAACACGGACAACTTCGCGACACTGACGAAAATCATCAACAGCTACGAGGCCGAGCAGGCCCGGGTGTGCTCGACCGTCGCGAACTGCAGCACCGACGGCGGCGTCCGAGCCGCCTACACCGACACACTGGAAAACTTCACCAGCGACTGGAACCATCTCAACGTCCGTGGCCAGGCGCAGGAGGCCAAGATCATCTGGCCCGTTGTGGCCAGCGCGCTGGGGCTGAACTAACCGCGTTCCGCACGGCTTCGGCCGGATCGGCCGGATCGTCGGCGTCGCCGTCGCAAACTGCCCGAGCCAGGCTAGTGCTGAGATACCTGGAAGCAGGCGACGTCGTATTGGGAGGTCTCGGTGTAGTGCTGGCCGCCGACGCCTCCATTGACGCTGTCGATTCCAGGTTCGTTGAACGGGGAGCCTGGGCTGTTGGCCGCGTGACCCGGGGTATTAGGTTCCAGATCCTGGCAGGACTGGCTGGGCGGCCCGGGCGGCCCGGGCGGGTTGGCGGCGAGGGCTGGGCCGGCGAGGGCCACGGACAACGCCACTATGGCTGGCACGACGAGCACAGATCGACGCACGATGACCGCCTCCTGAGTGGGGCGCCGATCCGGCTGCGGTCCCGATGACCGCGCGTCTGGCACTCCCATCCCGTACACGGAGGAAGTCGCGACGGGGTTCAAAGTCCGAGACCAAACGAGAGCGAACAACGTCACCCTGCCGCCGGGACCTTGCGAACCGGACCCGATCCCTTGGACAGTTCGGTTGACGAAGGAGCTACTTTGCCAAGACCGTCATGCAACGGATATCTGGTGCTCGACCAGTCGATGATCATGGCGGCATTGGACAACGCCCTGCGCCACGACGCCATGCAGCGGCACTTCGCGCAGGACCCAGTCTCCCGGTGCGCCCGCAGGTACCTGTCGCTCAGCGTGTCCCGCGCTCATCCCCGACCCCGTGCCACAGCTCGGTCGGGTCGCCTGTCGCCGCTGTACGCAAGGCGCGGCGGCTCCGGAAGTTCAGCTGCGTCAACACCGACCAGCGGGTCTGCCGCAGGCACTGCCGATGGCTCAGGGGGCAGCTGGACGACACGACCGATAAGCCCAGCCCCTCACCAGCGAGTTCCCAGCACGTGACACGAATGCCGGTACGCGATTAGATGCCCACAGCCGGGTCGACTGTCACTAGCCTGGTCACTCGACCAAAGGGAGTCGCCGATGCTCGAGATCACCGACCTCCGGGTCTCCTACGGCGGCGTGGTCGAGGCGCTCAAGGGAGTGTCCCTGACGGTCAAGGGCGGCAGCGTTGTCGCGCTGCTCGGCAGCAACGGCGCGGGCAAATCGACGCTGCTGCGCGCGATCTCCGGCACGCTGGCCATGCACGGCGGCTCGGTCGATGCCGGCGACATCCGGCTGCACGGTTCCTCGATCCGCGGGCGCGATCCGGCGGCGATCGTTGCCGCCGGGGTCGTGCAGGTCCCCGAGGGCCGGCACATCTTCACCCGGCTGACCGTTGAGGAGAACCTCAGGGCCGGCTCCCTGGGCACCCGGGACAAGCGCGCCCGCGGGCGTGGGCGCAAGCGGGTAGCGGAGCTCTTCCCGGTCCTGCAGGAGCGCCGCAGCCAGCGGGCCGGCCTGCTCTCCGGGGGCGAGCAGCAGATGCTGGCCATCGGTCGCGGGCTGATGGCCGACCCGAAGCTGTTGCTCCTGGACGAGCCCTCTCTCGGTCTAGCCCCAAAGATCATCGGCCAGATCGGCGAGATCATCGCCGAGATCAATCGGCAGGGGACCGCCGTCGTCCTGGTCGAGCAGAATGCCACCATGGCGCTCGCCGCCGCCGACCACGCCTACGTCCTCGACGTCGGCCGCATTTCCCTGGACGGCGCCTCGGCAAAGCTGAGGGAGACCGACGAGGTGGCACGGCTTTACCTCGGCCACGGCGGCAAGGCGGTCACGGCGGCGCCCAGCACCGGCGAGGTCAAGCGGCTGTCGAAATGGATCGCGTGACGGCGGCGACCACCCAGGCCGGCCGGCTGGATCGCGCCGTACCGGAACTCCGGGTCGAGAAAATCACCGTGCAGTTCGCCGGTGTACGCGCGCTCAGTGATGTCTCCTTCACCGTGGAACCCGGCACCATCCACGCTCTCATCGGCCCGAACGGCGCGGGCAAGTCCACCTGCTTCAACGTGATCTCCGGGGTGTATCGCGCCAACCAGGGCCGGGTCATGCTCGGCGAGCACGACCTGACGCTGCTGCGCCCGCACGACATCGCCGGCCTCGGTGTCGGCCGGGCCTTCCAGAACATCGCCCTGTCCGCGCACCTCAGCGTGCGGAACAACATCCTCCTGGGCCGCCATCACCTCATGCGCACCGGGTTCCTGGCCGCCGGGTTGCGGCTGCCCCGGGCAGTCACGGAGGAGCGCCGCCACCTGGCGCGAGTGGCTGAGATCGCCGAGTTCCTCGAGCTCGGCGACCAGCTGGACCAGCCGGCCGGGGCGCTCTCCTACGGCGGCCAGAAGCGTGTCGAGATGGCGCGTTCGCTGGCCATGGAGCCGACCGTGCTGCTGCTGGACGAGCCGGTCGCCGGCATGAACGCCGAGGAGATCCGACGGATGGCCGCGCTCATCTCCGACGTACGCGACGCGCTGGACATCTCGATCCTGCTGGTCGAGCACGACATGGGCATGGTCATGGGCATTTCCGACCGGGTCACAGTGCTCGACTTCGGCCGCCTGATCGCCGACGGGCCGCCTGCCCAGGTGCAGAACGACGAGGACGTCATCCGGGCCTACCTCGGTACCGAGGCCGGACCCGCGGACGCCGCGGTCCCCACGGGCCAGCCGGAGGGCACAACGTGACGAAGTTCATCGAGCTGTTCGCCAGCGGCATCTCACTGGGGTTCATCTACGCCCTGATCGCGGTGGGCTTCGTCATCGTGTTCAAGGCGATGGAGGTGGTGAACTTCGCCCACGGCTCGCTCCTGCTGCTTGGCGGCTACACCGTTGCGAGGCTCTCGGACAGGTTGGGCTTCGTCCTTGCGGCCGTGGCCGGCATCGTGGCATCTGCACTTGCGGCATTGCTCATTGAGCGGGTTCTGCTGCGCACCAACCGGGGCGCCGATCCGACCGCCTTCTCGATCATGATGATCGGGGTGGACATCGTCATGTTCACCGAGCTGACCCGACGGATCGGCTCCAACGTCTTCGGCCTCGGCGACCCTTGGGGCAGCAAGCTGGTGCACGCCGGGAGTGTCAGCGTGCCGCAGACCCGGGTGGCCGCCATCGTCATCGGCCTGCTGCTCATCTCGGCGTTCTTTGCGGTCACCAAGTTCACAAGTTGGGGCGTGGCGATGCGGGCCTCGGCCGAGGACGGCGAGGCCGCGGCCCTGATGGGTATCAGGCGCTGGCGGGTCTCGGCGATCGCCTGGGTCATCGCCGGCGCCCTGGCTGCCATCGCCGGCATCTTCCTCGTTTCCTTCCCTACCCCAGGCCTGGACAACTCCACGGGCCTGGACGCGCTCAAGGCCTTTCCTGCGGCCATCCTCGGCGGCTTGGACTCGACCTCCGGCGCGCTGGTCGGCGGGATCGCGATCGGGCTGGCAGAGACGCTCACCTCCGGATACGAGAACAGCCTCCCCTTCCTCGGCAGGGGCTTCGGCTCGATCATGCCGTACGTGATCATGATCGCGGTCCTGCTCTGGCGGCCGTCCGGCCTCTTCGGGACCAAGGCGGTGGCGCGTGTCTGAGACCCCGTTGGCGCGCCGCGACCGCCGCCGGGTCGCACCGGGCTTCTTGCTCCGCGTCGGCCTGGTGGTGATCGTGATGATCATGCCGTTCTACCTCCCGACGTCGCTGCTGCAGACCGGATTGTTCGCGATGTCGGCGGTGGTCGGCGCCATCGGCCTGAACCTCCTGACGGGGACGGCCGGGCAGCTCTCGCTTGCCCACGGTTTCTTTCTCGCCATCGGTGCTTACGGCTACGTCTATTTCGCCGGCACCAGCTCCGGCCCTGGCCTGCAGAAGGTCACCGGCCTTGGGCTGCCCCCCGTCGTTGCCCTCGTCCTTGCCGTCGCGCTGGCCGGTGTCGCCGGCCTGCTGTTCAGCCCGATCTCCGCCCGGCTGGGCGGCATCTACCTCGGCGTGGCGTCGCTGTCGCTGGTGTTCATCGGCCAGCACATCCTGTTCAACGCATCCTCGGTGACGGGCGGCTTCAGCGGCCGCAACGTGCCACCGTTGGCAATCCTCGGCTTCACCTTCGCCGACACCCACCCTGACCTGTCCGTTCTCAACGTGCCCTTCGGGCAGTACGAGCGGCTGTGGTATCTAGCCCTGGCCATCGCCGTCGGCAGCTACATCTTCGCCGCTAACGTGCTCCGCAGCCGCCCCGGAAGGGCGCTGCAGACGGTGCGTGACAGCGCCGTGGCCGCCGCGGTTCTCGGGGTCAACGTGCGCCGCTACAAGGCGGCGGCATTCGTGCTGTCCTCGATGTACGCCGGCCTGGCAGGCGTGATCTATGCGGTGACGTTTTCCCACATCGTGCCGGACGCCTTCGGGCTGACTCTCTCGATCGACTTCCTGGCCATGATCATCATCGGTGGCCTGGGCTCGGTCGCCGGCGCGGCGCTCGGCGCGGTCTTTGTGATCGGACTGCCCAACCTCCTGCTGCAGTACAGCTCGCTCGTGCCGTTCCTGGCCGAGCCCGGCTCCGGCGGGCTGGACGCGGGTCGCTTCGCGCGCTTCGTCTACGGCGCCTTGATCGTGCTCACGATCATGTTCCAGCCGGCCGGCCTGGCCGGTTTGGGTCAGCGGTTGCGGCGCCGCCACCGAAAGACCGGGGCGGGACAGGCCGGCGATCCCCACATTCGCACCGCGCAATTACCCAGCAGCGAGCACGCCACGTGATGCGTGCCATTACGGAAAGGGATTACCGATGAACAGTCTTCATCGACGGCGCCTCCTGGTCGTGCTGGCCACAGTTGCGCTGCTCGCCGGTGCCTGCAGCACCAAGGCAACGAATGGCAAGAGCGGCGCCAAGTCCGCCGGGGTCAAGACCGGGATCGGGGTCACCAAGGACACCATCAACCTGGGCATCCTGACCGACCTGCACGGAGTCTTCGCGTCACTGGGCACCAGCATCACTAACGGCAACAAGCTGTATTGGAAGCTGCAGAACGACAAGGGCGGGGTCTGTGGTCGCAAGATCAAGCTGACCGTCAAGGACCACGGGTACGACGTCCAACAGGCCGTGCCGCTCTATCAGCAGCTCAAGGGCCAGGTGCTGTCCCTGCAGCAGGCGCTGGGCTCGCCGATCAACACCGCCCTGCTGGACCAGTACACGCAGGACCAGATGCTGGCCATCCCGTCGGCCTGGGCCTCCACGCTGCTGCGCAACGACTACATCATGGAGGTCGGCTCCACCTACGACTACGAGATGATCGACGCCACCGACTGGCTGATCGGCAAGGGCATGCTCAAGGCCGGGGACAAGGTGGGCCACATCTACTTCGAGGGCGAGTACGGCTCCAACGGGCTGCTCGGCACCAAGTACGCCGCGAGCA
>JBDUBV010000040.1:0-19212 GCA_040003795.1 Pseudonocardiales bacterium | reverse complement strand
TCAGCCCGGCGTCGGCCGACAGGTGCGCCATGATCCGCATCTCGATCTGGCTGTAGTCGGCGGTCATCAACGACTCGTAACCGCTGCCGACGATGAAGGCGCGGCGGATCTGGCGGCCCTCCGCCGTGCGGATCGGGATGTTCTGCAGGTTGGGATCGGTCGAGGACAGCCGGCCGGTGGCGGCAATGGTCTGGTTGAACGTGGTGTGGATGCGCTCCAGGTCGTCGACCATGGGCAGCAGCCCGTCGACGACGGTCTTGAGACGCGCGACGTCCCGGTGGCGGAGCAGGTGCTCGAGCAACGGGTGCCCGGTCTGGTCGTAGAGGTTCTGCAGTGCCTCGGCATCGGTGGTGTAGCCGGTCTTGATCCGCTTGGTCTTGGGCAGCTCCAGCTCGTCGAACAGGATGGCCTGCAGCTGCTTGGGTGAGCCGAGGTTGAACTCGCGGCCAATCACGGCGTAGGCCTGCTCCGCGGCGTCGCGCACCCCCGCGGCGAAGTCGGACTCGAGCTCGTGCAGCACATGGAGGTCCACGGCGATGCCAATGGCCTCCATGTCGACCAGCACGGTGGCCAGCGGCAGCTCCATGTCGCGCAGGAGCTGGCCGGCGCTGCGCGCGTCCAGATCGCCGTCGAGTGCCCGGGCCAGGTCGGCGGTGGCGCGAGCCCGGACCACCTCTATGCCGGCAACCGCCTCGTCGGCCTCGTCCTCGCCACCGTCCAAGGTGAGCTGGCCGTCGGCGGGGGCGTCGGCCCGCAACTCCTGACGCAGGTAACGCAGGGCCAGGTCGCCGAGGTCGAAGGAACGCTGCCCGGGTAGTGCGAGATAGGCGGCAAGGGCAGTGTCGCTGGTGACACCGGCGAGGTTCCACCCGCGGGCCCGCAACGCCAGCAGCGGGCCCTTGAGGTCATGCACCGCCTTGGGCACCGATGGGTCCGTCAGCCAGCTCAGCAACGACTTCTCGTCGTCCTCGATGAGCTGCTCGGCATCGATATACGCACCCTGGCCGCCTTCGACCCCCAGCGCGATGCCCTGTACGGTGCCGGTGCCGCGGCCCCATGTGCCGCGAACGGCGACCCCGACGCGCCTGCCGGTACGCGCGAACTCCGCCAGCCACTCGGCCACGTCACCGGCCTCGAGCGGGCCCCCGGAGACGTCGAAGCCCGACTCGGCCTCGGGCTCGGCAGCGCTCAGCGTGGCCCACAGCCGGTCACGCAGCACGCGGAACTGCAGCGTGTCGAACAGCTTGTGCACCTCGTCGCGATCCCACTGGGCGACCGTGAGTTCTCCGGGGTGGACATGCAGGGTCACGTCGCGGACGAGCTGAGTGAGCTGGCGGTTCTGCAGCACCGCCGCCAGGTGCTCGCGCAGTGCGTCGCCGGTCTTGCCACGAAGCTCGTCGACGTGCTCGACGAGCCCGTCGAGCGAGCCGAACTCCCGGATCCACTTCGCGGCGGTCTTCTCCCCCACGCCGGGCACGCTGGGCAGGTTGTCACTGGGGTCACCGCGCAATGCGGCGAAGTCGGGATACTGCACGGGGCTGAGCCCGTAGCGCTCCTGGACGGCCGCCGGGGTCATCCGCGACATGTCCGAAACCCCCCGCTTGGGATAGAGGACGGTCACGTGGTCGGTGACGAGCTGGAAGCAGTCACGGTCGCCCGTGCAGATCAGGGTGTCGATGCCCAGGGCCTCGGCCTGTGTGGCGAGAGTGGCGATCACGTCGTCGGCCTCGAAGCCTTCGGCCGTGACTGACGGGATCCGCAGGGCCTCGAGCACCTCCTGGATCAAGCTCACCTGGCCCTTGAAGTCCGTCGGGGTCTCCGCCCGGTTGGCCTTGTAAGCCGCGAACGTCTCGTTGCGGAAGGACTTGCGCGAGAGGTCGAACGCCACCGCGACGTGCGTGGGCTGCTCGTCGCGCAGAACGTTGATCAACATGGAGGTGAAGCCGTAGACCGCGTTGGTCGGCTGACCCGTGGTCGTCGAGAAATTCTCCACCGGCAGCGCGAAGAAGGCCCGGTAGGCAAGAGAGTGGCCGTCGAGCAGGAGCAGCCGGGCTGTGCCGATGGCGGCGGCGCTTGTCATCACCGCGACTCTAGTCTCGGGTACTGACACTTCCTGATCGGACAGGAGCCGGCGTGGACCCGACCCATGAGCTGTTCGCCACCCTCGCCAACCAGCCAGAGCAGCTGGCCGACCGACTCGGCATCGAGTTGACCCAGGTCGGCCGCGGCCGGGTCGTGGGAACCCTGCCGGTCAGCGGTAACCGCCAGCCCTACGGGATGCTGCACGGTGGGGCGTCGGTGGTCCTGGCCGAGACGCTGGGCTCCATTGCCGCTGCCGTGCACGCAGGTGGCCAACGCGTCGCCGTGGGCGTCGACATCAGCGCCACCCATCACCGGGCCGCGCGCGATGGCCTCATCACCGGCGTGTGCACGGCACTGCACGAAGGATCGCGGGTCGCGAGCTACGAGATCGTGCTGACCGACGAGCAGGACCGCCGGGTGTGCACCGCCCGCCTCACCTGCGCCCTGCTGACGCGGCCGCCGGGCAGCTGAGCCGGCTAGGCGAGATCGCGCTCGCCCTCGAGCGGTGAGCGGGCCAGCGCGCGGCGCGCCCGCGGGCTATTGCGGTGGACGCGGCGAGCGGTCACCTCGTTGGACTGGGGCACTGCCAGGAGGTGGCGCAGCGCCGCCAGCGGCGCGATGCGGTGCACCGCGACAGGGGCGAAGCCGAGTCGAGCCAGGAACCTGTTGGAGTCGCGGTCGGTGGTTGCCAGGCCCACCGTGACGTGATCGACCCCTGCCTCCTCCGCATAGGAGGCGGCCGCCGCCATCAGTGCCCGGCCGGCCCCACGACGCCGCTGACTGCGGTCGACCACGAGGTGGCTCATCCGTACGACCGGCACGTCGAGGAGCTCGCCTGCCACGTCCTGGGCCAGTACCGCCATGCCGAGCACCTTCTCGGGGCCGTCGTCGGCATCGCCGACGGCGAGGATGACCCGGCGACGGGGGTCGATAAGCATGGCGACATAGCGCTCACGCATGTCGGGCAGGGCCGCCAACCGGCGGCCACGACGGCGATTGGCGGGTAGGTGGGGTACCAGGGACGCGAAGCCGGCGATCACGTCGAGATCGTCCAGGCGGGCTTGCCGGATGCGAATGACACCACGCCGCACAGTTAGCCCTCCCCTCGGCGGGCCTAGTCGCCCTCCTCCGAGCCCAAGCGGGTACCGTAGCGCGCCACGCGCCTGGTGGCTAAACAGGGCCCAAAGACCGGCCTTTGCTACCGAGGCCTCCCGGGCTGCACTACTGTGGCGCGACACCATTGTGAGGGAGCCCACACCTTGCCGCGTTCACTGCCTCGCCCGCGCCTGGTGCGCCACCTGATCGCGGCCGCTGTGGTCGCGATGGCCGGCTTCGCCTTCGTCGCCACTGCCCCGGCTGCCCAGGCCGCCGGTGAAGGCCTGCTGGGCCGCGTTGCCGTCGACGGCAAGCCGGCGCCGGGAGTCACCGTCAAGGTCAAGAAGAAGGGCGGCGAACAGGTCGGCACTGTCAAGACAGGGGCCAACGGCCAGTTCAAGATCGATGTCCCAGGGCCGGGCGACTACACCGCGACTGTGGATCGCAGCACGTTCCCCGCGGGGGCCAAGCTGCTCGACCCCAATCGTTCCTCCCTGACCGTCACCATCAGCTCTGACGGCACCCGGTTCGTGCTCTTCGCCCTGACGACGGGCAAGCAGCAGGGCGGCGGCGGCGGGGGGCAGGGCAACAAGCACAAGCCCGTCCGCGCCCTGCAACTGCTGTTAGAGGGCATCCGCTTCGGGCTCATCATCGCGATCACCGCAATCGGACTGAGCCTGATCTACGGCACCACCGGCCTGACCAACTTCGCCCACGGCGAGCTGGTCACTTTCGGTGCTGTGGTCGCCTGGATGCTCAACTCGCGCCTCGGGCTGCAGCTGATCATCGCCACTATCCTCGCTGTGATCATCGGCGGCGTGGCCGGCGGGCTCAACGAGCGCCTGCTCTGGCGACCGTTGCGCAAACGGGGCACCGGCCTCATCGCGATGCTCGTCATCTCGATCGGGCTGTCTATCCTCGCGCGCTACGTGATCCTGGTGCTGTACAGCGACCGCAGCCACGCCTACACCGACTACGGCAGCCAGAACGCGCGCGACTACGGCCCGGTCAACCTGACCGACAAGGACCTCTCGAGCATCGTGCTCAGCCTCCTCGTCCTCGTGGGCGTGGCACTGCTGCTGCAACGGAGCAGGATCGGCAAGGCCATGCGTGCCGTGGCCGACAACCGCGACCTCGCGTCCGCCTCAGGCATCAACGTCGACAGAGTGGTGCTGGTCGTATGGATCATGGGAGGCGCTCTCGCCGCGTTCGGCGGTGTCCTATACGGCCTGTCGGACCAGGTCAACTGGGAGATGGGCTTCCGGCTGCTGCTGCTGATGTTCGCCGGAATCACTCTAGGCGGTCTGGGGACGGCCTACGGCGCCCTGCTGGGCAGCCTGCTGGTCGGCATCCTGGTGCAGATGTCCACGCTCGTGGTCGCTCCGGAGCTCAAGAACGTCGGCGGCCTGCTGATCCTCATCATCATCCTCATCGTGAGGCCCTCGGGTCTTCTCGGCGCCCGGACCAGGGTCGGTTGACATGGATTTCGGTTCGATCATCACCAACGGCTTCCACGCCCTCGTCGGGCTAGATGCTGTCTACTTCGCCCTGCTGGCCATCGGTCTCAACATCCACTTCGGCTACACCGGACTGCTGAACTTCGGACAGGTCGGCTTCGCTGCGGTCGGCGCCTACGGGGTCTCGATCTCCGTGACGACCTTCCACCTGCCCTTCGCCGTCGGCATCCTCATCGGCCTGCTCAGCGGGGTGGCCCTCGGGCTGCTGCTGGGCCTGCCCACGCTGCGGCTGAGGGCCGACTATCTGGCCATCACCACGATCGCGGCATCAGAGATCCTCCGGCTGTGCTTCCGGTCGGTGGCCCTGTCGAAGTGGACGGGCGGTTCGGACGGCCTCAACCAGTTCGCGACCGCCTTCACCAACCTCAACCCGTTCCCCTCGGACGCGAAGTACGGGGTCGGGCCCTTCCGCTTCTCCGCCCCCGACACCTGGAGCCTGCTCGTCGGCTGGACCCTGGTCGGCCTCTGCGTCCTTCTTGTCTTCCTTCTCATGCGCAGCCCGTGGGGCCGCGTGCTGAAGGCGATTCGCGAGGACGAGGACGCGGCGCGTTCCCTGGGCAAGAACGTCTACTTCTACAAGATGCAGGCCCTGGTGCTCGGCGGCGTCATCGGGTCCCTCGCCGGCATCTTCGATGCGGTCCAGAGCCAGTCGGTCCAACCGGACCTGTACGGCACGCCGGTCACCTTCTTCGCCTACGCCGTGCTCATCCTCGGGGGCGCAGCGCGGGTCCTGGGCCCGGTCGTCGGCGCGATGATCTTCTGGTTCCTGCTGTCGGTGACCGAGACCGTGCTCGGCCAGCTGGTCGGCAACGGCTACATCACCTTCCTCACGTCGAGTCAGGCAGGCCAGGTGCGCTACATGCTCGTGGGTCTGGGCCTCATACTTCTGATGGTGTTCCGCCCACAGGGAATCTTCGGTAACAGACGGGAGATCGCACTCGATGCCCGCTGATCTGCCGAGGAGCACCGCGGCTACCTCCTTCGAGGGGCTGGCCGAGGAAGCAGGGGTCGCCAAGCCCGACCCGGTTCTCGTGGTCGACAAGGTGACCCGCACCTTCGGCGGTCTCGCCGCCGTCGATGTCGACCATCTGGAGGTCCAGCGCGGCGGCATCACCGGTCTGATCGGTCCGAACGGCGCCGGCAAGACGACGCTGTTCAACCTGCTCACCGGCTTCGACCGCCCCGACTCCGGCACCTGGTCCTACAACGGAGGCTCCCTCAGCGGTCTGCCGGCGCACCAGGTTGCCCGCCGCGGTGTGGTGCGTACCTTCCAGCTGACCAAGGCGCTGGCCAAGCTTTCGGTCATCGAGAACATGAAGCTCGGGGCCACCGGGCAGCGCGGGGAGCGGTTCCTGCGCGCGCTCGTGCCGCCGACGTGGCGCCCTCAGGAGATCGACATCGAAGCCCGCGCCGACGATCTGCTCGCCCGATTCAAGCTCGACGCCAAGCGTGACGACTACGCAGGCGAGCTCTCGGGGGGGCAGCGCAAACTGCTCGAGATGGCCAGGGCACTGATGTCACAGCCCGAGGTCGTCATGCTCGACGAACCGATGGCGGGGGTGAACCCGGCGCTGACCCAGAGCCTTCTCGGCCACGTCAAGGACCTCCGCGGCGAGGGCATGACCGTGGTCTTCGTCGAACACGACATGGATGTGGTGCGCGACATCAGCGACTGGGTGGTCGTGATGGCGGCTGGCAAGATCATCGCCGAGGGCCCGCCGGAAAAGATCATGGCCAACCGCGAGGTCATCGACGCCTACCTCGGCGCTCATCACGATGCGGCACTGACCATCGAGGACGAGGAACGCCAGCTCGCCGATGACGAGGAGCCCGTGTCATGACCGAAGCGCCCCGCCCCGGCCAGGCTCCCCCCGTGTCGTCGGCCGACGTGGCCGGCAGCGCCGAGGAACTCGCCGACGACACTGCCCTGAGGGTCGACGAGGCGGCCGTCGAGGACGTCAGGGCGCAGCATGAGCGCGGCGCCGAAGGCGCCCTGCTGCGGGCCGACCAACTCGTCGCGGGTTACGTCCCGGGCGTCAACATCCTCAACGGTGCCGACCTATACCTGCAGGACGGCGAGCTCATCGGCATCATCGGCCCCAACGGCGCCGGCAAGTCGACGCTGCTCAAGGCTCTGTTCGGCCTGATCCCGATCCGCGAGGGCACCGTGACGCTGCGGGGCAAGGCGATCACCTCGGCCGCCGCGCACGTGCTGGTCTCGCAAGGGCTGGGATACGTCCCGCAGAACAACAACGTCTTCCCGTCGCTCACCCTGGAGGAGAACCTCCAGATGGGCGTATACCTGCGACCCAAGACGTTCACGAAACGCTTTGAGTTCGTCGCAGAGCTCTTCCCACTGCTGGCACAGCGCCGCAAGCAGAAGGCCGGTGCGCTCTCCGGCGGGGAGCGGCAGATGGTCGCGATGGGCCGCGCCCTGATGATGGAGCCCTCGGTGCTGCTGCTCGACGAGCCGTCGGCCGGGTTGTCGCCGGCCTACCAGGACGAGGTCTTCATCCGCTGCCGCCGCATCAACGCGACCGGCGTCTCGATCATCATGGTGGAGCAGAATGCCCGCCGCTGCCTGCAGATCTGTGACCGGGCCTATGTCCTGGACCAGGGGCGCAACGCCTACACCGGCACCGGCCGCGACCTGCTGGAGGATCCCAAGGTGATCGAGCTCTACCTGGGCACCCTCGCCAAGGTCGTCTGAGCACGACATGCGCCGGGCGCGTCCACGCCGTGTCGCGGTCGCCCTGCTGGGCCCGGTCCTGCTTGCTGCCTGTAGCGGTGGCACACCCCCCGCCGCTGCGCCGGCGCTGAGCGCCGGCGTGCAACAGGACCGCGTCGATGCCACCAACCGGCAGATCTCCATCCCGTTGGCCAATCACGGCCACGCCACGGTCACCATCGAGGATGTGCAGCTCGTGGCGCCGCAGTTCACTGTGGTGCGCGGATCCCCTGCCCGCGACGAGCTGACACCCGGCTTGCAGCTGAACTTCCCGATCAACTTCGGGACGGCACGCTGTGCTTCCATCCCCGCCGGTCACCCCTGGGTCCGCGTCCGGGTGCGTACCGCGGATCACCGCAGCCGGACCGTCACCGTGACTATCGCCGATTCCGACGGTCTGCTCGACCGGCTCCGGCGAGCGGACTGCCAGCAGCAGGCGCTCCTGACGGCGGTCAGCGTGGGCTATGGGCCGATCGTCCGGCGTCCGGGCCTGCCGGGACATCCGGTGCTGCATGGGTCGTTGATCCTCCGCCGGCGCGCATCGACCGAGCGGGTCACGGTTGTCGGCACCCGGGGAAGCGTGCTGTACGACCTGCTGTCGGGCACCACGGATGCGGGCGTCCCGGCGCGGTCACCCGTCGCAGTGCTCCCTGCCGGCTGGAGCAGCGTCGCCTTCCCCGTCCTGATGAGCATTCCGCGGTGTGACCCCCACGTGCTGATCGAGGCCAAGAAGGTCTATTTTTTCAGCCTCGGCCTGCGCCTGGGCAACGGGCCGGTCCAGTACCTGCAGATCCCGCCCCCGGGGAACGTGCAGCAGGCCTTGCGCGCACTGTTCGGGCCCTGTCCGGAGAAGTGACAGCACAACGAGCAGAGGGGCCCGGCCACGTGGCCGGGCCCCTCTGCTCGTACTGCTTGTTACTTGCCCTTGACGATCTTGTAGGTCGTCTTGGAGTCGTCGATCTTGTTGTTCGCACCGAACTGCAGGATGCCGTAGCTACCCTCGCCCGGCTCACCGGCTGCGACGAAGCTGACCTTGCCGATCGTGCCGTCGTAGTCGGGGTTGCCACCCTTGTCGATGATGGCCTTGCAGTCCTTGTACGAGGTGCAGCTGGTGCCGTCCTTGGTCACGTCGATCATGTGCTTGGCGATCGCTGTGCCCTTGTTGCTCTTGGCCTCGTCGGCGGCCAGCGCGACGATGACCGTCGCGTCGTAGGACTCACCTGCGTAGTTGAAGTCGACGAGCTTGGGGTTGACCGCCTTGACGCGGGCCTTGAAGTCGGCGCTGAGGTTGGTCAGCGGCGTGGTGCCCTTCATCCCGTTGAGCGAGCCAGGCTCCTTGAACTTCTCGCCCAATGCGTTACCCATGTTGCCGTCGACGCCGTAGACCTTGGTCCCGTTCTTCGGGCCGATGCCCTGCTCGTTCATGGTCTGCAGGATCTTGGCGGACTCGTCGAACCCGATCAGCGCGATGGCGTCCGGAGTCGCTGCCTTCATCTGGGCCACCTCGGTGCGGAAGGACGTCGCCTGAGGGTCGTAGATGATCTTCTTGATTACCTTGCCGCCTTGGTCGGTGAAGTCCTTCTCGGTGTTGGTGGCCAGGCCGGTGCCGTACGGGTCGTCCAGCGCCAGGATGCCGAGCTTGGAGCCGCCGTCGGCCAGGATCAGCTCAGACAGCGCCTGAGCCTGCAGCAGGTCCGGCGGAGCGGTCCGGAAGTAGAGGCCCTTGTCGGGGTAGGCGGTGAGCTTATCGGAGGTGTTGGCCGGGGAGATCTGGATGACGCCGGCGGCAGTGATCTTGTCGATCACCTTGAGAGACACGGCGGAGGACGCCGCGCCCACGATCGCGCTGACGCCGTCATTGAGCTCGCGTCCCACGGTCTGGCTGGCGATGTTGGTCGAGGTGTCCCCGGAGTCACCCTCGTCGATGGTGACGTCCTTGCCGTTGACCCCGCCCGCGGCGTTGATGTCCTTGACCGCGAGCTTCACGCCGGCGATCTCCGGTGGGCCGAGGAAGGCCAGGGATCCGGTTACGGGGAGCAATGTCCCGACCTTGACCGGGCCGCCGCTCGAACCACCCGTGGTGGTCTTCTTGTCGTTGCTCTTGCTGCAGCCTGCGGCAACGACGGCGAGGACGCCGGCAGCCGCGACGACGCGCAAAAGTTTGCGGTCAGCCATGCAGGTTCTCCTTTGTGATGGCTCGGGTGCCGCCCGGCGGGTCGGCCGTCTCGGATGAGTCGTACGTAACGTAGCGCCCCTCCGGGTCCGGAACGAATCCCGCGGTGCCCGGCGTGACCTTCTCGTTACCTAGTTGTCGGACGGGACGTCGTGCACAGAGTCGCGGTAGCTCGGCCGGGAGGTGCCCGCCACGACTCCGGCGGCGATCTCACGCATGGAGGTACGGCGGTCCATCGCGGTCCGCTGGATGTAGCGGAACGCCTCCGGCTCGCTCATCCTGGCCTCGGTCATCAGCACCCCCTTCGCGCGTTCGACTACCTTGCGCGCCTCCAGACGCTCGGTCAGACCGGCGACCTCCGCCTCGAGGGCGAGGATCTCACTGAAGCGGGACAGCGCCATCTCGATCGCGGGCACCAGGTCGGGCGCGGAGAATGGCTTGACCAGATAGGCCATCGCTCCGGCCGCGCTCGCCCGCTCGACCAGCTCGCGCTGGCTGAACGCCGTGAGGATGACGACGGCGGCGATCCGGTCGCCGGCGATCTGCCGGGCCGCCGCGATCCCGTCCAACACCGGCATCTTGACGTCGAGCATGACCAGGTCGGGGCGCAGCTCCCTGGCCAGGCGCACCGCCGTCTCACCGTCGCCGGCCTCGCCCACGACCTCGTAGCCCTCCTCCTCGAGCATCTCCTTGAGATCGAGCCGAATGAGCGCTTCGTCCTCCGCGATGAGTACGCGGGGCGTCGGCGCGTCGGTCACGGGAGGCTCCAAGGTATGGGCGCATGACGAACCCGCAGCCTATCTTCGATACCCTCGGGTCGCCCGTTGCCCCCGTGCTGCAATCGGTTGACGGGGCCGCCTCAAAAGCGGCTGGTCGCAAGGCCATGTGGGTTCGAGTCCCACCGGGGGCACGCTCACGAGGAGCGCAAGATGCAGAACTCATTGCCCTCGGGGTCGCGCAGCACTTGCCAGGACCCGCCGTCGTAGCCGTCGTCGGCCCGGGTGGCGCCCAGGCGCAGTGCTGCCTCGACCGCCTCGTCGAACGACGTACACCGCAGGTCGAAGTGCAGCCGGTTCTTCACAGTCTTGCCTTCGGGCACCCGCAGGAAGTCCAGCGGCCGGCCGTCCGGGAGCAGGACTGTCGCGTCACCGTCGGGGTCGGGCTCGACGGTGCCACCGAGCAACAGGGCCCAGAAGCCAGCAAGGGCGGGTGGGTCGGCGCAGTCGACGGCCACGACGGCAAGATGCAGGCCGGCCGGAGCCGGGAAGGTGTGTTCGGACATTGCTCCACCGTAGGGTCGCCGGTGTGACGGATCCACCCAGGGGCCACATGACGCCTGCGGAATTCCGGCGGCACGGGCGTGAGGTCGTCGACTGGATCGCCGACTACTACCAGCGCCTGGAGAGCATGCCGGTGCTCTCGCGCTCGGCGCCGGGCGAGGTGCGGGCCGGTCTGCCGGGGCACCCGCCGGAGCACGGGGAGCCCTTCGCCGAGGTGCTGGCCGATCTCGAGCGGGTGGTGCTGCCGGGGATCACACACTGGCAGCACCCCGGATTCTTCGGGTACTTCCCCGCCAACGCCTCCTTCCCGGCCATCCTCGGCGACCTGCTCTCGTCCGGGCTCGGCGTGCAGGGGATGCTCTGGGCGACCAGTCCGGCCGCCACGGAGCTGGAGACTCTGGTGCTCGACTGGCTGGCCGAGTTGCTCGACCTGCCCGGCGCGTTCCGCAGCTCCGGCGCCGGCGGCGGCGTCATCCAGGACACCGCCTCCAGTGCTGTGCTGGTCGGCCTGGTCGCGGCGCTGCACCGGGCCAGCGGCGGCGCCGCCGGGCGGGCCGGGCTCAGCGGTCAGTACCGCGTCTACGCCAGCCAGGCCGCACACTCGGCGGCGGAGAAGGCGGTGCGGATCGCCGGGATGGGCACCGAGAACCTACGCCTGGTCGACGTCGACCCGCTCACCCAGGCGCTGCGCATCGATCACCTGCACGCCCTGATCGACGACGACGAGGCGGCCGGGCTCACGCCCACGATGGTGGTGGCGACGGCCGGGACGACGTCGACGACGGCGTTCGACCCAGTCGGCCAGATCGGCCGGCTGTGCCGGCGTACCAACACCTGGCTGCACGTCGATGCCGCCTACGCCGGGGTGGCAGCAGTGTGCCCGGAGCTGCGCTGGGTCAACCAAGGGCTGGAGTACGCCGATTCGTACTCGACGAACCCGCACAAGTGGCTGCTCACCAACTTCGACTGCGACGCCTTCTACGTGGCCGACCGGGCCAACCTCGTGGCTGCGTTGTCGGTGCTGCCGGAGTACCTGCGCAACACTGCGACGGAGTCGGGTGCGGTGATCGATTACCGCGACTGGCAGGTGCCGCTGGGCCGGCGCTTCCGGGCGCTCAAGCTGTGGTGCGTGCTGAGGTGGTACGGCGCGGAAGGCCTGCGCGCGCACATCCGCGGGCACATCGCGCTGGCCCAGGAGTTCGCGGCGCTGGTTGCCGCAGACGAACGCTTCGAGCTGATGGCCCCGCACCCGCTTGCCCTGGTCTGCTTCCGGCTGGGCGGCCCAGACGCGCCAAACGAGGCGCTGCTGGCCCGGCTGAACGCCGGCGGTCAGGTCTTCCTCACCCACACCCGGGTCAACGGCCGCTACACGCTGCGCCTGGCAGTCGGCTCGCCGTCGACGGAGGCGGCCCACGTGCACACCGCCTGGCGGCTGGTCCAGGAGTACGTATGAACCCCGGCCCGGTGGCACTGGTGGGCAGCGGCGAGTACCTGCCGGTGATGGCCGAAGTGGAGGGCGGTCTGCTGGCCGGGCGGCCGCCGGTCTACGTACAGATCCCGACGGCTGCCGCACCGGAAGGAGCCGCCTCGCTGGCTCGCTGGGTGGCCCTGGGCCGGGAACAGGCCCGCAGGCTGGGTGTCACCGCCGTGCCACTCGTCGTTGAGACCCGTGCTGACGCCGACCGCCCGGACATCGCCGAGCAGGTACGCGGTGCCGGCCTGATCTACCTCTCCGGTGGCAGCCCGCCGTACCTCGCCGACGCCCTTCGCGGCACGCTGCTGTGCCGGGAGATCGACGCGGCGTGGCGGGGCGGCGCGGCACTGGCCGGCTGCAGCGCGGGAGCGATCGTCCTGACCGACTGGGTGCCCGACATCCGGGAGCCCTCCACGCCGGGCCGCAGGGGCCTGGGGGCCGTCCCCCACCTGCGGGTCATCCCGCACTTCGACCGGCTCACGGAATGGCTCCCTGACCTGCCGGAGCGGTACCTGCTCGACCTGCCGAGTGGCACCTCGGTAGTCGGCATTGACGAGGAGACCGCCCTGGTCGGAGGGCCGCAGGAGTGGCAAGTGCAGGGCCGCCGGTCGGTCTGGGTGATCACCGGGGAGGGTCGCGAGGAGCACCGGGTGGGGTCCGTTCTCAGGGCTCCGGCGTGAACGTCCTTCCCGAGGTCGCCGCGGTGGCTGCCGCTACTCCCGCGCCCTCGACATCCCAGCGGCTTTCGCAATGAAGCGGCAATGACCGCCCATGCCGCGGCGCTGCGGCAGCGCCTGCGGCACGTCTACTGGATCGGCGGCGGCAGCGGCGCGGGAAAGTCCACCATCGCGCGCCGCATCTCGGCGCACTACGGGCTCCACCTGTACTCAACTGATGACGTCATGGCGGATCACGTCCGCCGAAGCACGTCGGCGGACGCTCCGTACCTGGAACGGTTCATGGCCATGGACATGGACGAGCGCTGGCTGAACCGGTCCCCGGAGATCATGCTCGAGACGTTCCCCTGGTTCCACGGCGAAGGCTTCGGCCTGATCGTCGAAGACCTGCTGCGCTTACCGGCGGCGCCGCGCGTGATCGCTGAGGGGTTCCGGCTCCTGCCGCACCTCGTCCAGCCCGTGAGCGTCGATCGGCGCCACGTCGTGTGGCTGCTGCCCACGCCCGAGTTCCGCCTGGCAGCGTTCGA
Source organism: Pseudonocardiales bacterium (assembly GCA_040003795.1). Lineage (GTDB taxonomy): Bacteria > Actinomycetota > Actinomycetes > Mycobacteriales > QHCA01 > QHCA01. The sequence goes on along the minus strand of JBDUBV010000040.1, from coordinate 5,659 downwards.
CAGTCGCGGAACCGCCTGGGAAGTCTCGCGGAAGACCGGCGACCCGTTGCGCGCCAGGTGGAACATCCTCGAGCGGGACCGGATGTTCACCGACCGCCTGCTCGAGGAGACGAAGCGCCTCGAACTGCCGGCCATCGAGGTGGACACCACGATTGGGGAGGAGCACTTGGCCGATCAGGTCAGTCAGGCGTGGGGACTCTGAACGGCCCGCGCCCAACCGCACTTTGTGTGCAGACACTCCGATTGGTTCAGCGAGTGTGCACACAGAACGCCGGAGCCAGGGCAACACGTTCAGGATCGTCTCGCGACGTCCGGTCAGCTCCTCCTCATCCTGAGCAGGCCTTCCTGGACGACGGACACGACGTGACGCCCGTCGGCGGCGAAGATCCGCCCGGTGGCCAGTCCCCGACCGCCGGCCGCGGACGGGCTGTCGCAGTCGTAGAGCAGCCACTCGTCGGCCCGGAACGGGCGGTGGAACCACATGGCGTGGTCGAGGCTGGCGCCCACTAACTCGTCGAGGTGCCAGGCCAGGCCGTGCGCGGCCAGGACGGAGTCCAACAGCGTCATGTCGCTGGCGTAGGTCAGCGCGCAGACATGCACCAGCGGGTCGTCGGGCAGCACCCCGTCGGCGCGCATCCAGACCCGTTGGGTCGGCTCCCGGCGGCCGGTGCTCCGCGACACCCAGGGCGGGTCGTCGACATAGCGCAGGTCGATGGGACGCGGGAGTCGGTTGAAGGGCAGCGTGTCACCGAAGGGTGCCGCGCGTTGGGCCAGCGTCGGCAATTCGTCGGGCCCGGGCACGTCGGGCATCGGCAACTGGTGGTCGAGACCCGGCTCGGCGACGGCGAAGGACGCCGAGAGGTTGAAGATCGCCTTGCCGTGCTGCACCGCGACCACGCGCCGGGTGGTGAAGGAGCGCCCATCGCGGATCCGGTCGACCAGGTAGATGAGCGGGACTGCCGGGTCGCCCGGGCGCAGGAAGTAGGCGTGCAGCGAGTGGGCCTGCCGCTCCGCCGGAACTGTGCGCCCGGCCGCCACCAGTGCCTGGCCGGCCACCTGGCCGCCGAAGACTCGCTGGAGGGACACGTCGGGGCTGACCCCTCGGAAGATGTCCTGCTCGATCTGCTCGAGATCGAGCAGGCCGACCAGCCGGTCGAGGGCCTGCTGTCCGGTCGGGCCGGCCGGCTCAGGCACGGCGGATCTCGTCGCCAAGTCGCCATACCCGCATCGCGTTGGTCGAGCCGGGGACGTTGGGCGGGCTGCCCGCCACGATGACCACCTGCTCCCCTGCCGCGAAGCGTCGGGTCTCCAGCAGGATGTCCTGCACCTGGGCCACCATCTCGTCGGTGTGCTGTACGGGCGGGGTCAGGAAGGTCTCTACGCCCCAGCACAGGGACAACTGGCTGCGCACCCGCTGCTCGGGGGTGAATGCCAGCAGCGGCAGCGGCGAGTGGAACCTGGCCAGCCGGCGCACGGTGTCGCCGCTCTTGGTGAAGCAGCACAGCGCGCCGGCGTGCAGCGTGGCACCGACCTCTGCCGCAGCCGCAGCGATGGCCCCGCCCTTGGTACGCGGGCTGCTCAGCAGGGGCGGGACATGGCAGTCGGAGTCCTCCTCGACGGTGGTGATGATCGTGGCCATCGTGGTGACCACCTGCACCGGGTGGCGGCCCACGCTGGTCTCCCCCGAGAGCATGAGGGCGTCTGCACCGTCGAGGACGGCGTTGGCGACGTCGGAGACCTCGGCGCGACTGGGCCGGGAGCTCTCAATCATCGACTCCAGCATCTGGGTCGCCACGATGACCGGTTTGGCCTGTTCCCGGCACAGCTGGATGGCCCGCTTCTGCACCAGCGGCACCCGCTCCAGGGGGAGTTCGACGCCGAGATCGCCCCGCGCGACCATGAGCCCGTCAAAGGCATCGATGACTGCAACCAGGTCGGCCACCGCCTCTGGCTTCTCGAGCTTGGCGATCACCGGCAGCCGGACCCCCTCCTCGGCCATGATCGCCCGCGCCAGGTCGGCGTCGAGCGGTGACCGGACGAAGGACAGGGCGATCAGGTCGACCGACAGGCCGAGCGCGAAGCGCAGGTCGTCGGCATCCTTGGCCGACATGGCCGGCACGCTGACCGCCACGCCGGGCAGGGACAACCCCTTGTGGTCGCTGACCGGGCCGCCCTCGACGACTAGGCACTCGATCTGGGCGCCGTGGACGCCGATGACGGTCAGGGCTACCTTGCCGTCGTCGACCAGCAGCCGGTCGTCCACCCTGACGTCACGGGCCAAGCCGTCGTAGGTGGTGGACACCAAATCGTGGCCGCCGGGGACCTGGTCGGTGGTGATCCGCACGATCTCTCCGGTGGCCCACTCGACGGGGCCGCCGGCGAACGTGCCGAGGCGGATCTTCGGGCCCTGCAGGTCGGCCAGGATGCCCACGCTGCGACCCACCTCGTCGGCTGCCTGGCGCACGGTACGGTAGGCGATCTCGTGGTCGGCGTAGGTGCCGTGGCTGAAGTTGAGCCGGGCGACGTCCATGCCGGCCCTGACCAGGTCGCGGATCGCGTGCGGCGTGGCGGTGGCCGGGCCGAGCGTGCACACGATCTTCGCCCGGCGCGCCATGCAACCAGGCTAGTGATCACGGGACGCAGGTCAGGCCAGCGGGGCTCCGGTCGAAGGCACCGGGGCGGGCAGGGTCGAGTCGCCGCTGACAAACGCGTCCACGGCGGCGGCGGCCGCCCGGCCCTCGGCGATCGCCCAGACGATCAGCGAGGCACCGCGCTTCATGTCACCGGCGACGAACACGCCGGGGGCCGAGGTCTGCCAGTCAGGACCGCAGGCGACGGAGCCATCGTCGGACACCCCCACCCCGAGCTGGTCGAGGAGGCGGCCACCGTCGGCGCCTTCGAAGCCGATGGCCAGCAGGGCCAGCTCGCACGGCAGCTCGCTGGTGCCCTCGCCCACCGGTGTGACCTGCCGGCGGCCTGCCGCGTCCTTGACTACCTGCACCTCCCGCAGCTGCAGCGCCCGAAGACGGCAGTCGTCGGTGCCGAGGAACCGCTCCACCTGGACGGCGAACGCCCGTTCGCCACCCTCCTCGTGCGCCGGATAGGACCGCAACACCCAGGGCCAGGTCGGCCACGGCGTCCGGCCCGCGTCGCGTACCGGAGGCGGCTCGGGATAGATGTCGAGCTGGGTCACGCTCGTGGCGCCCTGCCGGTGCGCGGTACCGAGACAGTCGGCCGCAGTGTCACCGCCGCCGATGATGACCACGCGCCGGTCCTTGGCGTCCACCGGCGTGGACTCGAGCCGGCCGGCGACCACCCGGTTGGCGGGCACCAGATGCTCCATCGCGAGGTGCACGCCGGCCAGCTGCCGACCCGGGATTTGCAACTCCCGGCCCAGCGGCGCACCGGCGGCCAGCACGATCGCATCGTATGCAGCCCGCAATTCCTCGGCAGAGACGTCGACGCCGGCCTCGCATGACGTGACGAACCGGGTGCCCTCGGCCGCCATCTGCTCGACCCGCCGGTCGACCAGGTGCTTTTCCAGCTTGAAGTCCGGGATGCCGTAGCGGCACAGGCCCCCGAGGGCGTCGTCGCGCTCGTAGACCGTGACGTCGTGCCCGGCCCGGGTCAGCTGCTGGGCAGCGGCCAGCCCGGCCGGTCCCGAGCCGACGACAGCGACCCGCCGGCCGGTCGGGCGCACCGGCAACTGGGGGCGGACCCAGCCCTCGGCGAAGGCCCGGTCGACGATGTCCACCTCGATCTGCTTGATCGACACCGGGGCGTCGGCAATTCCGAGCACGCAGGCCGCCTCGCACGGCGCGGGGCACAGCCGGCCGGTGAACTCCGGGAAGTTGTTCGTGGCGTGCAACGCCTCGATCGCCTCGCGCCAGTCGTCACGGCGGACCAGGTCGTTCCAGTCCGGGATCCGATTGCCCAGCGGGCAGCCCGCGGAGAGGCTGTGGCAGAAGGGGATCCCGCAGTCCATACACCGGGCGGCCTGTTCGCGGCTGTGCTCCGCCGGGAAGGGCTGGTACACCTCCCGCCAGTCCTGGATCCGCACGTCGACAGGGCGGCGGGGCGCGACCGCCCTGCCGTGCTTGAGGAAGCCGCGGGGGTCAGGCACGGGCCTTCTCCATGACCACGTCGTCCACCGGCCGCCCGGTGCGGACGGCCTCGGCCCTGGCCTCGAGCACCCCGGCGTATTCCCTGGGCAGCACCTTGGTCAGTCGGGCCGTCATGCCGCCCCAACCCGCGAGCAGGCGGCCGGCGTTCGCCGACCCCGTCTGTGCCAGATGTGCCTCGAGCAGCCCACGCACCTGCTCGGCGTCGGTGTCGTCGAGGGGGAACAGGTCGACGCCGCCGCGGTTCACCAACCCGGGATCGAGGTCCAGGACGTAGGCCAGGCCGCCGGACATCCCGGCCGCCAGGTTGCGCCCGGTCGGGCCGAGGATGACCACCCGCCCGGCGGTCATGTACTCGCAGGCGTGGTCACCGGTGCCCTCGACCACTGCGTCGGCACCGCTGTTGCGCACGGCGAAGCGCTCCCCGACCCTTCCCCGGACCAGCAGGCGGCCGCCGGTTGCGCCGTAGAGCAGGGTGTTGCCGGCGATCACGTTGTCCTCGGCGACGAAGGGCGCGGTGCGCGGTGGTCGCAGCGTGATGCGGCCGCCGGAGAGGCCCTTGCCGACGTAGTCGTTGGCATCGCCTTCCAGACGCAGCGTGACGCCGGCTGGCAGGAAGGCCCCGAAGGACTGGCCCGCCGAGCCGGTGAAGGTGATGTCGATGGTGTCCGGCGGCAGGCCGTCGCCGCCGAAGCGCCGGGTGACGTAGGAGCCGAGCATCGTGCCGACAGTGCGGTTGACGTTGCGGACGGGCAACTCCAATCTCACCGGCGACCCGTCCAGCAGGGCGCCCTCGCAGAGGTCGATGAGAGTGTTGTCCAGGGCCCGGTCCAGGCCGTGGTCCTGCTCGGTTGTACGGGTCAGGGCAGTGCCTTGCGGCAGGTCGGGCACGTGCAGCACGGCGGACAGGTCGAGACCGGCCGCCTTCCAGTGCTCCACGGCGGGGCGGATCTGCAGCACCTCAGCATGCCCGATGGCCTCCTCCAGGCTGCGGAAGCCCAGCCGGGCCAGCCACTCGCGTACCTCCTCGGCGAGGTACTCGAAGAAGGTGATCACGAACTCCGGCGTGCCGGTGAACTGCTTGCGCAGGTCTGGGTCCTGGGTAGCGATGCCGACCGGGCAGGTGTCGAGGTGGCAGACCCGCATCATCACGCAGCCTGAGACGATCAGCGGCGCCGTGGCGAAGCCGTACTCCTCCGCCCCGAGCAGGGCAGCGACCACGACGTCGCGGCCGGTCTTGAGCTGGCCGTCGACCTGAACGGTGACCCGGTCGCGCAGGCCGTTGAGCAGCAGCGTCTGCTGCGTCTCGGCGAGGCCCAACTCCCACGGCCCGCCGGCATGCTTGAGCGAGGTCAACGGCGCCGCGCCGGTGCCCCCGTCGTGCCCGGAGATCAGCACGACGTCGGCGTGCGCCTTGGCGACACCGGCGGCCACCGTGCCGACGCCGGTCTCGGCGGTGAGCTTGACGTGCACCCGCGCCAGTGGGTTGGCGTTCTTCAGGTCGTGGATCAGCTGGGCGAGGTCCTCGATGGAGTAGA
>JBDUBV010000039.1:0-19369 GCA_040003795.1 Pseudonocardiales bacterium | reverse complement strand
CGCAAGTACGTCGAGGACCGCTACGGCGCTGACGTCGACGACGTCACCGCCGAGGTGCTCTCCCGGTGGGAGTCGGTCCTCTCGCGCCTCGAGATCGATCCGATGTCATGCGCCGGTGAGCTCGACTGGGTGGCGAAGCTGCGGATCCTGGAAGGCTACCGGGAGCGCGACGGCCTCGGCTGGGATGCACCCCGGTTGCAACTGGTCGACCTGCAGTACGCCGACGTGCGTCCCGACCGCGGCCTCTACAACCGGCTGGTGGCCCGCGGCTCGATGCTGACCCTGGTGCCCGAAGCTGACGTCGTCACGGCGATGTCCGAACCTCCCTCGGACACCCGCGCCTACTTCCGGGGGCGCTGCCTGAGCAGCTATCCGGCGCAGGTCGCCGCCGCCTCCTGGGACTCGGTCATCTTCGACCTGGGCCGGGAGTCCCTCGTCCGGGTCCCGACCCTGGAGCCGCTCAGGGGCACCCGCGCCCACGTCGGCGACCTCATCGACCGGTGCGCATCCGCAGCCGAGTTGGTCGACGCCCTGACCGGCGGGCACTGAGCTCGGCCATCGGCGTCTCACCGTCGGGGTACCTTGATCGCACACCGACGGAAGGAGCACCATGCCGACGCGAGAGACCGGCGGTGGGCAGTCCAAGGCGACTCGCAAGTCCGAGGACGTCGACGAGGTCGACGCCTCGGTCGCCCCGGAGTCCGAGGTCAAGGAACGTCACGAGAAGTTGACCGACGACGTCGATGACATGCTTGACGAGATCGACGGTGTCCTCGAGGAGAACAGCGAGGAGTTCGTCAGGTCCTTTATCCAGAAGGGCGGTCAGTAGCCAGCGCCTCGTAGGGCAGCGGGCAGCACGGGCTCTCGGCGCAGGTGCGCAGGTCCTCGCAGCCCGCGGCTACCGCGGCGGACAGCGTGTCGCAGATGACTTCCAGGTCGGCGAGCCTCTGCTCGGTCTCGGCCAACGTGGCCCGCGCCCGGCCAGGCAGACCCGGCGCCGCCCGGCGGCCGTGCCGGTGCGCACCGGATATCAGCAGATCGGCGATCTCGTCCAGGGCGAAGCCGGTGCGATGTGCGGCCCTGATGACCCGCAGCACGACCACCGTCCCGGCGGGCCAGCCCCGCTGACCGCCTGCGGTGCGGTCGGGCTCGCTGATCAGCCCACGGCGCTCGTAATAGCGAAGCGTCTGCAGGTTGACGCCCGCCCCGGCGGCCGGGCCCGACCGCAGAGCCGTACTCACCAGCCGGCCCACCCGGCCATGCCGTCGAGCACCTGCCCGTGTGCGGGGGGCACCGCGACGTCCAGCGTCAGCCGTCCGTCTGTGATGGTGAGCGTGAAGGTGAAGAACGAGCAGCAGCCCGACTCGCGTACCAGCAGGTCTGCAGTGCGCGCTGCGACTGCGGCGTCGGCGGTCAGCGTCAGCCGCAGCAGCCCGGCCTCGAGCCGGCTGAGCGATTCGACGGACGAGGCCAGCAACGCCTTGATCTCGCCGAGGCGGACCGGCTGCTGGGCTGTCGGCAGGGTGCAGGCATCCGGGGCTTCGATGTTCATCACCGTACGGTAAGCCCGTACCTGGGTACCGGGTGCAACCCCGCCGCGACCGGGGCGGCCGCGCGGGTAGGGTTCCTCACGTCGTTCGAGGACAGCGACCGGGGAGCCACATGTCATCGGGATCGCAGCAGTGGGGCAACCTGCCCGACCTGCTTGCCATGCACGGCTCGGGCTCCTTCACCGAGTTCGTCGGCGCTGTCGCACCCGAGCTGTTGCCCGGGCGCCGCCCCTTGCCGCCGGGGTCGGCAGCCGGCCTGGCCCCTCACGGCACCACCATCGTCGCCGCCACCTTCGCCGGTGGCGTCGTCATGGCCGGCGACCGGCGGGCCACGATGGGCAACGTCATCGCCCAGCGCGACATCGAGAAGGTCTTCCCCGCCGATGAGTTCTCCTGCGTGGGCATCGCCGGCACCGCCGGCATCGCGATCGAGATCGTGCGGCTGTTCCAGGTCGAGCTGGAGCACTACGAGAAGATCGAGGGCCACACGCTGTCCCTTGAGGGCAAGGCCAACCGGCTTGCGACCATGATCCGCGGCAATCTGGCGGCGGCCATGCAGGGCCTGGCGGTCGTGCCCCTGTTCGCCGGCTACGACCTGGGCGCGGAGGACCCGGCCACGGTCGGCCGGATCTTCTCCTACGACGTCACCGGCGGGCGCTACGAGGAGCACTCCTTCCACTCGGTCGGCTCCGGGTCGCCGTTCGCCCGCGGTGCGCTGAAGAAGCGCTTCCGTGACGGCATGCCCGTGGACGAGGTGGTCAGGATCTGCGTCGAGGCGCTCTACGACGCAGCAGACGACGACTCCGCGACCGGCGGTCCCGACGTCACCCGCGGGATCTACCCGGTGGTCGCAGTGGTGGGCAGCGACGGCTTCCGGCGGGTGCCCGACGCCGAGATCGGGGCCGTGGTGCAGGAGGTGCTTGCCGCCCGGATGACCAACCCCGGCGGCTGAGCCGGCACCTCCACCGACCGAGGACAGGAAGGCGCGACCGACCGTGGGTATGCAGTTCTACGCCTCACCCGAGCAGATCATGCGCGACCGCTCGGAGTACGCCCGCAAGGGCATCGCCCGCGGCCGCAGCGTCATCGTGCTCACCTACGCCGACGGGGTGCTCTTCGTCGCCGAGAACTACTCCTCGGCCCTGCACAAGGTGGCCGAGATCTACGACCGGATCGCCTTCGCCGCCGTCGGGAAGTACAACGAGTTCGAGAACCTCCGCGTCGCCGGGGTCCGGCTGGCCGACCTGCGTGGCTACTCCTACGACCGGCGCGACGTCACCGGCCGCGGCCTGGCCAACGCCTACGCCCAGACGCTCGGCTCCATCTTCACCGAGCAGGCCAAGCCCTACGAGGTCGAGATCTGCGTGGCCGAGGTGGGAGAGACACCGGCAGAGGACCAGCTCTACCGGCTGACCTATGACGGCTCCGTCGGCGACGAGCCGGGGTTCGTCGCCATGGGGGGGCAGTCGGAGGCCATCGCGGCACGCGTCCGCGAGCAGCATCGCGACGAACAGACCCTCGAGGAAGCGCTGCACCTGGCCGTGGCGGCGCTGGCCGGCACCGGCGGCGAGAACGGCGCGCCCAGGCAGATCGACGGTGCGGCGCTCGAGGTCGCGATCCTCGACCGCACGAGGAGCGGTCGCACGTTCCGCCGCATCACCGGTGCCCGGCTGACAGCGCTGCTCCCCGCCGCTGAGCCGGCGTCCACGGAGCCGCCAGCCCCCGAAGCGGCCAACTAGGCTGGGCCGATGGACCGCCGGATCTTCGGGCTCGAGAACGAGTACGGCGTCACCTGCACGTTCCGTGGCCAGCGCCGGCTCAGCCCCGACGAGGTGGCGAGGTACCTGTTCCGGCGAGTGGTGTCCTGGGGCCGCAGCAGCAACGTGTTCCTCCGCAACGGTGCCCGCCTGTATCTCGATGTCGGATCCCACCCGGAGTACGCCACGCCCGAGTGCGACGACATCATCGACCTGGTCACGCACGACAAGGCGGGGGAGCGGATCCTCGAAGGCCTGCTGGTCGACGCCGAGCGGCGGCTGCGCGAAGAGGGCATCGCCGGCGACATCTACCTGTTCAAGAACAACACCGACTCGGCGGGCAACTCCTACGGCTGCCACGAGAACTACCTCGTCGGCCGGCTGGGGGAGTTCAGCCGGCTGGCCGACGTGCTGATTCCCTTCCTGGTCACCCGGCAGGTCCTGTGCGGCGCGGGCAAGGTGCTGCAGACGCCCCGCGGCGCGGTCTACTGCCTGTCGCAGCGGGCCGAGCACATCTGGGAGGGCGTCTCCTCTGCCACGACCCGGTCCCGCCCCATCATCAACACCCGTGACGAGCCGCACGCCGATGCCGAGCGCTTCCGGCGGCTGCACGTCATCGTCGGGGACTCCAACATGAACGAAGCCTCCACGATGCTCAAGGTGGGCACTGCCGACATCGTGCTGCGGATGGTGGAGGCCGGCGTGATCCTGCGTGACCTGACGCTGGAGAACCCCATTCGCGCGATCCGGGAGGTCTCCCACGACATCACCTGCCGACGCAAGGTCAAGCTGGCCAACGGCCGTGAGGCCACCGCCCTGGAGATCCAACGGGAGTACCACGCCAAGGCGACCGACTTCCTCGGGCGGCACGGGACCGACCCGACCACCAAACGGGTGCTCGAGCTGTGGGGCCGCGTCCTCGACGCCGTGGACAGCGGCACGCTGTCCTCAGTCGACCGGGAGATCGACTGGGTCACCAAATACCAGCTCATCGAGCGCTACCGCGGTAAGCACGACCTGGCCATGTCCAGTCCCCGGGTCGCCCAGCTCGACCTGGCCTACCACGACATTCAGCGCGGTCGGGGCTTGTACTACCTCATGGAGCGGCGCGGGGTGGTCGAGCGGATCACCCGCGACCTGGAGATTTTCGAGGCCAAGTCGGTTCCACCGCAGACCACCCGGGCCCGGCTGCGCGGCGAGTTCATCCGCCGGGCGCAGGAGAAGCGGCGGGACTTCACAGTCGACTGGGTACACCTCAAGCTCAACGACCAGGCGCAACGGACCGTCCTGTGCAAGGATCCGTTCCGGTCGGTCGACGAGCGGGTCGAGAAGCTGATCGCGAGCATGTGAGGGTGCCCGATGCAGACACGCAGCCGCCTTCGCGAGATCTTCCTGCAGCCGCAGGATGACGACGCGCCCACCAAGCCGACCCGGGCCGATCTGGCCGGCTTGTCCCGCACGCAGCGCCGGGCCGCGAAGGTCCATTACCAGACCCGCGCGGGTCTGTTCCGAACCTGGGTCTACGTGGTCATCCTCCTCGCGCTCCTGGGCGGCTTCTGGCTGTACGTGATCCTGGTCAGCTGACCATCGCGGCGGCACGCCGGCCGGCTGCGGCGCAGGCGAGGAAGTAGGCCGGGTCGTCATCGAGACCGCGCCCCATGCTGGACAGCTCCGCCGGCGACGCCCTCAGCGCGTCGAGCAGTCCGCTGGTGTCCACTTCCACGACCGCGTGCTGGGCTCGCAGGGGCGCGACGTCGGCGGCGACCAGGGCCGCCAGTGACGGAGGCAACCCGGCCGGCAGCACCACGTCGGCCGCTGCCAGGGCCACCCGGCCGTACGCCGTCAGCGAATGATGCGAGACGCCCTGGTGGCGGTGCCTGTCGTCGGCGCCGGACAGCCGCAGAGCGGCGACCGGCCGCCCACCGAGGGCCGCCACGGCGTTGACCGCCTCACCGGCCGCCACCCCGGAGAAGCCCCACCGGGTGGCCGTGCCCAGGTTGCCCGGGCCCTGCGTCACGATGGCCACCTCGGCGTTCTGGACGTGCCGCGCGGCGAGCAACCCGGTATGCAGTGTCACTGCTTCCAGCCCGCCGCCGTAGGCCTGGCCGACGGTGACCGTGCCGGCGAGGAGGTGGTCGAGTGCGGCAGCCGTACGGGAGAACCACAGCGGCAGCGCGCCGCCGTCGGTCATGACGTAACTGACCCGGACATCGGGCAGGTCGGCGAGCACCCCGGCGAGCACCGCCGGCAGGGCGGAGTGCAGGTCGGCGACGACGACAGGCAGGCCGTCGAGTGACCCGGCCGCCCTCAGGAGGTCATGGTGCGGCGACTGGGGCTCCTCCACGCCGAGGACGACCACCTGCAGTGGGGTGTAGCGGGCCTTGACCAGGTGCCCGGAACCGGCCGCGTCGGCGGGCAGCCGGCCAGGCAACGCAACCACCATGGCGTAGCCCCCTGTGCCCAGACCGAGATCCAGGGCGCCGGTGTTGAGCAGCACCGAGTCGCCCGGCTCCGGTCGACCCACCAGCGACGGGTAGGCCAGGGCAGCGACCCGCCCGCCGTCGACGCCGACGTCGAGCTCCATCGCACCCGGCCACTCACGCACGGTCGCGAGCACGGTGCCCTGCCGCCAGCGGATCACCGACGCAGGTTAGCGTTGCCGTCATGCATTCGCGCCGACCCAGTCTGCAGATCCTGCTCGCCGGTGCTGCCATTGCGCTGATCGCCGCCTGCGGCCATACCAGCCGGTCCAACACCTCTTCCACAAGCCTATCGGAGCAGCCCGTGTCCTCACCGTCGGCCGACGCCGCGAACGCCCCCTGTCAGCCCCTGGCCGCCCAGGGCAAGAAGCCGGAGCTGCCCTGCCTGCCGGGTGGGGCCGTCCCCGCCACGCTCACCGTCAAGGACCTCACGGAGGGGAGCGGGCCGGGGGCCAAGGTCGGCGACACCCTCACTGTGGACTACCGCGGCGCTCTCTACCCGGGACCGGAGTTCGACAACTCCTACGACCGCGGCAAGCCGTTCCCCGTGCAGCTGGGTCAGGGGCTGGTCATCCTCGGCTGGGACGAGGGCCTGATCGGGATGAAGGCCAGTGGCAAGCGACTGCTCGTCATCCCGCCGGACAAGGGCTACGGGCCGCAGGGCCAGGGCCCCATTCCGCCCAACGCGACGCTGCGCTTCGTCGTCGAGCTCCGCAAGATCGGCTAGCGTGGGGGCGGTGTCAGCCGCCCGTACCGAGCGCCTGGTCAACCTGGTGATCTGCCTGCTGTCGACCCGGCAGTTCCTCACGTCCGCGCGCATCCGGTCGTTGGTCCCCGGCTACGACCACGGCTACGACCACCGCGACGATGCCAAGGCCCACGAGGCTTTCCAGCGGATGTTCGAGCGCGACAAGTCCGAGCTACGTGACCTCGGGATACCGCTGGAGACCGGCACCAACTCCGTTTTCGACACCGACGCCGAGGTCGGTTACCGGATCGCCCGGCGCGACTACGAGCTGCCGGACATCCACCTCGAGCCGGATGAAGCGGCAGCCGTCGGCCTTGCGGCGCGGCTGTGGCGCTCGGGGCTGTCCTCGGCGGCCAGCAGTGCCCTGGTGAAGTTGCGCGCCGCGGGGGTGGACGTCGACCCAGAGGCGACCCTGGGCGTGGAGCCGGTCGTCGACGCGACCGAGCCGGCGCTGCTGCCCAGCCTGCAGGGGGTCCAGCAGGGCCGGGTGCTGCACTTCGCCTACCGCACGGCCAACTCCGCGACACCGCAGGAGCGGGAGGTCGAGCCGTGGGGAATCGTCTCCTGGCGCGGCCGGTGGTATTTGGCCGGTTATGACCGCGCGCGCCGGGCCGCCAGAGTGTTCCGGCTCTCGCGGGTGTCCGGCCCGGTCACCCCGGCCGGGCCGGCAGGAAAGGTCAAGGTGCCGCCCGATCTCGACCTGGTCGCCATGGCGGCCTCGCTGAGCGCCGACACGCCCACCCAGACGGCGACCGTACGTGTCCGGCCTGGAGCCGGCGCCGGCTTGCGACGCGCGGCCAGCCGGATCCAACCCGATGACGTCGGTGACGTGCTCGACCTGCCCTACTCCGACCCGGAGGCCCTGGCGGAGCGGCTGGCCGGGTACGCCGCCGACGTGGTCGTCCTGGGACCAGCCGACGTTCGCTCGGCCGTGGTGGGCCGACTGCGGGCCCTCGCGGGGGAACGCGCGTGAGAGCGGCCCCCGACCGGCTGCCGCGCCTGCTGGCGCTGGTTCCGTACCTGCTGGAGCACCCGGGCATCCGGCTGGCCGAGGTGGCCGCCGACTTCGCCGTCGGCGCCGACCAGTTGCGTGACGACCTCAACCTGCTCTGGGTCTGCGGCCTGCCGGGTTACGGGCCGGGCGATCTCATCGACCTGGCCTGGTCGGAGGACGACACTCTGACGGTCACCCACGACGCGGGCATCCGCCGGCCACTGCGGCTCTCGACCGACGAAGCTTTCGCCCTGATCGTTGCCTTGCGTACCCTGGCCGATGTCCCGGGACTCGAGGGCGGTGACGCGATCGACCGGGCGCTGGCCAAGCTGGAGGAGGCGGCCGGAACCGCTGCCGCGGGCACCAGCCGGGTGACGGTACGTGTCGAGGCCGAGGAGGCGACCCTGGCTGGCGTTCGCCAGGCACTCGACGAGCACCGGGCGCTGCGCATCACCTACTACACCGCCGGGCGCGACGAGACCACCGAGCGCACCGTGGACCCCACCCGGTTGCTCCTGGTGGAGGGCCGCAGCTATCTCGAAGGCTGGTGCCGCCGGGCGGAGGCCACCCGGTTGTTCCGGCTCGACCGGATCGACGCCTTCACGCTGCTGGACGAGCCGGCTGCCCCGCCCCTGCAGGCACAGCCGGTGGACGTCCGTGGTGGGGTCTTCCGGCCGTCACCGGAGCACGAGCTCGTGGTCGTGCACCTCGCCGCCCGGGCCAGATGGGTGGCCGACTTCTACCCCACCGAATCGGTCGCCGACCTGCCCGACGGCGGCCTGGAGGTGGCCCTGCGGGCCGCTGACCGGTCCTGGGTCAGCCGCCTCGTGCTCGGCCTGGGTGCCGCGGTCTCAGTGGTGCAACCGCACGATCTCGCCGACGAGGTGCGCTCGATGGCCCGGGCGGCCCTGCATGCCTACGAGGATGACGCTGCATCGGTGCTTTAGCGCACGGCCACATCTGCCGAACTCCCAGTCAGCACCGCGGTAGGAAGCCGTGGGCCGGCACGAGAGGCAAACCCATGACGACGATCAAGGCCACCTGCCCGGCCTGTGGCGAGGTTGCCCTCACTACCGACCAGGTGCGGCTGATGGTGTGCTCGGTGGTGACCCGGTCCTACTACGCATTCGACTGCACCGGCTGCGTGGGCGAGGTCCGCAAGCCCGCCGACCGTCAGGTGGTGGCGCTGCTCATCGCCGGCGGTGTCTCGGCAACGTCGTGGCGTATCCCTGACGAGGCGCTCGAGTGCAAGTCCGGGCCCCTGATCGGCTATGACGACGTCCTCGACTTCGCCCTGCGGCTGCGCCGGGCTGACCACCTCGCGGCCTTCGCCCGGTCGGCGCAGGACGCCTGACGGGCAGATCGTGAACCGGCCGGCCGCTAAGCTGACGCCGTGGTGGTCCTCCTGGTGTGTGTCGGGCTGATCCTGGTGGCGACGGTGCTGCTGCTGTTCCTGCTGGCCGGACTGTCGCGGCGGGTGAGCGCCCTCGCCGAGCGGCTGGCCGTCACCAGGGAGCGCGCCGCGGCGCTCGACGAGGCGCTTGCCCGGCTGCCGGCAGAGCGTCCCGTCGCTGGCAACACGTCCGCATAGGCCGGACCCGACGTACGATGTTCAAGGCCACTGACGGAAGGTGCAGACCATGCTCGCTCGCGCATTTGAGGGATGGCACCTCGTCATCATCGCGTTGGTCATCCTGATTCTCTTCGGCTCAAAGAAGCTGCCCGACGCCGCGCGGTCCTTCGGCCGGTCCCTGCGCATCTTCAAGGCCGAGACCAAGGGTCTGCGTGAGGACGGCAAGGACGATGCCGCTGATCGCGTCGACGACGACCCGATCGGCCACAGAGGCGACCTCAGGGCGGACCACCGGGCCGACTACGTGCCGCCGGCGCTGCCCACGGGCCGCGACGCCACTGCCGCCGATCCGGCCCCCGCAGCGGATACCCGCCGCGAGCAGCACTGAGCCAGCGGGCTGAGCGGTCGTGACCGAGCTGGGCCGGCTGCGGCCACGTCGCAGGACGCGGTCACCGGACGGTCGGATGACCCTCGTCGAGCACCTCTACGAGCTGCGCGGCCGGCTCTTCAAGGCCGCCGTCGCGGTGATCATCGCGTCGGTCCTGTCCTTCATCTACTTCAAGCCGATCTTCGGCTTCATCCTGCACCCGTACTGCCGGTTGCCACAGGACAAGACCGCACTGAGCGGGCACGGCTGCACGGTGTACGCCTTCTCGGTGCTTGACCAGTTCAATGCCCGTCTCAAGGTGTCGATGTTCGTGGGCGGCCTCCTGTCCGCCCCAGTGTGGCTCTACCAGCTGTGGCGGTTCATCACACCCGGGCTGCACACCAAGGAACGCAAGTGGGCAGTGGTGTTCGTGAGCATCGGCAGCGTGCTCTTCGGTCTCGGCACGGTCCTGGCCTACTTCGCGCTGTACACCGGGCTGCAGTTCCTGCTGACGGTCGGCGGCGGTTCGGTCACCACGCTGCTGGACATCAGCGGCTACCTCCGCTACGTCACCGCGATGGTCCTGGTCTTCGGGCTGGCCTTCGAGTTCCCGCTCGTACTGGGCATGCTCAACGTCGTCGGTGTGCTCTCTCACCAGCGGCTGGCCGGTTGGCGGCGGCAGGCGATCTTCCTCTGCTTCCTGTTCGCCGCGTTTGCAACTCCCGGCCAGGACCCGTTCGGCATGACCGCGCTGGGGGCGTGCCTGTGGCTGCTCTACGAGCTTACGTTGGTCATCACGCGGGTCCACGACAAGCGCAAGTCCCGCCGCGAGGCGCGGCAGCGCGCCGCGCAGGGCTGGGAGAACATCGGCGACGACGACGTGTCGCCGCTGGATCCCAAGCCCTCCGACCTCTCCGACATCTCCTGAGCGGCTAGCCTGCGCAGAGTGCCCGGTCCCCTCACCGTCGTCCACAACCCGCATGCCGGCAGGGGCCGGGCGCGGGCAGCAGCGGCCCCCGCGTTGGCGGGACTGCGTTCTCGCGGGCTCGAAGTCGACGAGGTGTGCGGACGAGACCGCGCCGAGGCGCTCGATCTGTGCCACGCCGCCGTCGCCGGAGGCACCTCGGCCCTGGTCGCCCTCGGTGGAGACGGCACTGTCCACCTGGCCATCCAGGCGGTGGCGGGCCTCCGCACCCCCTTGGGCATCATCCCGGCCGGCACCGGCAACGACTTCGCCGCTGCTGCGGGCGTGCCGAACGACCTCGACGCCGCCGTGGAGATGGTCGCGGCGGGCCGGACCAGGGCGCTGGACGCCGTCCGCGCCAGCGACGACGCCGGTCACGAGCAGTGGTGGGGATGCGTCCTGGGTGCCGGCTTCGACTCGGCGGTCAACGAGCGGGCCAACGGGATGCGGTGGCCGCGCGGCCGCCGTCGCTACGACATCGCGGTCCTCGCCGAGCTGATCAGGATGAGCCCCAGGGCGTTCGTCGTCGAGGTCGACGGACAGCGACAGGAGTTCCTGGCCACCTTCGTCGCCGTCGGCAACGCATCGGCGTACGGCGGAGGAATGCGCATCGTGCCGGCTGCCGACCTCACCGACGGGCTCCTCGACGTCGTCGTCGTGGGCCCCGTCTCCCGTAGGGAGTTGATCCGGATCAAGCCTCGCGTCTATTCAGGGCGGCACATCGGGCACCGGGCCGTGCGCACCCTGCGCGGGGCCGTCGTCCGGCTGGAATCCGACGGCGTGGTGGCCTACGCCGACGGCGAGCGGCTGGCCGCGCTCCCGGTGACCTCGCGTTGCGTGCCGGGGGCGCTGAACGTGCTCGCTGCGCCTAACCGGCCGTAGATTGGGGCGGTGATCGGCCCTGTGCAGCGCAGCGGCGCTGCGGGGGGTAATCCCGCCGTGCAGGACTTCGCCGCCGGCTACCCCTTCACCTTGGACCCTTTCCAGGTCGAGGCCTGTCGGACGCTGGAGGACGGCCATGGTGTCCTCGTGGCCGCCCCGACCGGAGCGGGCAAGACTGTGGTCGGCGAGTTCGCCGTGCACCTGGCCCTGCGACTGGGTCGCAAATGCTTTTACACCACCCCCATCAAGGCGCTGTCGAACCAGAAGTACGCCGACCTGGTCGTGCGGCACGGCGCTGTCAACGTCGGCTTGTTGACCGGGGACAACGCCGTCAACGGTGGAGCGCCGGTCGTGGTCATGACCACCGAGGTGCTGCGCAACATGCTCTATGCCGGGTCCGGCAACCTCGACCGCCTCGGCTTTGTGGTGATGGACGAGGTGCACTATCTGGCCGACCGCTTCCGCGGAGGGGTGTGGGAGGAGGTGATCATCCACCTGCCCGACAGCGTCACACTGGTCTCCCTCTCGGCGACCGTCAGCAACGCGGAGGAGTTCGGTGAGTGGCTCGCCACCGTGCGCGGCGACACGCGGGTCATCGTGGAGGAGCACCGGCCGGTGCCGTTGTGGCAGCACGTGATGGTGGGGCGGCGGATGTTCGACCTGTTCGCCGACGACTCCACCCGGGACGTCGACCCGGAGTTGCTCAGGCGCACGCGTGAGCAGGGTCGGAGCACGCCGATCGCCGGTCGCCGGGGCGGGCGCCGTCCCCGGACCTTCTCCGCCGGCCCGAGCCGGCCGGAGGTGATCGAGCGCTTGGACCGCGAGGGATTGCTGCCCGCCATCACCTTCGTCTTCAGCCGCATGGGTTGCGATGCTGCGGTGACCCAGTGCCTGCGGGCCGGGCTGCGCCTGACGACCCCAACCGAGCGCGCCGAGATCCGGCGGCTGGTGGAAGCCGGGACGGCTGCCCTGGCGGCCGAGGACCTCAAGGTCCTGAACTACTGGGAGTGGCTGGACGGCCTGGAACGCGGTATCGCGGCACACCACGCAGGAATGCTCCCGGCGTTCAAGGAGACCGTCGAGCAGTTGTTCGTCCGAGGATTGGTCAAGGCGGTCTTCGCCACCGAGACGCTGGCTCTAGGCATCAACATGCCGGCCCGCTCGGTGGTGCTCGACAAGCTGACGAAGTGGAACGGCGAGACCCATGCCGACATCACGCCGGGGGAGTACACCCAGCTGACCGGTCGGGCCGGCCGGCGCGGCATCGATGTCGAGGGCCACGCCGTGGTTGTGTGGTCGTCGGGGATGGACCCCAGCCAGGTTGCCGGCCTGGCCTCCACCCGCACCTACCCCCTGCGGTCGTCGTTCCGGCCCTCGTACAACATGGCGGTCAACCTGGCGGCGCAGATGGGCCGGGCGGCCGGTCGCACGTTGCTGAGCTCGTCCTTCGCGCAGTTCCAGACAGACAGGTCGGTGGTCGGCCTGGCCCATCAGCTGCGGCGCAACGCCGACGCGCTGGAGGGCTATGCCGCGGCGATGACCTGTGACCGCGGTGACTTCGCCGAGTATGCCGCCCTCCGCACGACGATCAGGGCGGGGGAGGCCGAGCTGGCCCGCAGTGCCGCCGCGCAGCGCCGTGCGGCCGCCGCCGAGGCGTTGGACCAACTGGCCGTCGGCGACGTCATCAGGATCCCGGGTGGCAAGCGGGCCGGGCTCGCGGTCATCGTCGATCCCGGGCGGCCGCCGACCGGGGACGCACGGCCGCTGGTGCTGACCGAGGACCGCTGGGCCGGGCGGCTGTCGCTGTCCGACTTCGACTCGGCCCTGCTGCCGCTCGGCCGGGTCAAGGTCCCTCGCAACTTCAACGCCCGGTCGCCGCAGGCCCGCCGGGACCTCGCATCCTCCCTGCGGGCGAGCACGGTGCGAGACGCCCCCCGAAGGCGGACCCGCGACCGGCCGGACGCCGCCGCGGATCCCGCCTTGCAGGAGCTGCGCGTACGGCTGCGTGCCCACCCGTGTCACGCCTGCGCCGACCGCGAGGTGCACGCGCGCTGGGCCGAGCGCTATCACCAGCTCCGCCAGGACACCGGCGCCCTGGCCAAGCGGGTGCAGGGCCGCACGGACAGCCTGGCCCGCACCTTCGACAGCGTCTGCGCGCTGCTGCAGGAGCGCGGCTATCTCGACGGCGAGACGGTCACCGCGGCCGGCCGGCAGCTCGCCCGGATCTGGTCGGAGTCCGATCTGCTGGTTACCGAGTGTCTCCGGGCTGGCACCTGGGACGGTCTGGGCCCGGCTGAGCTGGCCGCGGCGCTCAGCGTCGTCGTCTACGAGGAGCGCAAACCCGACGACCGGCCGCCCAGGACCCCCGGCGGGGCGGTGGCGGACGCCATTGCCGCTACCGAACGGATCTGGTCCGACCTGCAGGAGGCCGAGAGCCGGCACCGGCTGGTGGCCACGAGACGCCCGGACGCCGGCTTCGCCTGGCCCGTGTACCGCTGGGCCCGTGGGGAGCCACTGCAGGCTGTGCTCGCGGCGGCCACCGGGCAGCCCGGGGAACTGCCTGCCGGGGACTTCGTGCGTTGGTGCAAGCAGTTGCTCGACCTGCTCGAGCAACTGCCCTTGGTGGCAGGCGACGGCTCACCGGTGGGTGTGAACAGCAGAGCCGCCGCGGCGGCAGTGCGCCGCGGCGTGGTGGCCTACACGCTGGTGTCATAGCGGCGGGCAACACGGACGCTATCGCCTCTATCGGACTCCGGGCTCAGCACGGTAACTTCTGCTCAGGGGCCACAAACCCTGTCGGCCCGCATCCACGCCCACCGGCCCCAGGAGGCCCCAGTGAAGCTTGCAAAGCGAGGACTGATCGTCTTCGTCGGGAGCATCTCCCTCGGTATCGCCCTGTCCACGACCACTCACGCGCTGGCCGCCTCGGCACCGGCGTCCGGCGGCGTGAAGAATCCGTATTCGCCGGCGTACACCCATCCGTACCGTCACGGTGCATACCCGACGCGGTCCCAGCACGCCAAGATCAAGTCCTACGCCGCTGCGAACCCCGCGGTGGTCGGCACCAACACGCTGAAGTATGGCGGCGGGATCGACGGCATCGGGGTGACGAGCGGCCATCCCAAGGTCTACCTCATCTTCTGGGGGACCCAGTGGGGGACCCAGGGCACTGACGCAAGTGGCAACCTCACCTTCTCCAGCGACGCAGCGGGCGGCGCTCCCCGCCTGCAGAACATGTTCAAGGGCCTGGGCACCGGCGGCGAGTTGTGGTCCGGTGTGATGACGCAGTACTGCGACGGCCCGGGTGTGGCCATCGGCGCGACGACGTGCGCCGCGAGCACCGCCCACGTCGGCTATCCGACCGGTGGCGCGTTGTCCGGTGTCTGGTACGACAACTCCGCGGCCGAGCCGACCGCGGCCACCGGACACCAGATCGGTGTCGAGGGCGTCAAGGCCGCCAGCCACTTCGGCAACACCACGGGGGCAGCCAACCGTTACGCGCAGTACGTGGTGCTGTCGGCCAAGGGCCTCAACCCGGACAACTACAAGACCGGCGGCTTCTGCGCATGGCACGACTACAACGGTGACACCACCCTGTCCGGTGGCGCGGTCTCCTCGAGCGTCGGCGACGTGGCGTTCACCAACATGCCCTACGTCATGGACCAGGGCACGAGCTGCGGGCAGAACTTCGTGAACTCAGGGTCGGCCGGCACGCTCGACGGGTACACGATGGTGGAGGGCCACGAGTACTCCGAGACGATCACCGACCAGAACCCAGCGGGCGGCTGGACCGCGTCATCGGGTCAGGAGAACGCCGACGAGTGCGCGTGGATCTCACCGGGCAGCCAGGGCGGGGCGGGCAACGTCAACACGGGGAATGGCAGCTACACCGAGCAGAGCACGTGGTCCAACGACACGAACCGCTGCGACCTCAGCCACCCGATCGTCTCGGGCGGTAGCACCGGCAACACGGTGACCGTCAACAACCCTGGCAGCCAGAGCGGCACCGTCAACGTAGCCAAGAGCGTGCAGATCACGGCCACCGACTCGGCGAGCGGGCAGACGCTGACCTACTCGGCGACCGGCCTGCCGCCCGGTGAGGCGATCAACGCCTCCACCGGTCTCATCTCCGGGACGCCCACGGCCACCGGGACCTACACCGTGACCGTCACCGTCAGTGACACCACGGGTGCCAGCGGGTCCACCACGTTCACCTGGACCGTCAACGCGGCCGGGGGTGGCTGCGCATCGCCCGGCCAGAAGATCGGCAACCCCGGCTTCGAGACCGGCTCCGCGGCACCCTGGACGGCGACCGCCGGGGTGATCGACAGCTCGAGCAGCGAGCCGGTCCACTCGGGGGCCTGGAAGGCGTGGCTCGACGGCTACGGCACCACCCACACCGACACGCTGTCGCAGTCGGTGGCCGTCCCGGCCGGATGCACGACCTACACCTTCTCCTTCTGGTTGCACATCGACACGTCGGAGACGACGACCTCCATCGCCTACGACAAGCTCACGGTGGCGGCCGGCACGACGACGCTGGCGACTTACTCGAACCTGAACAAGAACACCGGGTACGTCCAGAAGTCGTTCAGCCTGGCGGCGTTCGCGGGCCAGACCGTGACGCTGAAGTTCACCGGTACGGAGGACAGTTCACTGCAGACGTCCTTCGTCGTCGACGACACGGCGCTCAACGTGTCCTGACCTGACCGCGCTCACTCGGTGGAGCGGGCCACCTCGAAGGACTTGAGGACCCGCTCCACCGAGGAGTCCAGGCCCCAGTGGTCGCAGAGCGCCACGAGCGCCTCCGGGTCGGCCGGCGTGGCCGGCAACGTGTCGTCGTAGGCCGGCAGCGGCGCGTCGGGAGCCACCCGCACGACCATGGGGGCCACCGCCAAGTAGTCACGGGCGGCCGCCAGCCTGGTTCGGGCGCCGGCCGGGAAGCCCTCGGTCACCCCCTCGTCCAGGGCGCCCAACAGCCCCTGCACCGAGCCGAACCGCCGGATCAGCGCCGCGGCGGTCTTGTCGCCGATCCCCGCCACCCCCGGCAGGCCGTCACTGGGGTCCCCGCGCAGCACGGCGAACTCCCCGTAGGCCCGGCCCGGGATGTCGTAGCGCTGGTGCACGGCCGACTCGTCGAGCACCTCGAGATTGCGCACCCCACGACCGGTGTAGAGCACCCGCACCGGACCGGCGTCGTCGACCAACTGGAACAGGTCCCGGTCGCCGGTGACGACGTCGATGGCACCGTGCTCGTGGGCGACCAGCGTCCCGATCACGTCGTCGGCCTCGTAGCCGGCGATGCCGATCGTGGCGATGCCCAGTGCCTCGAGCACCGCCTCGATGACCGGCACCTGGGGGGCCAGCGCGTCCGGCGTCTCCTCCTCGCCCGTAGGGGTGAGCCGGTGCGTCTTGTACGACGGAATGGCGGCCACCCGGAAGGCCGGGCGCCAGTCGGCATCCATGCACGCGACGAGCCGGGCCGGCCGGAACCGCGTGACCAGGGTGGCCGTCATGTCGAGGAAGCCGCGCACGGCGTTGACGGGGGAGCCGTCGGGCGCCGTGATCGTCTCGGGCACACCGTGGAAAGCGCGGAAGTACAGGCCGGCGGAGTCGAGCAGCATCAGGGATCCAGGCACCGACCCAGCCTGCCAGCCCGCGGTCCGACCCCGGACGGCGGCCGGCGGCCGGCGAGCGGCGCACTACGCTCAGGGTCATGTCCGATCTCTATCCTCCCGGCCGGCTGGCCCGTGCGCAGGAGCAGGCCCGGCGGCACGGTGTCGACGCCTTGCTGCTGACGCCCGGTGCCGACCTTCGGTACCTGACCGGCTACGACGCCCTTCCGCTCGAGCGCCTCACCTGCCTGGCCTTGCCGGCCGAGGGCGACCCGTTCCTCGTCGTGCCACGGCTCGAGCAGCCGGCGGCGCAGGCTTCCCCGGCCGCCTACCTCGGGATCGACATCGTCAGCTACGACGAGGAGGAGGACGCCTACGCACTGGTCGCTGCCCGCATCGGCACGCCGTCGCGAGTCGGGCTGGCGAATCGGATGTGGGCCGAGCAGGTGCTGGCTTTTGGAGCTGCCCTTCCCGGGGCCCGGCAGGGACTGGCCGGTCCGGTGCTGCGGGAGCTACGGATCCGCAAGAGCCCGGCCGAGGTGGAGGCACTGCGCCGCGCGGGACAGGCCATCGACCGGGTGCACGAGGCAATGGCGGGGTGGCTGCGGCCCGGCCGGACCGAGGCGGAGGTGGGTCATGACATCGCCGACGCGATCGTGGCCGAGGGCCACACCGCGGTCAACTTCGTCATCGTCGCCGCCGGTCCCAACGGCGCCAGCCCGCACCACCAGACCGGTGGGCGCGTCATCGAGGCCGGTGACGCCGTGGTCGTCGACATCGGCGGGACCACCGGCGACGGCTACTGCTCCGACGAGACCCGCACGTACGCCGTCGGCGAGCCCCCGGCCGGTTTCGCCGACTATTACGAGGTGCTCCGCCACGCCCAGGAAGCAGCGTGTGCGGCAGTCACCCCGGGGATCACGGCCGCTGAGGTCGACGCCGCTGCCCGCGACGTCATCGGCGCTGCCGGCTACGGCGAGTACTTCGTCCACCGGACCGGTCACGGTATCGGTCTGGAGGAGCACGAGGAGCCCTGGATCGTGGCCGGCAACGACGAACCGTTGGAGATGGGCATGGCCTTCTCCATCGAGCCGGGGATCTATCTCCCCGGCCGGCACGGTGCGCGCATCGAGGACATCGTGGTCTGCACCGAGACCGGCGCGGATCGGCTCAACCTGGTCCAGCGCGAGCTTCTCGTCGTGGCCGGCTGAGCCGATGTCTGCCGTGCGCACCCTGCCGAACGAGGAGGCCGAGGAGCTCCTCGCGCTCACCCGGGACATCGCCGACGCCGAGTTGCGGCCACGGGTGGCCGACTTCGAGGCGCGCGGTGAGTTCCCCCGTGAGCTGTTCGGCCTGCTGGGCAAGGCCGGCCTGCTCGGGCTGCCCTACGACGAGGCCTACGGCGGCGGTGGGCAGCCCTACGAGGTCTACCTCCAAGTGGTCGAGGAGCTCTCCAGCGCCTGGCTGGCGGTGGGGCTCGGCGTGAGCGTGCACACCCTGGCCTGCTACCCGACCGCGGCCTTCGGCACCGACGAGCAGAGGGCCCGCTTCCTGCCCGACATGCTCTCCGGCGACCGGCTGGGTGCCTACTGCCTCTCCGAGCCGGAATCGGGCTCGGATGCAGCCGCGCTGAGCACCCGGGCGGTCCGCGAAACCGACGGCTATCGCGTCAACGGCGTCAAGGCCTGGGTGACCCACGGCGGCGTGGCCGACTTCTACAACCTGATGGTGCGCACGTCCGACGAGGGCAGCCGGGGCATCTCCACGCTGCTTGCCGAGGCCCAGACCCCCGGGCTGACCCCGCAGCGGCCGGAGCGCAAGATGGGCCTCGCCTCCTCGCCCACCGCGCAGGTGGTGCTCGACGACGCCCGGGTGCCGGCCGACCGGCTGCTCGGCGCCGAGGGCCAAGGCTTCCGGATCGCCTTGTCGGCGCTCGACGGCGGCCGCCTGGGCATCTCCGCCTGCGCCGTCGGGGTGGCGCAGGCAGCCCTGGACTACGCGACCGGATATGCGCGCGAGCGCAAGCAGTTCGGTCACCCGATCATCGACTTCCAGGGGGTGTCCTTCATGCTCGCCGACATGGCCACGCAGGTCGAGGCGGCCAGATCGCTCTATCTGGCCGCCGCCCGGCTGCGAGACGCCGGCCGGCCCTACGGCGACCGCGCTGCGATGGCCAAGCTGTTCAGCACCGACGCGGCCATGCGGGTCACCACCGACGCGGTCCAGGTGCTCGGCGGGGCCGGCTACGTCGAGGACCACCCGGTCGAGCGCTTCATGCGGGAGGCCAAGGTGCTCGAGATCGTCGAGGGCACCAACCAGGTGCAACGGATGGTCATCGGCCGTGCTTTGGCGAGTGAGCATCGAGCGCAGCGAGGCGCGGAGCGAGTTGACAATTTGGCGAGTGAGCATCGAGCGCAGCGAGGCGCGGAGCGAGTTGAC
>JBDUBV010000038.1:0-19415 GCA_040003795.1 Pseudonocardiales bacterium | reverse complement strand
AGCCCGTGCACCTCGAGGTAGTCCCGGTAGGCGTTGGCCTCGAACAGCGCGGCGGTGTAGCGCGAGACCGCCTCACCCATCGTGACCACCTGGAAGGCGATGACGTCGCGCTCGCCGGATTCCTCGGGCCGGAAGAAGTCGGCCAGGCACAGCCGTCGGTCGCGGCGCTGCCGAGGGAAGGTGAAGCGGCAGCGTTCGGCCCCGTCCTCGGTTCCGATGATCAGGTCCTCACCCTTGGAGACGCACGGGTAGTAGCCGTAGGCGACCGCTGCCTGCAGGACGCCCTCGGACTGCAGCCGGTCGAGCCAGTAGCGCAGCCGCGGGCGGCCCTCGGTCTCCACGAGCTCTTCGTACGTCGGGCCCCTGCCGGCCCGGGAGCCACGCAGCCCCCACTGCCCCATGAAGGTGGCCCGCTCGTCGAGCAGTGCTGCGTAGTCGGCCAGCGCGATCCCGCGGACCACCCGGTCACCCCAGAAGGGCGGGGCCGGGAGGGGGACGTCCACCGCCACGTCGGAGCGGCCACCGGCTACGGCCTCCTCCGGGGCGGCGGCGGTCTTGCGCTGCGCGGCGATCCGCCGGGAGCGCTCGTGCCTGACGCTGCGCTCTTGGGCCTTGGCCTGCTCCTCGGCGGAAAGTTCGGCGACCGTGCCGCTCCGCTTGGCGGTCACCAGCGCATCCATCAGGCGCAGGCCCTCGAAGGCGTCGCGGGCGTACCTGACGTCGCCCTGGTAGACCTCGGCTAGGTCGCGCTCGACGTAGGCACGGGTCAGCGCCGCCCCGCCGAGCAGCACCGGCCACCGGGCGGCGACGCCGCGGGCGTTCATCTCCTGCAGGTTGTCCTTCATGATCACAGTGGACTTGACCAGCAGGCCGGACATCCCGATGACGTCGACCCGGTGCTCCTCGGCAGCGTCGATGATCGCCGAGATCGGCTGCTTGATGCCGAGGTTGACCACGTCGTAGCCGTTGTTGGACAAGATGATGTCGACGAGGTTCTTGCCGATGTCGTGGACGTCGCCGCGGACGGTCGCGAGCACGATCTTGCCCTTGCCGTCGGTGTCGGCCCGCTCGATGTGCGGCTCGAGATGGGCTACCGCTGCCTTCATCACCTCGGCGGACTGCAGCACGAAGGGCAGCTGCATCTCACCGGAACCGAACAGCTCGCCGACGATCTTCATCCCGGCCAGCAACGTGTCGTTGATGATCTCCAGGGCCGGCCGGGTCTGCAGGGCTGCATCGAGGTCGGCCCCGAGGCCGTTGCGCTCACCGTCGACGATCCGGCGCTCCAGCCGCTCCGACAGCGGTAGCTGGGCCAGCTCGGCGGCCCGGGTCGCCCGCGCGTCGGTCGCCTCGACCCCCTCGAAGGCCTTCAGGAACTCCTGCAGCGGGTCATATCCCTCGCGGCGGCGGTCATAGACCATGTCGAGGGCGATCTCGCGCTGCCGGTCGGGGATCCGGCTCATCGGCATGATGCGCGACGGGTGCACGATCGCGGAGTCCAGCCCGGCGTTGACACACTCGTGCAGGAACAC
Source organism: Pseudonocardiales bacterium (assembly GCA_040003795.1). Taxonomy (GTDB): domain Bacteria; phylum Actinomycetota; class Actinomycetes; order Mycobacteriales; family QHCA01; genus QHCA01. The sequence continues at coordinate 17,883 of JBDUBV010000038.1, read as the reverse complement.
CGAGTTGAGGACGTGCCGCCCGGCCGGGTTGAGGCCGAAGGAGACGTTGGACAGCCCCAGGGTGGTCTGCACCTCGGGATAGCAGCGCTTGATCTCGCGGATCGCCTCGATGGTCTCCAGGGCGTCTCGCCGGGTCTCCTCCTGGCCGGTGGAGATGGGGAAGGTCAGCGCGTCGATGAGGATGTCCTCGACCCGCATCCCCCAGTTGCCGGTGAGGTCCTCGACCAGCCGGGAGGCGACCCTGACCTTCCACTCCTTGGTTCGGGCCTGTCCTTCCTCGTCGATGCATAGCGCGATCACCGCGGCGCCGTGCTCCTTGACCAGCGGCATCATCTTCGCGATCCGGGAGTCGGGGCCGTCACCGTCCTCGTAGTTGACCGAGTTGATGACTGCCCGGCCGCCGAGATGTTCCAGCCCGGCCTCGACGACGCCCCACTCGGTGGAATCCAGCACCAGCGGCAGGGTGGACGCCGTGGCGAACCTGCCCGCCAGCTCGGCCATGTCGGCGGCGCCGTCGCGGCCCACGTAGTCCACGCACAGGTCGAGCAGGTGCGAGCCGTCGCGCGTCTGCTGCCGGGCGATCTCGACACAGTCGTCCCAGCGGCCGGCCAGCATGGCCCCCCGGAATGCCTTGGACCCGTTGGCGTTCGTCCGCTCGCCGATGGCGAGGTAGGAGGTGTCCTGGCGGAAGGCCACCGACTGGTAGAGCGAAGCGGCACCCGGCTCCGGGCGCGGCTTGCGCCGGGCCGGCTGCACGCCGGCGACCGCGTCGACGACGGCCCGGATGTGTTCCGGTGTGGTGCCGCAGCAGCCGCCGACGAGCGTCGTGCCGTAGTCGCCGACGAAGGTCGCCAGGGCTTTGCCGAGCTCCTCGGGCGTGAGGGGATAGGTCGCGCCCCGCGGCCCCAGCTCCGGCAGGCCGGCGTTGGGCATCACCCCGAGCAGCACCCGGGACTGCTTCGACAGGTGCCGCAGGTGCTCGCTCATCTCCGCCGGACCGGTCGCGCAGTTGAGCCCGATCAGGTCGATGCCCAGGGGCTCCAGGGCGGTCAGTGCAGCACCGATCTCCGAGCCCAGCAGCATCGAGCCGGTGGTCTCCACGGTCACGTGGCAGAACAGCGGCACGGTGACGCCGGCCGCGGCCATCGCCCGGCGGGCCCCGATCACGGCCGACTTCGCCTGCAGCAGGTCTTGGCAGGTCTCGACCAAGACCGCGTCGATCCGGCCGGCCAGCATCCCGATAACCTGCTCCTGGTAGGCGTCGCGCAGAACGGCGAAGGGCAGGTGCCCCAGCGTGGGCAGTTTGGTGCCCGGGCCGACTGACCCGATCACCCAGCGCGGGCTGTCAGCGGTGCTGAACCCGTCGACCACCTCACGGGCCAGCCTGGCGCCGGCCTCGGCCAGCTCACCGATCCGGTGGGTGATGTCGTACTCCCCCAAGTTGGACAGGTTGGCACCGAACGTGTTGGTCTCGACCGCGTCGGCACCGGCTGACAGGTAGGCCTCGTGCACGCTGCTGACCACGTCGGGCCGGGTCACGTTGAGTATCTCGTTGCAGCCCTCGAGGCCGTGGAAGTCGTCCAGGGTCAGATCGGCCGACTGCAGCATGGTGCCCATGGCGCCGTCGCTGACCACCACGCGCTCGGCGAGCGCGCGGAGCAGCGTGGAATCTGCGGCACCGGTCACCAGATCAGACTACCGACGCAAGCCGCCGTAGCGTGCCGGCAAGGCGCCGGGATCACACCGCGGCCGTAGGCTGGGGCCATGACGGAGTTCGACGGGCTGCCCACGCTGCGCTCCCCCGTGGTCGTGGCGGCGTTCGAGGGGTGGAACGACGCCGGCGACGCGGCGACCAGCGTCATCGAGCACCTCGAGCTGGCCTGGCGAGCCACGCCACTTGCCGTCATCGACCCCGACGACTACTACGACTTCCAGGTCAACCGGCCCTCGGTGTCCCTCGTCGACGGCCTTAGCCGGCGCATCGAGTGGCCGACCAGCCGGCTATCTACCTGCTCGCCGTCCAAGGCGGAGCGCGACGTCGTGCTGCTGCGCGGGCTGGAGCCGAACATGCGCTGGCGCGGGTTCTGCGAGGAGATCCTGAGCCTGTGCCGGGACGTGGAGGCCGACACCATCGTGCTGCTCGGCGCGCTGTTGTCGGACAACCCGCACACGCGTCCGGTGCCGGTGAGCGGCAGCGCCTCCGACACCAAGACCGCCCAGCGGCTGTCCCTGCACAGCTCCCGCTACGAGGGCCCGACCGGGATCGTCGGCGTCATGCAGGACGCGGCCACCCGGGCCGGCCTGGCCGCGGTGTCGCTGTGGGCACAGGTCCCGCACTACGTGAGCCAACCGCCGTGCCCCAAGGCCAGCGTCGCCCTGCTGAGGCGGCTCGAGGACGTGCTGGACTTCCCGGTGCCCCTCGGCGAGCTCCCGGCCGAGGCGCTGGCATGGCAGGAGACGGTCGATCAACTCGCCGGTGAGGACGAGGAGATGGCGGAGTATGTCCGCCAGCTGGAGCAGCGCGAGCCCGAGACCGAGATGCGCGAGGCCAGTGGCGAGGCGATAGCCAAGGAGTTCGAGCGCTACCTGCGCCGGCACGACGGCGGCCGCTGAGCCGGCTCTGTGAGCCGCCGAAGGGACACGGCGTCTGTCCCGGGCCAGGCGTTACCGGTCGCGGCGCGGGCGCTCAGCCCGGCCACCCTCGGCTGCCTGGACCTGCGACTGCTCTTCTAGTAGTGCGCGGTGATCCGCCGCCCCGGTCCGTCGACCGTGAGATTGCCTCCGTACGGCACGACCCATTGCGGATCGGTGTGACCGAAGTCGACGTCGAAGACGATCATTGCGGCGGGGTGGTAGCTGCCGAACGCCGACAGCACGGCGTGTCGCTGGTCGGCGCGGAAGCGCTCGCGTACCTCCGGGGAGTTGTGCCGCTCCAGGCTGCTGGCCTTGGCCAGGCCGACGATCACCGCGGGGAACTGCTGCAGCAGGCCGCGCTCCCCTGCATTGCGTAGCATCCGGAACACTTCGGTGGCGCTGGGCAGCTCCTCGGACGTCTCGATCATGAGCACGCAGTCGGCGTAGTCCTCGATCGGGCGGATCCACCGGTCGGCGGCGAGGTTCCAAGCCACGATCTCGAGGTTGCCGCCCCAGGTCGGTCCTGTGACCACCCGGTCGGGCCGGTGCCAGGTCCACCCCCGGCCGGGCAGCGTGGGTGCCGGCCGGCCGAGGCTGGAGGGGTCGTTCCAGTCGAATTCGTCCTCGCTGAAGGTGTCGGCCGGGTGCAGGTCGAGATCGCCACGGGTGAGCAGGGCGGCGCGCAGCGACCCCGCCGAGATGGGGTGCAGCCCACCGCCACGCGCGAGGTGCACCATCGTCGACCCGCCGTGATAACCGACGATCCCGATGTTCCACAGCCAGTTCAGCAGGTTGGTGTTATCGCTGTAGCCCAAGAACGGCTTGGGATCGGCCAGGAACACAGCCGGGTCCAGGTACGGCAGCACGGCGATCTGGTCGTCACCGCCGATGCTGGCCAGCACCGCCCTGACGGTGGGATCGGCGAAGGCGCGCATCAGGTCCCGCGCCCTGTCCTCGGGCGGGGCACCGAGCTGCCGGGTGGTCGGGTACTCCACCGGGACCAGGCCGATCTGCTCGCGCAACCGATGCATCGCCAGCTCGTGCACCGCTGGGAACATCCCGGGTGCCGCGAACGACGGGGACACCACAGCGACCCGATCGCCGGGCCGGACCGCGGGTGGGGTGACCAGCGCGGGGCGCATGTCTCAACCGGGCCGAGCGACGGCCAGCAGGTGCGGCCCGATGCCGAGGAGTTCCGGCACCCGTTGCACCGCGCGCGCGGAGGCGAAGACCACCTCGCGGCTCACCGGCTCGGCCAAGCGCTCGGCGAGGTCGGGCAGGGCGAAGGCAAGCCCTTCGACGGTGACGAGGTCCTCCACAGCCAGCCCCGCCTCGATGATTTCGGCGCGCAGCTCGTCCGGACGGTGGGCGTAGCCGCAGAACGACCCGGGAAACAGTGGTGACATAACGCCGCCGGGCTCCATCGCGTCGACCATGGCACCCATCCCAGGGATCCGCTCGTAGAGCCGGCCCACCAGCAGTCCGTGCAGCCGCGGCGCCCACCGGGAAATGGCCGCCACGAAGACCGGCGCGCGGGGGCGGGCGATCCGCCGTGCCTCCGTCAGCGCCTGGAGCCGATCGGCGCGCTCGTACAGGTGGTAGAGCGGGCCGAGCAGCAACACCGCGTCGACCGAGGCATCCGCCAGGTCGAGGTGCCTGGCGTCCCCAACGGCACTGTCGATGGCCGGGGCCGACCCGGCCAGCTGGTCGACGTGGGCCGGCATCAGGTCGCGGTGGTGCACCCAGTAGCGGTGCCCGGCCAGCCAGAGCGCATATCTGCCGGGACCGCCGCCAATGTCGGCGACCGTGGCCGGTGGCCGCGGCAGGTGCTCACCGAGCACCTCGACTGTGCGCTCGAACTCCACCACGCCGAGCGGCCCCTCGAGCCGGGCTGCCTCACCGCCGAGCTCGTAGTAGGCGCGCGCGTCCGCTACCGAGGGGTCCATCTACAGCTTGAGCCCGAGTAGCGCGTCGACGGTGGCCCTGACCAGCCCCGGCCCATCCGGATCGTCGCCGCCGGTGGTCAGCGCCGCATGTGCCCAGCGGTCGACGGCCTGCAGCGCCCCTCGGGCATCGAGGTCGTCGGACAGATGCGCGCGCACGGCGGACAGGGTGGACTGCGCCTCCGGGCCGGGTCCCCTCGACAGCGCCGCGCGCCACCGGGCCAGCCGGCCGGCTGCCTCGTCGAGCGTCTCCGACGTCCAGTCCCGGTCGGTCCGGTAGTGCGCCGACAACAGCGCCAGGCGGAGCTCGACCGGCTCCACCCCGTCGGCGTGCAGCCGGCTGACAAGGACGAGGTTGCCCCTGCTCTTGGACATCTTCTCGCCCCGAAGGCCGATCATGCCGGTGTGCACGTAGTGCCGGGCGAAGGGCCGGTTCACGCAACCGACCTGGGCGTGGGCGGCCGAGCATTCGTGGTGCGGGAAGACCAGATCGCTGCCGCCGCCCTGCACGTCGAATCCCATGCCCAGCCGGTTGACCGCGATCGCCGAGCACTCGACGTGCCAGCCCGGTCTGCCACGTCCCAGCGGCGATGGCCAGGACGGCTCGCCTGACCGCTCGGCGCGCCAGAGCACGGGGTCGAGCGGATCCTTCTTGCCGGGCCGCTCCGGGTCACCGCCACGTTCGGCTGCCAGCCTCAGCATCGTCGGCACGTCGTAGCCGCCGATGGCGCCGAAGCGCGGCTCCGCGGCCACGGAGAAGTACACATCCCCGTCGACCTCGTAGGCAGCCCCGGCCGCCTGCAGCAGCACCACGAAGTCCGCGATCTCCTCGATCGCCTCGACCGCGCCGACGAAGTGCTCCGGAGGCAGCATCGCCAGGGCGCTCATGTCGTCGCGGAAGAGTGCGATCTCGCGTGCTGCCAGTGCCTGCCAGTCCTCACCGTCGCGCACGGCGCGCTCCAGGAGCGGGTCGTCGACGTCGGTGACGTTCTGCACGTAGACCACGTCGTGCCCGGCGTCGCGCCACATCCGGTTGACCAGGTCGAAGGCGAGGTAGGTGGCGGCGTGCCCAAGGTGAGTGGCGTCGTACGGGGTGATGCCACAGACATACATCCGCGCGGTTTCGTCGGGCGCCGTGGCACGCACCTCGCGCGCGGCGGTGTCGTAGAGCCGCAGCGGTGGCGAGGTGCCCGGCAGCCGAGGGATACCGGGTGCTTCCCACGCCTGCATGCCGGCCAGCCTAACGAGCGCGGTCAGAAGGGTGGCCAGGGCACGGCCGGCCATTCCCCAGAGGGCGCAGGGTAGCGCCTGGTGTCGAGCAGGCGGTCGACGCGGCGGCCCAGCCGGGAGACCTCGGCGCGGGTGAGCAGGCTGAGCAGTTCCTCGCCCAGCTCACCTGCCAACCGTGCCCGGAGCCCGGTCAGCACCTCGACCGCCTCGCTGGTGAGAGGCGAGCCGGCCCAGCGCCAGAGCAGCGTGCGCAGCTTGTCCTCGACATGGAAGCACAGGCCGTGGTCGCAGCCGTAGATGTGGCCGTCGGCCTGCGGCAGCAGATGCCCGCCCTTGCGGTCGGCATTGTTGATCACGGCGTCGAAGACGGCCATCCGGCGCAGGCCGGGGTTGTTGCTGCGGGCCAACGCCACCAGGTCCACGGTGGGGTCGGGGTCCATCCAGAGCTGGCACATGCCCGGCCCGAACGGGCCCTCCCGCAGCACCGTGGGCGGCACGATCGCCCACCCGGTCGCCTCCGACAGCAGGTAGGCGGCGCGCTCACGCCCGGCCAGCGTGCCGTCGGGGAAGTCCCAGAGGGGCCGCTCGCCGCGGACCGGCTTGTAGACGCAGCCCGCCGCGAGGTCGTCGAGTGTGACCGTGCAGTAAAGCGTGGCGTTGCTCGCCTCGATCAGCCGGCCCTCGACGTCGAGCGTGCCCTCGCGCAGGAGCGCCAGCGCCGACTCCAGAGAGAGCGCCACGGGTTCGGCGGCCGTGTTGTCGGCGCCGTCGGTGCTCAGCGGCGGAAACCGTTCTGACGGGGGCAGACGTGGCCGCTGGGGTCCAGCGGCAGCCCGCACAGTGGACACGGTGGGCGGCCCGCAGCGACCACCCGCCCGGCCCGGCTGATGAACGCCCGGGCCGCGGCCGCGCTGATCCGCACCCGCAGCAAGTCGGGGCCTTCCTCGGCGTCGGTGAGGGGCTCGGGGGCCTCCTCCTCTTCCGCCCCGGTCTGCGCGTGGGCCTCCACCACGACCAGCTCCGCGTCGCCGTCCCAGGCCAGGCCCATCGTGCCGACGCGGAACTCTTCCTCGACCGGCATGTCGAGAGCGGCCAGGTCCTCCAGCTCCGGCGCTGCCTCGGGCAGGTCCACTCCCAGCCGGCGTTGCACCTCACCGAGCAGTTCCTCGAGCCGCTCGGCCAGGACGGCCACCTGCAGCTTCTCCAGTGCCACGCTCACGGTCCGGCCGCCGCCCGATGCCTGGAGGTAGAACGTGCGCTCGCCGGGCGTGCCGACCGTGCCGGCGACGAAGCGTTCTGGCGGGTCGAAGAAGAAGACCTGGCGGGGCATAGGGCAACCCTAACCAGCGCCGCCAGCACCGCCGCCGACGATCGCGTCACCGGCTGCTGCACTGCGGGCCGCACGACGTCGCCGACGCCGTTTGGGCGGCAGCAGGTCGGTCACGGCACCGCCGACGTCGTTGAGCCGCACCACGAACGGCCGGGTCGCCGTGTAACGGATGACGGTCAACGAGCAGGGGTCGACCACGATCCGCTGGAACAGGTCGAGGTGCAGGCCGAGGGCGTCTGCCACGACCGCCTTGATCACGTCGGCGTGGCTGCAGGCCAGCCAGGTGGCCTCCTGGCCGAGCCGGGCGTTCCAGTCCCGCACCGCCGCGACGGCTCGCGCTTGGGTGTGCGCAAGGCCTTCGCCTTCGTCGCCGGGGAACACCGCAGCCGAGGGATGCTGCTGCACCACCGGCCAGAGCGGGTCCTTGACCAGCTTCTTGAGCTCCTTACCCGTCCAGTCGCCGTAGTGCGCCTCCCCGAGCCGCTGGTCCGTCTCGACCGCGGCAGCCTGATCATCGGTCTGGTCACCGGCGCGGCCCGCGGCGATCGCTGCGGCGGTCTCCATGCACCGATCGAGCGGGCTGGAGACGACGGCCGCCAGCGGAACCGGGCGCAGCCGGTCGGCCAGCGCCGCCGCCTGCTGCTGCCCCTGCTCGTCGAGGCCGACGCCTGGCGTCCAGCCGGCCAGTACGGCCGCCGCGTTGGCCGCCGTGCGCCCGTGCCGGACGAGCAGCAGGGTGGTCACGTCGCGGAGATCACGCCGGTGCTGAGCAGGCCGATCAGCACCACCGCCAGCAGCACCCGGTAGCCGGCGAACACGGCGATCGAATGCCGTACGACGAACCTCAGCAACCAGGCGATGGCGACGTATGCCACCACGAAGGACACCACCGTTGCCAGTACGGTGGGCGCCACCCTCAGGCCCGAGAGGTCCTTGAGCTCGTAGACCCCGGCGGCCACCAGCGCGGGGATTCCGAGCAGGAAGGACAACCGGGTGGCGGCCACCCGATCGAGGCCGCGGAACAGCCCCGCGCTGATCGTCGCACCGGAGCGCGACACACCAGGCACCAGCGCCAGGCACTGGACCAGGCCGATGATGATCGCGTCGGTGAGGGTGGTGTCCTCCTCGTGCCGGCGGTAGGAGGCCACCCGTTCGGCGAGCACCATCACCACCGACCAGACGATGAGTGCCCCGGCGACGACCCAGAGGCTGCGCAGGTCGGACTTGATGAAGTCCTTGGCGAGGAAGCCCACGATGCCGATCGGGATGGACCCGGCGATGACGCACAGAGCCAGCCGCCAATCGGTCTCCCGCCGGGCCCGCCCGCTGCCCAGCCCGCGGACGAAGGCGACGGCGAGCCGGGCGATGTCGCGGCGGAAGTACAGAACCGCCGCGAGGATCGCGCCCACCTGGATGACGGCGGTGAACGCGGTCACCGCCTTGTCGTCGGTCTTGATGCCCATGATGCTCTCGACGATGGTGAGGTGCCCGGTGCTCGAAACGGGGAGGAACTCAGTCAGGCCCTCGACGACGCCGAGCACTGCAGCCTGGATCATGCTGATCATGTGGCGACTCCGGAAAGGTCGAGTGCTTCGCCGGCGGTGCGGAGGGCGGTCACGCGTTCTGCGAGCGAGGAGGCGAACGGGATGACGCTGAGCGTATTCACCCCGGACGCGGCGAATGCCTGCAGGCGGTCGGCGATGCGCTCCCGCGGCCCCAGCAGGGAGGTCGCGTCCACGAACTCATGAGGTACGGCGGCCGCAGCGGCCGCGTAGTCCCGCGCCAGGTAGGCGTCCTGGACCTGCCCTGCCGCCTCGGTGTAACCCATCCGGCAGGCCAGCGCGTGGTAGAAGTTCTGCTTGCGGCTGCCCATCCCGCCGACGTAGAGCGCGGCGTAGCCGCGCACTGGCTCCCCTGCCTTCGCCGGGTCGTCGCCGACGACGAGTGGCACCGAGGCCACGACGTCGAAGTCGGCCATGGTGGCCCCCGCCCGCTCGCGGCCGGCCCGCACAGACGCCAGTGACACCGGCGCGTGCTCCGGTGAGAAGAAGATGGCCAGCCAGCCGTCGGCGATCTCCCCGGCGAGCTCGAGGTTCTTGGGTCCGACGGCGGCAAGGTAGACCGGGATGTGCTCGCGGACCGGGTGCACGGTGAGCTTGAGCGCCTTGCCGGGGCCGTCAGGCAGAGGGAGCACGTAATGCTGGCCGGCGTAGGCCACCCGCTCCCTGCGCAGGGCCATCCGCACGATCTCGACGTACTCCCTGGTCCGCCCGAGGGGTGAGTCGAAGCGGACCCCGTGCCATCCCTCGGACACCTGTGGCCCGGACACCCCGAGCCCGAGCCGGAATCGCCCACCGGAGAGGGTGTCCAGGGTGGCCGCCGTCATGGCCGCCATCGCCGGCGAGCGGGCCGGGATCTGCAGGATGGCCGACCCGATGTCGATCTGCCGGGTGTGTGCGGCGACCCAGGACAGCACCGTGGGTGCGTCGCTGCCGTATGCCTCGGCCGCCCATGCCACCGCGTACCCGAGCCGGTCCGCTTCCTGCGCCAGGGCGAGGTTGTCGGCGTCGTTGCCGCCCCCCCAATAGCCCAGGTTGAGTCCCAACCGCATCCGCGAACAGTAGCCGCGCGGGCGGGGGGGATAGCGTCCGCATCCATGGAACAACGAAGCGTAGGGCGCAGCGGGCTCAAGGTGTCGCGCCTCGGGCTCGGCACGATGACCTGGGGCCGCGAGACCGACGAGGACGACGCTGCGGCGCAGCTTGCGGCCTTTCGCGACGCCGGCGGTACCCTCCTCGACACCGCGGCGATGTACTCCGACGGCGAGTCGGAGGCCATGATCGGCCGGCTGCTGCGCGACGTCGTCCCGCGCGAAGAAGTGGTCCTCGCAACGAAGGCGGGGATGTCCCGGCGCACCGGTGAGCGGGTCGTGGACGCCTCACGCAAGGCGCTGCTCGATGCCCTCGACGAGTCGCTGGCCCGTCTCGGGGTGAGCCACGTGGACCTCTGGCAGATCCACGCCTGGGACGGCGGGACGTCTCTGGAGGAGACCCTGTCGGCGCTGGATCACGCTGTCGGCAGCGGGAGGGCACGCTACGTCGGGATCTCCAACTACAACGGCTGGCAGACCGCCCGCGCGGCTACCTGGCAGACTGCGTGGCCCGGCCGGACGCCGCTGGTCTCCAGCCAGGTGGAGTACTCCCTGGTCGAGCGCGGGATCGAGCTGGAGGTGTTGCCGGCGGCTCTTGACTCGGGCCTGGGCCTGCTGCCGTGGTCGCCGCTGGGCCGCGGGGTTCTTACCGGCAAGTACCGCGACGGCCGCCCGGCCGACTCACGGGCCGCCTCGCCGGCGTACGGGCAGTTCGTGGGCCGCTACCTCGACGAGCGCTCCGCCGGCATCGTGGAAGCCGTTGCCACCGCCGCCGAAGGCCTCGGCAGCTCGCCGCTCGCGGTGGCGCTTGCCTGGGTGCGCGACCGTCCCGGCGTCGCCGCCCCCATCGTCGGCGCCCGCACCGTCGGCCAGCTGATGGGCTCGCTGCAGGCGGAGTCCCTGGAGCTGCCCGCCTCGATCAGCGCCGCCCTCGACGACGTGTCGGCAGTCCGGCCGCTCGCCGCGGAATGACGGCCTTCGAGCAGTTCTGCGCGGCCGGACTGTGGCCGGGTCTCGGCCGCACCCTGGCGGCCGCTCTCGCCGAGGCTGGCCTGTCCTCCCCCGCCGACCTGTCCGCGGATTCTCTGGCCCGGCTGCCCGGCGTCGGCCCAGCCCGTGCAGAGCGGCTGATGGCAGCCTTCGAGCAGGCCGGCCCGGTCTACGACGTGGTCAAGCTGCTGGTCCCGGCCGGCCTTCCGGCCCGTCTTTCCGGCCGTGTCGTCGAGGGCCTCGGCAAGATGGCGGCCCCCATCCTCATCGACGACCCCTGGCGACTGCTCGAGGTCGCCGAGGTAGGCGTCGTCGACGCCGACCGGCTGGCCGTGGCCACGGTGGCCGGCATCCAGCGGGCCGACCCGCGCCGCGGGCGGGCACTGACCGCCTGGGCGCTGGCCCGGGCCGCCCGCGACGGCCATACCACCCTGCCGGCGGAACTCGTGCTGTCGATCCTGGCCGGCGAGCAGGTCCCCGACCCGGCGGCGGCGGTGGCAGCCGCTATCGAGTCCGGCTGCGTGCTGGCACACGACCCGGAATCCGACGGGGGCGACCTGCTGGGGCTGCAGCGGTACTCGATGGCCGAAGAGGCGGTGGCCGACGGGATAGCCCGGTTGCTCGCGACCGCCGAGCCGATCGCCGATGCTGCGGCGGCGGCGACGGCGGTCGCCGGCGAGCTCGGCATCGGCCAGCGGCAGGCGGTGGAGCATGCGCTGACCACCGGTGTCAGCCTGCTGACCGGAGGCCCGGGCACCGGCAAGAGCCGGACGGTTGCCGCCGTGGTCATCCTGGCCGAGGCCCGCGGGCGGCGCGTCGCCCTCGCCGCGCCCACCGGCCGGGCGGCAAAGCGGCTGGAGGAGCTCAGTGGAGCCCCCGCGACGACGGTGCACCGCCTGCTCGGCGCCCAAGGCACGACCGGCAGCTTCGCGCGCGGCGAGGCGTGGCCACTGGATGCCGACATCGTGGTGGTCGACGAGTCCTCGATGCTCGACGCGGAGCTGGCCGCGGCTCTCGTGGAGGCCTGCGCCGAAGGCACTCACCTGCTGCTCGTGGGTGACCCGGCCCAGCTGCCCTCCATCGGAGCGGGGCGGGTCCTCGGTGACATGCTCGACGCCGACGTGCTCCCCACCACCGAGCTCAACACGTTGTACAGGCAGGCCGAGGGTGGCTCCATCGCCCGGCTGGCCACCGCTGTCCGCGGCGGTGAGCTCCCGGCTGTAGACGACCCCACGCGTGAGGTGGTCGTCGTCATCGCGTCGGGCGCCGCCGAGGCCGCCCACCGGACAGTCCAGCTGGTCACCGACGCGATCCCTCGGGCGCTCATGATCCCCGCCGCCGACGTCCAGGTCGTCACCCCCGTGCACCGAGGGCCGGCCGGCACGGTAGCGCTCAACGCGGCATTGAAGGCCAGGCTCAATCCCGGTGACGGCACGGTCTCCGGATTCGACGCCGGTGACCGGGTGGTGGCAACCGCCAACCACCTCGACCTCGAACCGCTCGGGTTCGCCAACGGTGAGGTGGGCACCGTCACCGAGGCCAGGAACGGCAGCCTCACCGTCGCCTTTCCCGGCGGCCCGGTGCAGGTGACCGGCAAGGCGTTGAGCGATCTGCGGCACGGCTGGGCCATCACGGTGCACCGGGCGCAGGGCTCTGAGTGGCCGGCCGTGGTCAGCGTGCTGCCGGTCGAGGCCGGCGGGTTGCTCTCGCGGCCCCTCGTCTACACCGGGTTCACCCGCGCGCAGCGCCATCTGTCGGTCGTGCATGCCTGCGGCCCGGCCCTGGTCCGTGCGGTCCGCCAGGTCGGCGCGCGGCCCCGGCGCACCCGCCTTACCGGGCTGCTCCGTGCGGCTGTCAAATCGGTCGACTCCTCGTGAGACCGGCCCGAATGAGGCAGACTGGGCGCCGTGCCACCGGAGTACGAGTACCAACCGCTGCGCCTCCCCCCGGGCACCGACCGGGTGAGCGCCCAGGTGCAGCTGAGCGTCCAAGCCGAGTTCAGTGGCTGGGAGCTGGCGACGCTGCGGTTGTTCCCTGACGGCACGCGCCAGGTGACCCTGCGCCGCCCCCGCGGTCACGCGCCGCTGCCCCGCCTGTCGAGTTGAGCCGTATTCGGCGTTTCTGAGGTGATCTTTGCGGGCACGCCTGCGGGCAACGCCGCCCGGCACCGTCAGGGATCGAGCAGAGGATCGGTGAACCGATGAACCTCATGCGCACCAAGTCCATCGAGCAGTCCATCAGAGACACCGAGGAACCTGGGCACCAGCTGCGCAAGCACCTCGGGGCGCTCGACCTCACCGTCTTCGGTATCGGTGTGATCATCGGCACCGGTATCTTCGTGCTCACCGGCAAGGCGGCCGGGCTGCAGGCCGGCCCGGCCGTCGCCCTGTCATTCGTCGTGGCGGGCATCGCCTGCGGCCTGGCGGCCGTCTGCTACGCCGAGTTCGCCTCCACCGTGCCGGTGGCCGGCTCGGCCTACACCTTCTCCTACGCCACCCTCGGCGAGCTGATCGCCTGGATCATCGGCTGGGACCTCATCCTGGAGCTGGCCCTCGGCGCGGCCACCGTGGCAGTGGGCTGGTCGGAGTACTTCACGGTCGTCTGGGAGACCTTGTTCTCCGGCAAGCCACCGAGCTGGCTGGTCGGGCCGCACCACAACGTCGCAGCTGCAGTGATCGTGCTGATCCTGACCGCCGTCATCTGCCTGGGGATCAAGGTCTCGGCCCGCGTCAACTCGGTCATCGTGGCGATCAAGGTCGGCATCGTGCTGTTCGTCATCGTCGCTGGCCTGTTCTTCATCAAGAGCGGCAACTACCATCCCTTCATCCCGCCGAGCGGGACCAAGGGCGCCTCGGGGCCCGCAGCTGAACCGTCTGTTCTGCAGGATCTCGGTTTGGGCGCCGGATCGTTCGGATTGAGCGGCATCTTCACCGCTGCAGCTCTGGTGTTCTTCGCTTTCATCGGCTTCGACATCGTCGCCACCGCCGCTGAGGAGACCAAGAAGCCGCAGCGTGACCTGCCGATCGGCATCATCGGCTCGCTGGTGATCTGCACCACGCTGTATGTCGCCGTCTCGCTGGTCGTGACCGGGATGGTGAAGTACAACAAGATGGACACCGCCGCCCCCCTCGCGTCGGCGTTCAAGGCTGTGGGACACCCCAACTTCGCCACGGTGATCTCGATCGGTGCCTTGGCCGGTCTCACGACGGTGATGATGATCCTGCTGCTCGGCCAGAGCCGGGTGTTCTTCGCGATGAGCCGCGACCGGCTGCTGCCACCGGTGTTCTCGGCGGTGTCCGCCCGTTTCGGTACGCCGATTCGCACCTCGATCCTGACCGGTGTCGTGGTCGCCGCGCTGGCGTTCTACTTCACTCTCGGGACGCTGGCTGAACTGGTCAACATCGGCACGCTGTTCGCGTTCATCCTGGTATCGATCGCTGTCCTGGTGCTGCGGCGCAAGGAGCCAGACCTGCGCCGGGCGTTCCGGGTCCCCGCCGTCGGCGTAGTCGCGCCACTGGCCGTCCTGGCGAGCTTCTACCTGATGCTCAACCTGCCGACGAAGACCTGGTTGCGTTTTGCTGTGTGGATGGTGATCGGCTTTCTCGTCTACTTCCTGTACGGGCAGCGCAACAGCCGGCTCAACGCCAACCGGCCAGGAGGCATCGACTCCCGCGACGAGTTCCTCAGGGACCGGGACGCGGGTGCGGGACCAGCTTCCCGGCAAGCTGACGGGTAGCCGGCAGGCCCTGGGCCTCGACAGCCCGCTCGGGTCGGGACGTTCAGACCGACTGCATCGACCGCCACGCGCACCTGTCCCGGGTCATCCAGCCGGTGCCCGCGCCAGACCCTCACCGGTGAGGATCTCCGCCGGCGGTGGCTGCCCCGCGCCCGGCACCCCTCGGAACCGGTAGGGCTCGACCGCGCGGCCCGGCTGCAGTGCGTACACCTGCCCGGTCTCCTCACCGGCCATCAGGCTGAGCACGACCGCCGCGACCTCGCCGGCCGACAACAGGGGGAAGCCCTCGGCGGAGAAGGCGTCGGTGAGGGAGCCCACCAACGGGGTGTCGGTGAAGCCTGGCGCGATGGCGTTGACGGTGATGCCGTCGGCGGCCAGCGGTACGGCGAAGGAGCGGACCAGCCCGATCACGGCATGCTTGCTCGCGGCGTACAACGCATCGCCGGGGAACGACGTGATCCCCGACAGCGACGAGGTTGCCACCACCGCGCCGCCGCCGGAGCGGCGCAGCGCCGGCAGCGCGGCCACGAGCCCGTAGACGACGCCGTCGACGTTGACCTCCATGAGGCGCCGGTAGGCCTGCGCGTCGAACCCGTCCAGAGTCATGCCGCCGGTGGACAGCCCGGCGTTGAGGTGCACCAGGTCGAGTCGTCCGTAGACCTGCTCGGCGGCCGCCACGGCAGTCACGCTGTCGTCCCGCCGGCGTACGTCGGTCTGCACGAACTGGCCGCCGACCGCGGCGGCGACCGCGCTCCCCCGCTCGTGATCGATGTCGGAGACGACCACGCTGGCGCCCTGCCCGGCCAGTAACCGGCACACTGCTGCACCGATGCCGCTGGCCCCACCCGTCACCCAGGCGACGGCCCCAGCAATCTCCCGGCTCATCGGCTCGCCCTCAACTGGTCGCGACGAGGCGTTCGAGCACGCGGACGCCGAACTTCAGCGCGTCCAGGGGCACCCGCTCGTCGACGCCGTGGAACAACGCCGAGAAGTCCAGGTCGGCCGGCAGCAGCAGCGGGGAGAACCCGAAGCAGCGCATGCCGAGGCGGGCGAAGTGCTTGGCGTCCGTTCCCCCCGAGAGCATGTAGGGCACCGGGCGGCCGCCCGGATCCTCGGCGCGGATCGCCGCGCACATCGCCTCGACCAGCGCGCCGTCGAAGGTCGTCTCCAGTGCCGGGCCACGTACGAGCCACTCCATCTCCACGTCCGGACCGACGACCTCGCGAAGCTGCTCCTCGAACTCGTCGTCGTAGCCGGGCAGGCTGCGGCCGTCCACCACTGCATGAGCGACGCCGGGGATGACGTTGGACTTGTATCCCGCGTCGAGCATCGTCGGGTTGACGGTGTTGCGGATGGTCGCGCCGATGAGACGCGCGATCGGGCCCAGCTTGGCGATGGCCGGCTCGATGTCGTCCGGATCGAACTCGGTGCCAAGGGCGTCGAAGAGCTCCTCCAGGAACCGCCGGACGGTGTTGGTGATGTGCACCGGGAACTCGTGGTTTCCGAGGCGGGCGACGACCTGGCTCAGCGCGGTCACCGCGTTGTCGTCGTTGATCATGGAGCCGTGTCCGGCGCGCCCCCGCGTTGTCAGGCGTAACCAGCCGATGCCCTTCTCCGCTGACTCGATCGGATACAGCCGGCGGTCACCGCCGATGGTGACGGAGAACCCACCCACCTCGCCGATCGCCTCGGTGCAGCCCTCGAACAGCCCGGCGTGCTCCTTGACGAGGAAGTCGGCACCGAGGCGACCGCCGGCCTCCTCGTCGGCGACGAACGCCACCACGAGGTCTCGCGGCGGCCGCCACCCGTCCCTGGCCCACTGCCGCACCAGGGCCAGGATCATCGCGTCCATGTCCTTCATGTCCACCGCGCCACGGCCCCAGAGGTAGCCGTCGCGGATCTCCCCCGAGAACGGGTGGACCGACCAGTCGGCCGGGTCGGCCGGCACCACGTCGAGATGCCCGTGGATCAACAGGGCGTCCCGGGAGGCATCGGAGCCCTCCAGCCTGGCGACGACGCTGGCCCGCCCGGGCTCGCTCTCGAGCAGGGTGGGCTCCAGGCCGACCTCGCCGAGCTTGCCCGCGACGTACTCGGCTGCAGCCCGCTCGTCGCTCGTGGGGTTGGAGGTGTCGAAGCGGATCAGATCGCGGCAGAGATCGACGACTTCGTTCTCGGCGGTCGGGTGCGTCATGCCCCCTTCCTACCAGGCATACCCCGCGGCGTAGGTGACGGATGAGAGGACGGTTTGCCCTGCCTTGTTCGGATGGAAGTAGTCCCACGCGGAGATCTGGCTGGCGACGAACGGGTAGTTGAACACCGCATTGCCGTCGAAGCGACAGTTGGCGCCGTATGCGGTGCAGGCCTGGGCCAGTTGAGTGTTGAAGTCGACCACCCGTTGCCGCACCCGGTCGCGGCGTGCAGTGTCGGTCGTGGAGTTGGAAGTGGCGTTGGCCAGCATCGACTGGCAGACGCCGGCCGATGCCCAGACGAACAGCGCCGAGAAGTTGTACCGGTCGATGGCCCACAGGCGCTTGATATCGGGCACGCTGGCGATGAACACCTTGGCGTCGGGCACCCCACTCTTCAGGGCGGTCAGGGCCGCGTCGACCTGGGACCGGTAGGTCGTCACCGGCGTCATGGAGGTCTCCGAGGAGGTACAGGCGTCGTTGGCGCCCATCTCGATGGTGACGTACTGGACGTGCTGGCCGGCCGCGGCCTGGGCCTGTCCCGCGAGGTCGACCGCCTTGGCGCCGCTCTTGGCATCGTTGAGGTTGTGGCCGCTGATCGCCGGGTTGACCGCGAGGATCCGTCGGTAGTGGCTGTTGATCGCCGAGTCGCCGCCGGTGCTCCAGGACTCGTTGGTGCAGTCGACGTAGAAGCCGCAGGCGTCGAACGCGCGGGTGATCGAATCGCCCAGCGAAGCCATGCTCGACGGCGGCGCGCCCGCCCCGGGGATGCTGGCCTGAGCCACCCCGGGCAGGGCGATCGTCGCGGCTACAGCGGCGGTGGCGACGACGAGTGCGTGAGCGAGCCTGCGGCGCATCATGCCTCCCGGGTCGGCGTTGATCACGGCAGGTGACTTTCGGCACCCTAGCGCTAGCGTGACGCCCGGCACAAGAGCGGACAAGTACCCCGCCAGAGTGCGCTTGGGGCCCCCGCCACCCGTTGGGTAGAGTGGCTGACCGCGAGGCCGCTAACGGCCGCGCGGCCTGGTCCGGGTGGCGGAATGGCAGACGCGCTAGCTTGAGGTGCTAGTGCCCTTTACGGGGCGTGGGGGTTCAAGTCCCCCCTCGGACACTTAGACGATGTCTCAAGACATCGGAGACTGATGTCTCGGGTCATCGTAGACGTCGCGGTCGGTTCGCGGCTG
>JBDUBV010000037.1:0-19435 GCA_040003795.1 Pseudonocardiales bacterium | reverse complement strand
GACTTCGGCGGTGGTGACTTCTAACGGCGGGGATTTCTAGGCTGGCGCAGGGAAGGTCGACCATGTGACGCCGTCCTGTTCGACGGCCAGAGCGTGCACGCCGCTCAACCCGGTGAGCCAAGCCCGCGCCGCGGCCCCCATTGCGAAACCCGCCGTCGCGTAGACGTCGCACAGCACGATCGACCGGCCGGTGAGGCTGAGGCTGAGCAGCGGACTCTCGGCGGGCAGGCCGGTGTGCGGGTTGTTGATGAGCCGGCCCCGCTCGCTCGTGCCCGAGGTGGCGACAGCGATGCCGGCTCCGGTGACGGTGGCGACCAATCTCGCGTGATCGCGCGGATCACTGATCCCTACGCGCCATGGCCGGCCGTCGCGTGCATCGCCGACGCACTGCACGTCGCCGCCGCCGTTGACCGAATGGCTGGTCGAACCCGCCGCGACGAGCAGGTCGCTGACCCGCTGAACGGCCCACCCCTTGACGAAGCCGCACGGGTCGGGAACGCCGGTGGCGTAGGCGGAGAACCAACCGCCGGTCGCCTGCTCCCACCGCGCGCACTCGGCCAGGACGTACTGCACCTCGGCGCTGGTGTCCTCAGGGCGGATCTCCCCGCGCGCCAGCCGGCTGACGACACTGCCGGACCGGTAGGTGGAGAAGGTCGCGTCGATGCCGTGCAGCAGGGCGACGGCCTGCTCGACGGTACGGTCCTCGACGCCTGGGTCGCGGATGTCGAAGGAGAACACCGTGCCCATGCAGTGCTCGACGTGGCGACCAGCGGTCAACTGATGCCGGCCTGGTCCAGCGCACTCTGCAGGGATTCGAGGTAACCGTCGGAGGTGTACGTCGCGCCGGAGACGACGTCAACCTGTGCGCTCTGAGCGGACAGGGTCTCCTGCAGCAGGATCGGCCCCGCCTGGTCGTTGATCTCCTGTGAACGCCGGTCCTCCGCCGTCAACTGGAGGAACGACGCGGACCGGATCTGCTTGCCGGAGACGGTGATCTGCACCTGCACGGTGCCGTAGCGGGTCTGGATGGCCTGACCGGCGAGGGTCTTCGTTGCGGTCGCCGTGGGGTCAGGCGGCGCGGCACTCGACGTCGCGGTGCCGCGCGCCGGTGCTGTCGGGGTCGTGCCCGGCAGGGACGCGGTCGGCAGGCCAAGGGAGGAGGCAGCCGGCAGTGAGTGTGACTTGAAGCTGAGCAGGGCGACCAGGCTTACGACAGTGCCGGCGATCGCGAGCAGGATGCGCATGGGGGATGGGGTCCTCATCAGAAGGTGAACGATTCGTGGTGGATCTGCCGGCGCGGCACCTGCGCCTTGTTCAACTGGGTGCGCGCGTGGTCGGTCATGCCGGGGGGGCCGCAGAGATAGACGTCGTGCTGGCGCAGGTCGGGCACCAGCCGGACAAGCTCCGCGGCGCTGAGGGGGTCGCGCCGCCGGGCGTGGCCTCGGGGCCCCAGCAGGTAGAACAGGTGGGCTCCACGCTGCCGGGCGATCCGCTCCAACTCGTCGCGGAACACCAGGTCCGCCGCGTCGCGGGCCCGATAGATGAGGGTGAGATCACCCGGGCGGCCCGGCAGGGACTCGAACAGCGCGCGAATCGGTGTCACCCCGACCCCGCCGGCGAGGAACAGCACCTTGCGCCTACGCCGCCGCGCCGAGGTAAACGCGCCGTATGGCCCCTCGGCCAGCACCCGGGTGCCCGGCTGGAGGCCGGCCAGACCACGGCTGTGATCGCCGGCATGCCTGGCGGTGATCCGCAGCAGGTCAGGCTCCGGCGG
Source organism: Pseudonocardiales bacterium (assembly GCA_040003795.1). Lineage (GTDB taxonomy): Bacteria > Actinomycetota > Actinomycetes > Mycobacteriales > QHCA01 > QHCA01. The sequence goes on along the minus strand of JBDUBV010000037.1, from coordinate 17,661 downwards.
CGCGGACAGCGAGTACGGGTTGGCCGCCCACCACATGCCCCTGGTGAGGAACCGCCACCGGAAGAACTGCCCCGGCTCGGCGCCCAACTCGTCGAGATCGCGTCCGGATACCCATACCGAGACGGTATCGGCCGACTCCTCGCGCACCGCGACCACGCGAAGCCGGTGGCGGAGTGCCTGCACGACCGGGCGGGCGGCCCGGAACCACAGCAGGGCAGCGCCGACTACGACATACATCGCCGACCACAGCACGCGGGCCGGCAGATTCCTGGTGAAGTCTGCGCCGGTCGCGAACTGGTGGCTGAACGCCAGCGCGATCGCGAGGTAGGTGTAGAGGTGGACGAGGTGCCACGTCTCGTAGCTGACCTTGCGTCTCGCGGAGCGGGCGGAGGTGATGCCGACCAGGACCAGCAGGCCCATGGCGGCCGTGGCCATCAGCACGTCGGGATAGCTGAGCAGGAGCGACCCCGTCTGCCTGATCACGTTCTGGTGGGCGGCGACGGCGTAACCCCAGGTGATCAGCAGCGCGTGCGCCACGACCAGGCAGACGGTGTATCTGCCGGCCATTGCGTGCCAGCGCGCCAGGCGATCGGTGCCCACGCCACGTTCGAGGGCGGGCACCCGCGCCATCAGAGCCAGCAGCACGACGACGAGATAACCCGAGAGCAGGCCGGTGATCCGCCCCGCGTTGATCAGCCATTCGGCCAGACCGGACACGGCCGGCGTGTCGTGCCACCACAGGAAGACGACCGCGACTGCCCCTGTCCACAACGCCGCCAGGGTCGGTGCCGCGCCGAGACGTCGGTGCCTGCGCGGGGCGCCGAGCCGGCGCGGCACGGACGTCTGCGCGGTCACGACCACGATCGCTGCGGCCTTTCGGTGATCACCACCCCAGCATCGGCAGAGAACCTGGCAACTTACTGTGAACCAGCCAGGAGGCTGGTGAAGATCAGTGTCTTCCGCTGGAAGCCGGTGATGCCAGGCCGGTCACCCTGCGGCCACCGGTTCCGGCGGCACGCCCAACTCGGCGAGTACAGCTTCGTAGCTCCGCCTGGCCCGAGCGCTGGCGGCGTGGTCGTCGCAGCGGGCCAACGCCTGGATGAGCAGCCGCCACAGCTCGTCGCGATAGCGGTCGGCCCGCAAGCCTGCCTGGCAGGCCCGGGCGGCTTCGCGGGGCGATCCAGCGGCCAGCTGCAGCCGGGCCAGCGCGGTCGCCGCGTCCACGTATTCACCGCGCAACTCCTGCCGGGCCTGCACCACCCACTCGACGGTCCCGTCACCGGCCAGTAGGTCGCCGCCATAACTGGACAGCACCAGGCACAGCGCCCGCTCCCGGGCCGGGCCCTCAGTCGTACGCCCGTCCCGCACCGCCTGGGCGAAGACGAGCACGTCGACCATGACCAGCTCCGGCGCTGCCAGTCGATAACCGGCGCCGTCGCGCGCGATCAGGCCCTCGCGGCCCACGGTGGAGTCGAGGAAGCGCCGCAGCGCCGACACCGCCGTGTGCAGGTTGTGCATGCCGGCGGAGAGCTCGGCCTCCGGCCAGAGCGCCGCCACGAGCCCCTCGCGATGCACCGCCTTGCCGGCGCGGGCGGCAAGCAGCCGGAGCAGCTCCTGCGGCCGTGGCTTGAGCCCGGCCAGGCTGACCTCGCCGGATGGCGTACGCAGGGTGAACTCCCCGAGGCAGCAGATCACCAGGAGCTCCTCCGGAGCCGAGGGTGCTGGTTCGGCCGGCCCGAACAGTGCCGAGTGCACGGCCGGTGCCGAGACACCGCACTCCGTGGCCAGGACCCGAGCGTCGCTATCGGCGCCGGCAGCCAGGGCGGCCAGCAGCGGGCCCCACCGGGAGCCGGAGAGCCGCCCGGCGGTCCGGGCGCGGGCGACGGCCTCGGCCCGCCCGGCGCCGTCCCCGCGTGCTCCGAGTGCCGCCATTCCCAGGGCCGCCGCTTCGAGCACCCCCGCGCCGAGTCGGCGGAACGTCACTGCTGCCGCAACCGCACAGGGCCGCGGGTCCTGCCCGGCGCGGCTCTGGGCGATCGACAGCAGCAGGGTCACCAGGGCGGAGCCCCAGTCGTCGCCCACCACGTGGCAGGCCTCCTGGATGGCCGTCATCTCCGCCAGCCGCGGCGGGCTGCCCGCCGCGGCTGTCATCGCGCGGGCCTGCCGGGCCAGCCACAGCAGCCCGCGGTCCTCCGCCCGGCGGGCCACCTGCTGCAACGGCGGGGTTGCCGGGGTGCCCCCCTCCAGCAGCAGGCTGGCGGCCTCGGCCAGCTGGGCGGTGGCCTGCACGACGAACCCGGCCTCGGGGTGTGCCCCGGCGGCGGCCAGGTCGCGACGGGCCTCGGGCAGCTGGCCGTAGAGCAGGCGGGCCAGCCCGGCGACGAGCTGCTCGGGTGCCGCCAGCGGGCCGGCGCTTTCGGGCAGCGCGGCGAGGGGGTCGCGGCGTACGGCAGCCCGCAGCGGACCGGACCAGTGCGGGGTCGGCACCGGCGACGGGTCGGCCCAGACGGCGACGGCGTGCCGCTCGCGCCGGCAGGCCTCGGCCGGCGCAGACGAGCCGAACCTCGCCTCCGCCTGGCGGAAGGCGGAGATGGCGTCCGGCAGCCGCCCGTCGGCGGCCGCGCGACGAGCCCTGGCGAGCACCAGCCACGGGTCGTGCTCGGCGAGCTCCGCGGGCAGCAGCTCCAGCCAGCCGCCGGGGTCGGCGCCGAGCCGGTCACCCCGATCGCCCAGCAACCGGGCTGCGTCGGCCCACTGGCTCGCCCGGCAATAGGCGTGCAGTGCTTCGGGAACTGCGCCGGCCTCCTCCAGGAGCACCGCTGCAAGACCGTAGCGCTCCAGCGCGGCCTCGGCGCCGACCTGCTCGATGAGCATCGCCTCGAGATGTGACCGCAGGACCTCGTGCATCCGGTAGGCATCCTCGTCGTCGAGCGGGATGAGGAAGAACTCCCGGCGCTCGATCTCCTCCAGCATTCGCTGGCTGCCGGGCCGGCCGCGCAACTGGTCGCACAGGTCGGAGGTCAGCCGGCCGAGGACCGAGGTTTCGACGAGGAACTCACGCAACTTCTCCGGCAGCTCCTCCAGCACGTTGCGGGTGAGGTAGCCCCGCACGAGGCGGGAACGCGTTGTCAACGAGGCGACCGCCTCCCGGCGCTCGTCGACCGGCTTGCCAGCGGTGGCGAGGTGAAACAGTTGCAGGCCCGCCGCCCAGCCCTCGGTCCGCCGCGATAGCGTCGCCAGCTCCTCCGGGGGCAACGGCTCGCCGTAGACCGACCGAAACAGCTGCTCGACCTCCCAGGACCGGAAGCGCAGGTCGGCGCCGTCGACTTCCAGGAGCGCGCCGGCGACCCGCAGCCGGGGCAGGTTGAACGACGGGGCCCGCCGGGAGCCGGCCAGGATGTGCAGCGACGGCGGGGCAAGGTCGAGCAGGCGTTCGAGCTCACGTTCCGCCTCGGTGCCCTCCAGCATGTGCAGGTCGTCGACGATCAGCAGGGCGGCCGGCCCGCCCCACGCTTCCACGCCGGCCACGAGGCTTTCGAGGTCTGCCGGCTCGGCGGGCCCGATGTCGAGCGCTGCCGACAGCGCCTTGCTCACATACGCGATCAAGGTGGCGGCCCGGCCGTCGGTGGACTCCGCGCGGTACCACGCCACCGGCCCCTGCGCGGTGGTCGCGTACTGCGCCAGCGCGGTCGTCTTACCTGCCCCGGGGGGCGCCAGCACCAGCCCCAACCGGTGGTCCCACACGCGGTCCAGGGCAAGGAGCACGCGTTCGCGGGTCAGTCCTGAGACGTTCGGCACCCGCAGCTTGGAGGGGACGAGCGGCCGCGGCGATCCCGGCATCAGGTCTACCTCCAGACCCCGCCCAGGTCCGTCCACCGACGGTAGTGCCAGCAAACCGTATCCGAGGCTGCGTTGCTGTCATATTTTCGCCACAGTGCTCGGTGGCAGGTGCAGCGCTGGGGTTGGCTAGTGTGTAGCTCTACTTGCCGGATCCGACGGACCGAGGGACACGTATGGGCAGCGTCATCAAGAAGCGCCGCAAGCGGATGGCGAAGAAAAAGCACCGCAAGCTGCTGAAGAAGACGCGGGTCCAGCGCAGGAACAAGAAGTAGCCCCGAGCCCTGCCGAACCTTCCCTCTAGGGGACGGACAGGCTCGGCACCGGCAGCGGCGCCGGCGATACGCCAAGGGTGCCGAGCACCTGGCCCAGGACTCCTTCGACCGCCGAGCCGACCGGAGTGCTCGCCGGCGAATCGGTGGGGAGAGGGTTTGCCGGCGGGACGGCTGCGCCGGGCACCGTTGGCACGCCTGGCGCCGCGCTGCCGCCCAGTGAGCCGCCAGCCCCGGGGCTGGCCGCAGTCGTGCCACCGGAACCGGCCGTGCCACCGGAGCCAGGACGGGAGCCCGAAGCAACGCACGCGCCTGGCACCGGGCCGAGGTCGTCGGCGGCCGAGAACTGAGGTGCCGGGCAGGCCAGGCTGGCGCGCAGGGCGCCGGACCGCGCCTGCAGCCGGTCGAGCAGCGCCAGCGATCGGGCCGCGCGAGCGTGTGACGCGGCATCGCTGAGGCCGGGCAGCAGGGCGGTCATCGCGGCGCGCTGACGGCCGACGAAGGCGTCGATCGCGTCCAGGGGCGAGCGGTCCTGGTCGGCCATCGCGGCCGCGGTGAGCAACCTGGCGCCGTGCTGGGTCGCGGCGTCCATCGCGTCGAGGGTGCTGATGAGGCGCGGCTGGTCCGTGCGCACCTGCTTCGCCTCAGCCATCCGGGTGCGCGCGAAGCCCAGATACAGCTTGCCTCGGAGGGTGTCGCTGCCCGCCACCGCGAGCTGAGCTGACTCGGTGGCGTGCTTGATGCCGTACAGCGGGCTGCCTGGCACAGCGCTCGCGCTGGCCACGACGACACCGCACGTGGCGAGAATGGACAGCACGATGCCGGCCAGCCCGGCCCCCCGCGGAGACCGTCGCGGCCGGGTGTTCGCTGCCGGCCGAGGCGAGTCAGCAGTGGACTTGGTGGAGGGGGACACCGCGGCGACCGCCAGCAGGCGGCCCCGCAGCCGGTCACGGAACACCGGGTCGATGTCACCGTTGACCGGGACCTGCCGCAGGGCGTTGGCCACGCCCAACAAGGTGGCGGTGCCCCCGGAGCCGCCGGTGTCGCCGGTGCCGCTGGTGTCGGCGGAGACGTCCAACTGGGCAGCGAAGCGCTCGGCGCGGCGGCGGACCAGGGTCCCGGGGATCACGCGTCGCACCCCCCACCCCTGAGCTGTTCTGCTACAGCCGTCATGGGAGACAACGGTCGCCGGGGCAGGGTGGTTACCCTCATCGGAGGAATCCACTCGGCAGCAGGCGGCCGAGGCTACGGACCGCGCGGTACTGCAGCGCCTTGATCGCCCCGTCGTTCTTGCCCATGGCCTGGCCCGTCTCGGTGACGGACATTCCCTGCAGGAAGCGCAGCACGATGCACTCCTGCTGCTCGGCGTTGAGCTTCTTGACTGCCTCGAGCAGGGTGGCTGTGGTCATGGCGTCGAGAACGTCGTTCTCCGGCCCTTCCTGGGGCTGGTCGGCCTCGATCATGTCGGCTGTGGAGATCTCCAGCCGGTAGCGCGAGGACTTGTAGTGGTCGGCGATCAGGTTGCGGGCGATGGTCACCAGCCAGGCGCCGAAGTCACGGCCCTGCCAGGAGACGCTGCAGATGCGGCGCAGGGCCCGGGTGAAGGTCTCGCTGGTGAGGTCCTCGGCCTGGGCCCGCGAGCCCACCCGAAAGTGGATGTAGCGGAACACCAGGTTGACGTAGCGGTCGTAGAGCTGGCCGAAGGCCTCCGCGTCACCGGCTTGGGCCCGCTCGACGACGGCCCACACGTCGCCGGGGCCTTGCTCCGGTGGCTTCCTGCGCGCCCTGCCGGGGCCCGGCGTGGGGACGGGCCGCGGCCGGGCGCGGGCGCCGGAGGGTGTGGGCTTCGAGACCGGCTCGGCGCGCAGCAAGACGCCGATGCTGGCACGCAGAGCGGCACACCCCTCGGCGAGCGAAGGGGCAGCCAGTGGGGGCAGGGCGGATCCGCTCATTGCTGAACCGGCGACGCCTGGCGCGAAGGGGCGCGGGACGGCACGAGCGGGCTCCTCAACTCTGTCTGGTGACTATGGGGGATCGTACGGGGAGACAGCCGGGATCGCGTGCCGAACGCCAAGGCGGCACCCGGGCGACGATCACCGGCCCGACCGCGGCGCTGTGCCACAATGACGTGCGCCGGCGGAAGCGTGGGAGGTCGGGAGCTTGGCGGACAACCTTGCCGCCCTGGTACGTACGGCCGCCCGCTCGCGGCCCGGCGGGCCTGCCCTGCTCGTACGCTCCGGGCGGATCAGCTGGGCAGAGCTCGACGCGCGGGTCGACCGGGCCGCAGCCGCCCTGCTCGCCCTGGGTGCGCAGCGCGGCGACCGAATAGCTCTCCAGCTGGGCAACACGCCGTATTTCGCGGTCGGCTATTTCGGCACGCTGCGGGCCGGGCTGGTATCGGTGCCGCTGAACACCGGCTACACCGGCCGGGAGTGCCAGCAGGTGCTGGCCGACTCAGGCGCCCGCGTGCTGATCACCTCCGAAGCTGGGGCGGACCTCGCCCGGGCAGCACAGGACACGCTGCCCGACCTCGAGCACATCGTCGTCGCGGAGGAGGCCCGGCCCGGTGACGCCCTGCCGCACTTCGACGACCTGCTCGCCGGTGTGCCCGGCGCCTCGGTGCGCGATGTGGGGGGCGGGGAAGACCTGGCCGTACTGATCTACACCAGCGGCACCAGCGGGGCGCCCAAGGGGGCGATGCTCTCGCACCGGGCACTGCTCGCCAACCTCGAGCAGGTCTCCCGCATCGAGCCAACCGTCCTGGGCCACGACGACGTTCTGCTTCTCGTACTCCCGCTGTTCCATATCTACGGGCTCAACCCCGGCCTCGGCATGCTGGCCTATCACGGGGCGACCGGTCTGCTGGTCGAGCGGTTCGACGCGCAGGAGACCCTGGCGCTGATCGCCCGGCACGAGGTCACCAGCCTGCTCGGGGCACCGCCGATGTACGTGGCCTGGTCGACCCGGCCCGACGTGGCCGACGGCTTGCGCAGCGTCCGGCTGGCCCTGTCCGGATCGGCGCCGCTGCCTGGGGCGGTGCTGCGGCAGATCGCAGAGCGCACCGGCCTGCAGGTGTTCGAGGGCTACGGGCTGACCGAGACCGCTCCGGTGCTCACCTCGACGCTGATGAGCGACGTGCCGAAACCGGACTCCATCGGCCGGCCCATCCCCGACGTCGAGGTGCGGCTGGTCGACGAGGACGGCGACGATGTCGACGAGGACGACCACGGCGAGATCGTCGTACGTGGGGCCAACCTGTTCTCCGGCTACTGGCCGGACGGTGCCGACGGTCCTGGGCCGGACGGTTGGTGGGCCACCGGCGACATCGCCTTCGCCGACACCGACGGCGACCTGCACCTGGTCGACCGCCGTACGGAGCTGATCCTGGTCAGCGGCTTCAACGTCTATCCCCGGGAGGTGGAGCTCGTCCTGCTGTCCCACCCGGGAATCGCCGAGGCCGCGGTGATCGCCGTGCCCGACCCGATGACCGGCGAGGCGGTCAAGGCGGTGATCCTGCCCGAGCCGGAGGCCCTGCTGACCCAGGAGGCGGTGATGGCGCACTGCGAGAAGTCCCTCGCCCGGTTCAAGTGCCCGACCCTGGTGGACTTCGTCACCGATCTGCCGCACACGGTCATCGGCAAGGTACGCAAGGGACAGCTGCGCTCGCCCGCCGGCTGACCGAGATGCCACCCGTCCCCCGTGTCACCGTGCTGGCCACCCGCGGCTGCCACCTGTGCGAGCAGGCCTGCGCCGACGTCGCGCGCATCGCCGCCGAGCTGGGGGTGGCGTGGGAGGAGCGCGACATCACAGCTGATGCCGAGCTGATGGCGGAGCACGCCGAGGAGGTGCCGGTGATCCTGGTCGACGGCCGGCGGCACGACTGCTGGCGGGTCGACGAGGGGCGGCTCCGGGCCGCCCTGGCGAGTCCGTCCCGGCGCCGCGGCGCGGGTCCGCCGGGATAGGCCTCCGTGATCGACTTTGTGCCAACGTTCACAAGCGGCTACCGTAGGAGTCGTGTCTGACCAGCGCGCCGCAGCCGAGGCCCGCGGCCGCAACCGGGACATATCGGATGCGACGGTGGCCCGCCTACCTGTCTACCTGCGAGCGCTCAATGCCCTGGCCGACGCTGGGCAGGCGACCGTCTCCTCCGACGAGTTGGCGGTCTCCGCCGGGGTCAACTCCGCGAAGCTGCGCAAGGACCTGTCCCATCTCGGGTCCTACGGCACGCGGGGCGTGGGCTACGACGTGGCGGTGCTGGTGGAGTCGATCTCCCAGGCGCTCGGACTGACCCAGCGGTGGTCGGTCGCCCTGATCGGGGTCGGCAACCTCGGTCACGCCCTGGCCGGGTACGGCGGTTTCGCCTCCCGCGGCTTCCGCATCGCCGCCCTCCTCGACGCCGACCCGGCCCGGGTGGGGGAGCAGCTGCACGGCATGGTCGTGCGACACATCGATGAGCTGCCCGAGGTGGTCGCCGCGGACGGGGTGTCGATCGGGGTCATCGCCACGCCTGCCTCCGCCGCCCAGGACGTGTGCGACCGGCTGGTCGAGGTCGGCGTCACCAGCATCCTCAACTTCGCCCCCTGCGTGCTATCGGTCCCCGACAACGTCGACGTGCGCAAGGTCGACCTGTCCATCGAGTTGCAGATCCTGTCCTTCCACGAGCGCCGCAAGGCCGCACTGACCGGCCTGCCCGCGCGGATGTCCCCGGGTGACGCGGGCGACCGCGAGTACGGCCAGGCGGTGGGGCCATGAGCCTGCTGGTGGTAGGCCTGTCCTATCGCAGCGCGCCGGTGCCGCTCCTGGAGAGCACCGCCGTGGCCGCTGCCGACCTCCCCGAGGTGTTGGGCGCGCTGCTGGCCGGCCCCGACGTGTCCGAGGCGATGGTGCTGTCGACCTGCAACCGGGTGGAGCTCTACGCCGAGGTGGGCAAGTTCCACAGCGGGGTCAAGCATCTCTCCGACCTGCTCGCGGCGCGGGCCGGCGCTGACCTCAGCACGCTCGGCGGCCACCTGTACGTGCACTACGGGGATGCCGCGGTGCAGCACCTGTTCACCGTGGCCGCCGGCCTGGACTCGATGGCGGTCGGCGAGGCGCAGATCCTCGGCCAGCTCCGCAACACCTACGCCGCGGCGCAGCAGGCCGGCACCGCCGGGCGCGAGCTGCACGAGCTGAGCCAGTCGGCGCTGCGGGTGGGCAAGCGGGTGCACACCGAGACCGGGATCGACCCGGCCGGCACCTCGCTGGTCGCGGTGGGGCTGGCCGAGGCCGGCAGGTTGTCCGGGGGGCTGGCCGGTCGCACCGTGCTCGTCTGCGGCGCCGGGGCGACCGCGGGCCTGGTCGCGACCATGCTGCAGCGGGCAGGGGTCGGCGACCTGGTCGTCGCCAACCGCACACCGGAGCGTGGCGCCGCGCTGGCCGGCACCGTACAGGGCCGGTCGGTGTCCCTCGACGCGGTCGAAGACATCCTCGCGGGGGTGGACATCGTCGTCTCAGCAACCGCGGCGGCCGGGGTCGTGATCCCGGCCGATGTCGTCGAACGCGCGATGAAGGTGCGTGAGGGCGCGCCGCTGTTGGCCCTCGACCTGGCCCTGCCCCGCGACATCGACCCTCAGGCCGCCGACTGCGACGGGGTGACCCTCATCGACCTCGAGCACCTGCGGCGAATTCTGGCCACCGGGGGCGGCACCGCGGACGTCGAGCGGGCCGTCGCGATCGTCGCCGCGGAGCTGGGGGCGTTCCTCGCCACCCGGCGCTCCCTGGCTGTAGCTCCCACCGTCACGGCTCTGCGCTCGCGGGCCGCTGCCGTGGTCGACGCCGAGCTGACCCGCCTGGCCGGCCGCCTGCCGGAGCTCGACGCCGCCGCGCGGGTCGAGGTCGAGCTGACGGTCCGCCGGGTGGTGGCGACCCTGCTGCACGCGCCGACCGTACGTGTCAAGGAGCTCGCGACCACCCCCGGCGGCGAGACCTACGCTCACGCCTTGCGGGAGCTCTTCGAGCTCGACCCTGCTGCCACCGCCGCTGTGACCCAGGCACTGATGACGGTCGAGGAGGATCTGTCATGACCGCCGGCCGCACGCTGCGCCTGGGCACCCGGGGCAGTGCCCTGGCACTGGCTCAGGCCCGCGCCGTTGCCGAGGCGATCGGTGCCGACGTCGAGCTGGTCGAGGTGCCCACGGTCGGCGACGACGCCTCCACCGCGGTCTCGGCCCTCGGCGGCACCGGCGTGTTCGTCTCCGCCCTGCGCGACCGGCTCCTGGCCGGCGAGATCGACCTCGCGGTGCACTCCTACAAGGACCTGCCGACGGCACCGGCAGCCGGGCTGGTCGTGGCGGCGGTGCCGCGCCGGGAGGATCCTCGCGACGTCTTGGTCGCCCGCGACGGTGCCACGCTCGGCGAGCTTCGCACCGGCGCGCGGGTCGGCACCGGCGCACCGCGCCGCATCGCTCAGCTGCGCTCGCTGGGTCTGGGCCTCGAGGTCGTACCGATCAGGGGCAATGTCGACACCAGGCTGCGCAAGGTGGCCGAAGGGGAGTTCGACGCAGTTGTCCTGGCCCGGGCGGGTCTGGCCCGGTTGGGCCGGCTGGCGGAGGTGACCGAGGTCCTGGACCCGATCCAGATGCTACCGGCGCCGGCTCAGGGGGCCCTGGCGGTCGAATGCCGGGTCGACGATGTCGAGCTCACCGCACTGCTCGCGCCGCTCGAGGATGCCGGGTCCCGGGCGGCCGTCACGGCCGAACGGGCGCTGTTGGCCGCGCTCGAGGCCGGCTGCACCGCACCTGTCGCCGCACTGGCCGAAATTGCCATCGGCGAGTCTGAACAGGACACTGAAATGTATCTCCGTGGCTCGGTGACCGCGCTCGACGGCTCCGATGCCGCGCGGCTCTCCGCCACTGGGCTGATCGTTGAAGCTGACGCCATCGGTCGGCGGCTTGCCGCTGACCTTCTCGACGCCGGTGCCAAACACCTCATGGGAGTCACTGATGAGCGCACGTAAGACGACCGGCCGGATCGCCTTCATCGGCACGGGCCCCGGCGACCCGGGCCTGCTGACCCGGCGGGCAGCCGAGGTGCTGGGCTCGGCAGGCTACGTCGTCCATGACGCATCGGTGCCCGCCGAGGTGATCGCCCTCGCCGCTGCGGGAGCCGAGATCAGCAGCGCGGAGGGCCAAGCCGGTGACGTGGCCAAGCTGCTGCTGTCCGCGGCCCGCTCAGGTGGTGTCGTGGTGCGACTGGTCGGCGGGGACCCCTTCATCTCCGACGGGGCGCTCGCCGAGCTCAAGGCGGTGGCCCGTACCGCCGTGCCGTTCGAGATCGTCCCGGGCCTCCCGGCCGACACCGCGGTGCCGGCCTACGCTGGCATCCCCGTCGGCCCCAATCGCACAGTCGTCGACGTCAGCGAGGGCGAGGCCGACTGGAGCGCGCTGGCAGCGGCCGCCGGCACCCTGGTGCTGACCGCGACTGCGGCGCACCTGGGCAAGATCTCCGCCGGGCTGCAGGAGCACGGCCGCGCCGACTCGACAGCGGTCGCCGTGACCGCTGCCGGAGCCACCGACGAGCAGGAGACCATCGACACGACGCTGGAGTCGCTCGAGTCAGACGCCGGTCACCTGCCGGGCCCCCTCGTGGTGATGGTCGGCGGCGGTGTCGCGCTGCGCGGCCGGCTGTCGTGGTGGGAGAGCCGGGCGCTCTACAGCTGGAAGGTCCTCGTCCCGCGCACCAGGGAGCAGGCCGGCGCAATGTCGGCGCAATTGCGTGTCTACGGCGCCGTGCCCGTTGAGGTGGCGACGATCGCCGTCGAGCCGCCGCGCACCCCGGCCCAGATGGAACGGGCCGTCAAGGGCCTGGTGACCGGCCGCTACGAGTGGATCGTCTTCACCTCAACCAACGCCGTCCGGGCGGTGTGGGAGAAGTTCGCGGAGTTCGGCCTCGACGCCCGGGCCTTCGCCGGTGTCAAGATCGCCTGTGTCGGCGAGGCCACAGCCGACGCCGTGCGCGCCTTCGGCATCCAGCCGGAGCTGGTGCCCGGCGGGGAGCAGTCCTCTGTCGGGCTGCTGGCTGACTTCCCGCCGTACGACGACGTGCTCGACCCGATCGACCGGGTGTTCCTGCCGCGGGCCGACATCGCCACCGAGACCTTGGCCGCCGGGCTGATCGAGCGGGGCTGGGAGGTCGACGACGTGACGGCCTACCGCACCGTACGGGCGGCGCCGCCCGCGGCACGCACCCGCGACGCGATCAAGACCGGCGGGTTCGACGCGGTGCTGTTCACCTCTTCGAGCACCGTGCGCAACCTGGTCGGGATCGCCGGCAAGCCGCATCCCCGCACCGTCGTGGCCTGCATCGGGCCCAAGACCGCCGAGACGGCCCGTGAGATGGGGTTGTCGGTCGACGTCCAGCCCGAGACGGCCAGCGTGCCGGCCCTGGTCGAGGCGCTCGCGGCGCACGTACGCCACCTGAAGGAGACCGACGGGGTGGCGCCGCCGTCGCGCAGTGCCAAGGCAAGGAGCAAGCCCAAGGCCGCCAAGTGACCGGTTTCCCGGCCGTTCGTCCGCGGCGGCTGCGGCGCACTCCCGCGCTGCGCCAGTTGGCCGCCCAGACCCGGGTGGCCGCAGCCGACCTGGTGCTGCCGCTGTTCGTCAAGGAGGGCATGGCTGACCCGGCGCCGATCCCGTCGATGCCCGGCGTGGTGCAGCACACTCGCGACTCCCTGCGCAAGGCCGCGCACGAGGCAGCCGAGGCGGGGGTCGGGGGGCTCTTGCTTTTCGGCATCCCCGCTGCCAAGGACGCGCGAGGTTCAGCGGCCGACGACACCGGCGGGGTGGTGCAGGTCGCGTTGCGTGACCTGGCGATCGACCTGGGCGATTCGACGGTGGTGATGAGCGACTTGTGCCTGGACGAGTACACCGACCACGGGCACTGCGGCATCCTGACCGCCGCCGGAGCGGTCGACAACGACGCGACACTCGAGCGCTACGCCGCCGTCGCGGTGGCCCAGGCCGCAGCCGGCGCGCAGGTGGTGGCGCCCAGCGGCATGATGGACGGCCAGGTCGCGGCGGTCCGGGCCGCCCTCGACGGTGCCGGGTTCGCGCAGGTGGCGATCCTGGCTTACTCCGCGAAGTACGCCTCGGCCTTCTACGGCCCCTTCCGCGAGGCGGCCGAGTGCGCCCCGCGATTCGGCGACCGCGCGGGCTATCAGATGGACCCGGCCAACGGCGATGAGGCGCTGCGGGAGGTGCTGCTGGACATCGCCGAGGGCGCTGACGCGGTGATGGTCAAGCCGGCGATGTCCTATCTCGATGTCGTCCGGCGGGTGGCCGATGCCGTCGACGTGCCGGTGGCGGCCTACCAGGTCAGCGGGGAGTACGCGATGGTCGAGGCGGCTGCGGCTCGGGGCTGGGTCGACCGCGACCGGGTCGTCGCGGAGACCCTGACGTCGATCCGGCGGGCCGGGGCGGACATCGTGGTGACCTACTGGGCCGCCGAGGTCGCGCGCCGGCTGGCCTAGCCTGGTTGCCGTGAGATACCCCGCCGAAGCCCCCGGCTCGGCAGTGCTGTTCGCCCGCGCCGGTGCCGTCATCCCCGGCGGGGTCAATTCACCGGTGCGGGCCTTCCGGGCGGTCGGCGGGACGCCCCGCTTCATGGTCAGCGGTCACGGGCCCTACCTCCTCGACGCCGACGGCCGGGAGTACGTCGACCTGGTGTGCTCCTGGGGCCCGCTGATCCTGGGCCACGCTCATCCGGTGGTGGTCGCGGCCCTGCGGGAGGCCGCCGGGCGGGGGACTTCCTACGGCGCGCCGACCGAGGCCGAGGTGGCCTTGGCCGAGTGGATCGTCGCGCTGGTCGCACCCGTCGAGCAGGTCCGCCTGGTCAATTCCGGCACCGAGGCAACGATGAGCGCCCTCCGCCTGGCCCGCGGTTTCACCGGCCGGACCAAGGTGGCGAAGTTCGCGGGGTGCTACCACGGTCATGTGGACGCGCTGCTGGCAAGCGCCGGGTCCGGCGTGGTGACGTTCGGCCTGCCGGACACCCCGGGGGTGACCGGGGCGAGCGCAGCGGACACGATCGTCCTCCCGTACAACGACATCGACGCCGTGCGGCAGGCCTTTGCCGCGCACCCCGACGCCATCGCCTGCCTGATCACCGAGGCGGTGCCGTGCAACATGGGGGTGGTGCCACCCTCACCAGGCTTCAACGCGGCCCTGCGGGAAGTCTGCACGGCCCACGGCGCGCTGCTGATCACCGACGAGGTGCTCACCGGGTTCCGGGCCGGGGCTGCCGGGTGGTACGGCATCGAGGGCGTCGCAGCCGACCTGTTCACCTTCGGCAAGGTGATGGGCGGGGGGTTGCCCGCGGCGGCGTTCGGCGGGCGGGCCGATGTGATGGCGCACCTGGCCCCGGCCGGGCCGGTCTATCAGGCCGGCACCCTGTCCGGTAACCCGCTGGCTACAGCAGCGGGGTTGGCCACCCTGCAGGCCTGCACCCAAGAGGTCTACGCCACCGTCGACAAGGCCGCCGGCTGGCTGGCCGAGGAGGCCGGCCGGGCCCTGGTCGAGGCCGGCGTGCCGCACCGGGTGCAGGCGGCCGGCAGCCTGTTCAGCGTGTTCTTCACCGCGTCGGCCGTGCGGGACTTCGCCGGTGCCCAGGGCCAGGACACCGCCGCGTACGCCGCCTTCTTCCACGAGATGCTGGCCCAGGGGGTCTACCTCCCACCGAGTGCCTACGAGGCGTGGTTCCTCTCCGCTGCCCACGATGCGCGTGCCCTGGAGCGGGTCGCCGCGGCGCTGCCGTCGGCCGCGCGAGCTGCCGCCGCCGCCGGGGGGCCGCGGTGAGCGGTACCATCGTCCATCTGCTGCGCCACGGTGAGGTGCACAACCCGGGCGGCATCCTCTACGGCCGCCTGCCCGGCTTCCTGCTCTCCGCCGCCGGCCGGGCCATGGCAACCGCCGCCGCCGACTCCCTGGCCGGCCACGACGTGACCTACGTGGTGGCCAGCCCGCTCGACCGCGCGCAGGAGACCGCCACGCCCTTGGCGGAGCGGTTCGGCCTGGACGTGCACACCGACGACCGGCTGATCGAGGCCGGTAACTTCTTCGAGGGCCGGCGGTTCGGCGTCGGCGACGGGGTGCTGCGCCGGCCGTCGGTCTGGCCCAAGCTGCGTAACCCGTTCACCCCGTCGTGGGGGGAGCCCTACGAGCAGATCGCCGACCGGATGATGGCGGCGATGCACACCGCCCGCGACGTCGCCGAGGGGCACGAGGCGG
Source organism: Pseudonocardiales bacterium (assembly GCA_040003795.1). Taxonomy (GTDB): domain Bacteria; phylum Actinomycetota; class Actinomycetes; order Mycobacteriales; family QHCA01; genus QHCA01. The sequence continues at coordinate 2,291 of JBDUBV010000037.1, read as the reverse complement.
TGTGCGTCAGCCACCAATTGCCGATCTGGGTGCTGCGCCGCCGCGTCGAGGGCCGGCGGCTGTGGCACGACCCGCGCCGCCGGCAGTGCGCGTTGGCCAGCCTGACGTCGTTCACCTTCGACGACGAGGAGATCACCGGCGTCGGCTACACCGAGCCGGCCGCCCACCTGGTCACGGCAGCGATCGCCAGGAAGGTGGCCGGCGCATGAGGGCCGTGGCGGCGCTGGCCTGCCTACTCATGCTCGCGGCCGGGTGCAGCACCGGCACGGACGCCGTCGACCAGGGCGCGGGCTCGGGCAACCGCTTCGTGGCCGGTGACGGCACCGTTCACGTCGCGTCCCATGGCGCCCGTGGCCGACCGCCGGCCGTGAGCGGCACCCTGCTCGACGGCCGGCACTTCGATCTGCGCGACCTGCGCGGCACGGTGGCCGTCGTCAACTTCTGGGGCTCCTGGTGTGCCCCGTGCCGGGCCGAGGCCGGCGACCTCGAGTCGGTCTACCAGCAGACCCGGGCCAGCGGGGTGGCCTTCGTCGGCGTCGACGTCAAGGACCAGAAGGCCTCCGCGCAGGCGTTCGAGAAGACGTTCGCGATCAGCTATCCCAGCCTGTACGACCGCCTCGGCCGGGTTGCCCTGCAGTTCCGCAACACCCCGCCGAACTCCGTACCCGCCACCCTCGTCGTCGACCGCTCGGGCCGGGTGGCCGTGGTGATCCTCAAGTCGATGCGGGCCGAGGACCTCCTGCCGATCGTGCGCCGAATCGCCGCGGAGGGACAGTGAGCGTCGGCAGTGGGGCCGCGGGGGGGTTCGCCGGCACGGTGACGAGCGGACCACTGCTGGCCGCCGTCGCCGTCGCCGTCCTCGCGGGGCTGGTCAGCTTCCTGTCCCCGTGCGTGCTGCCGCTGGTGCCGGGCTACGTGTCCTACGTCACCGGCCTGTCCGGCTCCGATCTCGACGACGCGACCAGTGGTCGCCGGGGCCGCGGCCGGATGCTGGCGGGCAGCGCACTGTTCGTGCTTGGCTTCACCGCGGTCTTCATCGCCTACGGGGCGGCCTTCGGCGGCCTCGGCCGGTTGCTTGCGGTCCACCAGTCGGCGATCGAGCGGGTGGTCGGGGCGGTGATCATCGTCTTGGGCCTGGCCTTTCTGGGGCTGGTCCCAGGTCTTGACCGCGAGGTCCGCCCTCGCCGCCTGCCGGCTTCGGGGCTGGCCGGCGCGCCACTGCTTGGGGTGGTCTTCGGGGTCGGCTGGACACCGTGCGTAGGCCCGACCCTCGGCGCCGTGCAGGGGCTCGCCTATGCCTCGGCCAGCGCCGGCCGCGGTGCCCTGCTGTCGGCGGCGTACTGCCTGGGTCTCGGGTTGCCGTTCATCGCATTCGGCCTGGGCCTGCGCTGGGCGCTCGGCGGCCTCGACGTCGTGCGGCGGCATGCCCGCTGGGTGACGCGTTTCGGCGGGGCGATGCTCGTGGTGCTCGGCGTCCTGCTGCTGACCGGGATCTGGAACGACGTGACCATCACCCTGCGCGATTGGGTCGCCGGCTTCACCCCGGCGGTGTGACGTGACCCTCCTCGATCACGGTGCTGACGACCCCGGCGCCCGGCTGTCCACGGCCCCTGTTCTGTCCGCCGCCACCGCGCGGCCGGGGCCGCTCGCGGCACTCCTGCGGGCTTGGCGGCAGCTCACCAGCATGCGCACCGCGTTGCTGTTGCTGTTCCTGTTCGCCGTCGCCGCGGTGCCCGGATCGGTGCTGCCGCAACGCGGCCTCAACCAGATCAAGGTCGACGACTACTTCGCCCGGCATCCCGCCCTCGCCCCGGTGCTGGACCGGTTGTCGCTGTTCGACGTCTATGCCGCCCCGTGGTTCGCCGGTATCTACCTGCTGCTGTTCGTCTCCCTGATCGGCTGCCTGTCGGCTCGGGTGCCGATGCATGCTCGGGCGTTGGGCCGCCGGCCGCCGGTCACCCCGCGCAACCTGGAGCGGCTGCCGCGTTCGGCGACCTACGACACCGGCGAGACGGTGGCGGCTGCGGCAGTCTCTGTCCATGGAGGACTGCGCCGTGGCCGTTGGCGGGTCGAGCAGCGGGTCGAGGACAGCGGGGCTATCGCGCTCTCGGCCGAGAAGGGCTACCTCAGGGAAACCGGCAACCTGCTCTTCCACGTCGCCCTGGTGGTGCTGCTGCTCGCCGTGGCTCTCGGCGGACTTTTCGGCTGGAAGGCGACCGTACTTGTCACCGAGGGCGACGGCTTCTGCGACACCGTCAACTCCTACGACGCCTTCGAGCCGGGCCGGCTGG
>JBDUBV010000167.1:0-5777 GCA_040003795.1 Pseudonocardiales bacterium | reverse complement strand
CACCCGAGGCCATCGAGAACCCGAACTTCTGGTCCTCGTGCGCGGTGGCGATGTACTCGTGGGTGTGCGCCTCGACGCCGACCGTGGCGCGGACGAGGACCTTGACGCGCCGGCCCCGGCGGGTGGCCTCCGCTGCCAGCCGGGCAATCTCCTCGTACGAGTCGAGCACCACCCGCCCGACGCCGGCGGCGACCGCGGCTGCCAGCTCGGCGAAGCTCTTGTTGCTGCCGTGAAAGGCGATGCGCCCAGGTGGGAAGCCGGCCCGCAAGGCGATTGCCAGCTCGCCGCCGGAGCAGACGTCGAGCCCGAGGTCCTCCTCGTCGATCCAGCGCGCGACCTGGGTGCACAAGAATGCCTTGCCGGCGTAGTAGACGTCTGCGGTGTCGCCGAATGCCGCCCGGTAGTCGGAGCAGCGCGACCGGAAGTCCCCCTCGTCGAGCACGAAGGCCGGCGTGCCGTGGACGGCGGCCAGGTCGCGGACGTCCATGCCCCCGATCGTGAGCACCCCGTCGATCCGCACCGCCGAACGCGGCCAGACGGCCGGATAGAGGGCGTTGAGATCGTCGGCCGCGGGCCAGGCTGGGGCGTTGCGCAGCATGTCGGCGTGCCGCGGCCCGGCCGGGTGCGAGCTCACATCGGCTCCGGTGCGCTCACCTGGCAAGGCTATCGCGGCAGGGCCGCCGGCCGGGGTAACGCCTATTCGCGCCAGCCCGCCACGTCGGCGCCCTTGCCGATGTCGACCCTGAACCCCATCGTGATGCTCGCCTTGGCAGCGGGTGCCAGCTCCAGCCGCCAGGTCACCTCACCAAGATCACTCACCTCGGCGGGCTGCGGATTGAGCCGCACGTCGCGCACGACGATCGCCTCGTTCCGCGACACCGGCAGCTGGTCGATGACCGTGAGCCGTACCACGGCGGCCGCAAAGTTGGCGACCTCGATCGTGTACTCAGCCTCCTGCCGGCGGGTCCCGCCGATCACGGCCTTGCCGGCCGACCTGCGCACCAGCTCGCGCTCCACGCGAACCCGGTCGTCGATGCCGAGCGCGAGAACGACCTCCTCGCCGGGAGCCCACGGGTCCAGCATGGTCGTGCCGGCGAACTGGTTGCCGTGGAAGATTGCGGCCGGTCCCGGGCGCAGGGCGTGCTCGGAGGTGTTGGTGACGGTCGCCCGCAGGTAGACCTCCGGGCCGCGGACCGGGACGGCCACATGGTCCAGGCGGGCCGGTAGCTCCACAACGGTGAGCGTCGTGCGGTGCGCGGTGCCGTCGGAGGGCACGGCGACCGCCTGGCCGGGGCGGTAGGTCGCGGCCGCGACGCCGTGCTCGACCGATGCGACGGCGTTCTCCATGGGCAGCGCGGCCGCCGCCATCGGGGCGGGGCGGTGACGGATGGGTCCGCCCGGTTGCGCTGCGTCGTACTGCGGCACGACGGGCTGGGGGCGGCGGATGTCGAGGAACCACGGCTCCAGCTCGGGCACGGTGACCGCGCCGGCTTGCCGTGCGGTGGACAGGCGCAGGTCGCACTCCGGCCAGTCCTCACCGGTGCTCTGGGTGACCAGGCCGAACCAGGTCAGCATCAGCCGGTCGTCGATCAGGCGCACGTCGTAGCGCGACGCCCAGCGCGCGTTGTCGACGACATAGGAGACGTCGAGCTCCACCTCTGGATCGCTGTCGCCGGTCACCTGCAGCTCGGCCGCGATCGCGGTGCGGTCGGGGGCCTGCTGTTCCACGCGGGAGTACAGCGCGCGGGTGACCTCGTCGTGCTCCTCCTGAACCACGCGTCGTTGTTCGGCAAGGGCCCGGCGTTGCGCCAGCACCGCAGTGAGCTGATCGCCGACCGCAACACCGACGGTGGTGACCCGGCTCGGGTCGGCCGTGCCCACGGCCAGTGCGCGGGCGAACGCAGCGCCGGAGCGATGGGCAAGCCGGTTGAGCAGCTCTGCACGGGTGGACTGCACCGAGTCGGCGTCGACGAGCTCGTCGAGCCGGGCCTGCAGCGCCCGCTGACGCTCCTCGAGCTCGCGGATGACCGGCTCTGGTGAGCTCGGGTGGCGGTCGGCGACGACGTCGACGCCGAGGACAGTCGCTGCTCCTCGGCCGCTGACCCGCACCGAGTCGGCGCGCAGGCCCAGCGGCAGCCCGCCGAGCACCACACGCTCTCGCCCGGGCGCGACGGTGATGCGGCCCGTGCGGGTGATCCTGGCCTGGCCGGGATAGACGGTGACCGCAACGATGGGAGCTTGCAGCGCATACGTCACATGCGCTCCGGGGCGCTCACGCCCAGCAGGGCGAGTCCGTTGGCCAGTACGACGCGAGTCGCCTCGACCAGCTCGAGCCGGGCGAAGGTGAGCGGCCCGGCGGGGTCCTCACCGTAGGGGAGCACGCGGGAACTGTCGTAGAAGCGGTGGTAGACCCCGGCAAGCTCCTCGAGGTAGCGGGCCACCCGGTGCGGTGCACGAAGCTCCGCCGCGGCCGCCACGACCCGGGGTAACTCCCCCAGCGCCCGCAGCAGATCGGTCTCGGGTTGGCTCTGCAGCAGGCCGAGATCGGCTTCGGGGTCGCGGTGCAGCCCGAGTTCGGTGGCGTTGCGGAGCAGCGAGGCGATGCGGGCATGGGCGTACTGCACATAGAAGACGGGGTTGTCGTTGGTCGCCCTGGTCCACACGTCGATATCGATGTCGAGCTGGGAGTCGGTCGAGGAACGGGACAGCGCGTAGCGGGCGGCGTCGACGCCGATCGCCTCGACCAGGTCTTCCAAGGCGACGATGGTGCCGGCCCGCTTGCTCATCCGTACCGGCACACCATCCCGGGTGAGCGTGACCATCTGGCCGATCAGGATCTCCAGGGTCTGGTCGGGGTCGTCGCCGTACGCGGCCGCCATGGCGCGATAGCGGCCCTGGTAGCCGTGATGGTCGGCGCCGAGCATGATCACGACCTTGTCGAAGCCGCGCTCGCGCTTGTCGAGGTAGTAGGCGGCGTCTGCGGCGATGTAGGTCCACTCGCCGTTGGACTTGACCAGCGGGCGGTCCTTGTCGTCACCGAAGTCGGTGCTGCGGAGCCAGACCGCCCCGTCGGCCTGGTAGACGTGGCCCTGGTCCCGCAAGCGCTTGAGAGCGGCGTCCAGCTCGCCCTTGTCGTGCAGCTCCTTCTCGCTGAAGTAGACGTCGAAGACCACGCCGAAGCCGACCAGCGCGCGCTTGATGTCCTCGAGCATCAGCGGGACGCCTTCCCGCCGAAAGGTTTCGACCGCCTCCGCCGCGGGGCGCTCGACGACGTCCGGGTGCAGCGCGACGACCTGTGCGGCAACCTCGGCGATGTAGTTCCCGCCGTACCCGGCCGGTGGCATCGGCGCGCCGATCGCCGCGGCATAGAGGGACGCCGCGAACCGTGCGATCTGGGCTCCCGCGTCGTTGACGTAGAACTCCCGGCTCACATCCGCGCCGCTCGCCGACAGCAACCGGCCCAGCGCGTCGCCCACGGCGGCCCACCGGGTGTGCCCGAGGTGGATCGGCCCGGTCGGATTGGCGGAGACGAACTCCAGGTTGAGCCGCTGGCCGGCCAGCACCTTGCTGCTGCCGTAGTCCCGCCCTGCGCTTACCACGGTACGGGCGATGCCGCCCAGCGCGTCACCGGCCAGCGTAATGTTGAGGAACCCCGGGCCGGCCACCTCCACGGCACCCACCTCCGGGTGGTCCCTCAATCGCGCGGCGATCAGCTCGGCAACCTCGCGCGGCGGCCGGCTGGCGCCTTTGGCAAGTTGCAGCGCGACGTTGGTGGCATAGTCCCCGTGGCCGCGGACCTTCGGCCGCTCCACCGTGACCCGCTCGGGCACGGTGATCGCCAGATCGCCACTCTCGACGCAGGCACGCACGGCAGCGCGAATCATCGCCGCCAGATCGTCCGGTGTCACGCAGGCAGGCTATCGTGGCACGCCGTCTGCACTCACGCCGTTACTCTGGGACCAGACCCTCTGGCCCGCCGTGCGCAGGCCCTCAGCACCTCTAACGCAAGGGCACCGATGACGTCCACCAGGGGCAGCGCCCCGTCGAGCAAGAAGCCACCCGCGAAGGCCGGGGCCAAGGCGGCCGCCCGCCCGGCCCCCAAGGCTGGCATGCCCCCGGCGGCCAAGGCCGGCAGCAAGCCCGCGACCAAGGGCCCGATCAGGTCCGGATCGGGTGGCAAGGGCAACCGGCCGCGCGGCAAGTCGGCCGTCGCGCCGATCAAGCCCGGCCTGCCCTGGGGGCTCATCGCGATCGGCCTGGCCATCGCGTTGTTCGCCGTGGCGGTGATCGGCTATTCCGTCAAACAGATCAACGACGCGAAGAAGCCGCCGGCCAGCCGGATCTCCGGCGTCTCCGACTTCCACAAGACGAAGTTCGGGCGCAAGCACCTCGCCACACATGTCAAGTACCCCCAGTCGCCGCCGGTCGGTGGCGATCACAGCGCCATCTGGCAGAACTGCATGGGCGATGTCTATCCGGCGCAGATCGCCAACGAGCATGCCGTGCACTCCCTCGAGCACGGGGCGGTCTGGCTCACCTACCGCCCCGGCCTGCCGAAGGCCGAGATCTCCAAGCTGGCGGCCAAGGTCAAGAGCAAGCCGTACATGCTGATGAGCCCGTACCCCGGGCTGTCCTCACCCATCTCGCTGCAGGCCTGGGGCTACCAGCTGAAGATCAAGTCGGCCTCGGACAAGCGGATCGACACCTTCATCAACGACCTGAGCAACAAGGGGGCCCCCGAGCCGGGCGGCGCCTGCTCGGGTGGCGTGGCCAAGACCGGCACGAATCTGAAGACGGCGCCGGGATAGTCAGGCCCGTGCGAGCCGGCGAACCACCGCTACCAGCTCGTCAGGCTCGAACGGCTTGGTGATGTAGGCGTCGACTCCACTGTCCTCGCCGCGCTGCAGGTCGACCGCCTGAGCCCGGGCCGAGACGAGGACCAGGCGCAGGTCCCGGGTACGCGGGTCCTGGCGCAACCGGCGCGCAACCTCGAGGCCGTCGAGCCGGGGCATCATCACGTCGAGGACGACGACATCGGGGGCCACGTCGACCACCAGGCGCAACGCTTCTTCACCGTCGGCAGCCATGTGCACCTCGAAGCCTTCGAGCTCGAGGTTGATCCCGATCAGTTGGCGGATGACCTGATCGTCGTCGACCACCAGAACCCGTGGTTTGCGCTCCGTCACGCCCGCAGCATGCCACGGAAGGCGGACCACTGACTGCTAGGCTCGGAGCCTCCCCGGCCCCCGTAGCTCAGGGGATAGAGCACCGCCCTCCGGAGGCGGGGGCGCAGGTTCGAATCCTGCCGGGGGCACCGCTGTGTGATGTCGCGGGACACCGTTCACAGGTGTCTCGCGACATCGTTCACGGTGTGGGCTGTTTCTGGTAGTCCTTGGTCGGGGTCGAGGACGAGTTCGCGAGGTAGTTCGCCGTCTTGGGTGATGATCCGGACGTGGAGGTCCTTGACGAGGATCAGCACTTTGGTGCCGGCGTTGCCGCGGCCGACGCCCAGGTGGTGCAGGCGGCTGTTGTGCCGGAGGGTGACGATGCCGCTGGTGTCGATCTTGTCTCGCCTGGTGCAGCAGTGGCTAGTGTTCTAGCCGGGCTGGCGGGGCTTGCCTTGGGTCGAGGGTCGGGGCCGCGGTAGGCCTGCGCGGGGGTCCGTCGGCCGAGGGCCCGGTGCGGGCGGGTGTTGTTGTAGTTGTGCGGGTGATCGTGTCAACCTGATCATGTGGCCTCGTTGTCGAGTCGCTGGAGTAGGCCGTCGAAGATCTTCT
>JBDUBV010000166.1:0-5803 GCA_040003795.1 Pseudonocardiales bacterium | reverse complement strand
CGCGCCCGCTGGAAGACCAGCCGGATGTGCCGCTCCGTCTCGCCCACGTACTTGTTGAGCAGCTCCGGGCCCTTGATGTTGAGGAAGTAGGACTTGGTGCCCTCGCCCGATGTGTTGCCTGACTGGCTGGCAATCTTCTTGGCGAGGGAGTTGGCGACCGCCTTCGCGATGAGGGTCTTGCCGCAGCCGGGCGGGCCGTAGAGCAGCACTCCCTTCGGTGGGCGCAGCTTGTGTTCCCTGAACAGGTCGGCGTGCAGGAACGGCAGCTCCACCGCGTCGCGGATCTGCTCGATCTGGTTGGTCAGGCCACCGATCGACTGGTAGTCGATGTCGGGCACTTCTTCCAGGACGAGTTCCTCGACCTCGGACTTGGGGATCCGCTCGTAGGCGTAGGCCGAGCGCGACTCGATCAGCAGGGAGTCGCCGATGCGCAAGGGCTGGTCGAGCAGCACCTCGGCCAGGTGCACGATGCGCTCCTCGTCGGCATGGGAGATGACCAGCGCGCGGTCGCCCCCCTCGAGGATCTCCTTGAGCATCACGACGTCGCCCGCCCGCTCGAACTCCAGCGCCCGGACGACGTTGAGGGCCTCGTTGAGCATGACCTCCTGCCCACGCCGGAGCGCATCGACGTCGACGGAGGGAGACACCGTGACGCGCAGCTTGCGGCCACCGGTGAAGACATCGATCGTGCCGTCGTCGTGGCGGCCGAGGAAGACACCGAACCCGCTCGGGGGCTGCGCCAGCCGGTCGACCTCCTCCTTGAGCGCGATGATCTGCTCGCGGGCCTCCTTGAGGGTGGCCACCAGCCGGTCGTTCTGCCCGGACAGGCCGGAAATGCTGTTCTGCGCCTCGGTCAGCCGCTCCTCGAGGACGCGCAGGTGCCGCGGCGAATCGGTCAGTCTGCGGCGCAGGACCGCCACTTCCTCCTCGAGGAAGGCGACCTGGGTGCCGAGGTCATGGGCCTGCTTCTCGAAGCCCGAGGCGCGGCTCTCTGCGTCGCCCTGACCCTTCATCGTCACCCACCTCCCCTCATGGTCTAACCCTACCCGCGAGAGTTCGCGCCGGCAGCCACCGCCGCGGCCGGTTTAGGGGTGCACACGTCTCACGGAACCTCGGTGGTCTTCGCCGGCCGTCGCTGGCGGTGCGGCACGGCCACCCCGTCGCTAAGCCGGCGACTGCTGACGAGGAAGGCGGTGTGCCCGACCATCCGGTGATCGGGCCGGACCGCCAGCCCGACCACGTGCCAGGGCCGCACCAGCGACTCCCATGCGGCCGGCTCGGTGAAGCTGCCGTGCTCCCGGAGCGCCTCGACCAGCCGGGACAGTTGCGTAGTCGTCGCGACGTAGCCGATCAGTACGCCGCCGGGCCGCAGCGCCGCGGCGACCGGCTCGAGCAACTCCCAGGGGGCGAGCAGGTCGAGGACCACCCGGTCGACGTCGCGTTCGTCGGCATCGGCGACGTCGCCGACGACCAGGTCCCATGCCGGATGCGGGCCGCCGAAGAACCGCTCGACGTTGGTGCGCGCCACGTCGGCGAACTCGGGCCGGCGTTCGTAGGAGGTCACCCTCCCGAGGGCCCCGACAGCGCGCAGCAACGAGCAGGTCAACGCCCCCGACCCGGCGCCGGCCTCCAGCACGTGGGCACCGGGGAAGATGTCGCCCATGTGCACGATCTGGGCGGCGTCCTTGGGATAGACGACCTGCGCCCCACGCGGCATCGACAGCACGTAGTCCGACAGCAGCGGCCGCAGGGCCAGGTAGGCAGTGCCGCTGGTCGCGGTCACAACGACACCCTCCGGCCGCCCGATGAGGTCGTCGTGGGCGACACCGCCGCGGTGGGTGTGGAACAGCTTCCCGGGCTCCAGTACGACCGTGTGCAGCCGTCCCTTGGGATCGGTCAACTGCACCCTGTCGCCGGCCTCGAAGCTGCCGGTCCGGCGGGCGTCGCTCACCGGGCGCCTGCCGGGGAGAGCACCCGGGCAAGATCGGCCGCGGCCAGCACCCCCACCAGGAATCCCTGGGAGTCCACCACGACGTACTCCGTGGCCGGGTGCGCCTGCAGTGCCGTCAGGACGTCGTTGCCGCGCAGGTCGGCCTGCAGGGTGAGCCCGTCGGCTACCGACCGGGCGACCGTCGCGACCGTGACCCACGGGCGGCGCTGCTCCGGGGTGGACGAGACGGCGTCCTCGTTGACCACGGCATCCGGCCGGCCGGCCCCGTCGACCACCACGATGCCGCCGGCCCGCTGCTCGGTCAGGCGGCGCAGCGCCTCGGCCAGCGGCAGGTCGGCGCGGACGGCGACAGCGGGGCGGGCCATCGAGCCGGCCTGCAGGTAGGGCAGCCGGTCGAGGACCACCGAGTTGCGCATGGCCTGCGTCGCGCCGACCCAGATGAAAGCGGCCACCAGGCCCAGCCAGAACATGTCGAAGTACCCGCGGTGCGGATCGGCGAGGGTGAGCAGGAATCCCGACGCCAGGACGAGGCCGGCCACCGCCCGACCGCACCAGCCGGCCACCCGGGTGGCCTTCGACCGGTTGCCGGTGCGCCGCCAGATGCCGGCCCGCACCAGCTGGCCGCCGTCAAGCGGCAGGCCGGGGAGCATGTTGAACACGGCGACGACCAGGTTGACCCAGGCCAGCTGCCCCAACAGCTCACCGCCGAGGCCGCGCCGCCCGAAGGCCTCTGCGGCGAGAGCGCTGGCCGCTCCCAGGAGCAGGGAGACCAGCGGGCCGGCGAAGGTGATGAGCAACGAGCGCGTCGGGTCGCGGGTCTCGCCGTCGCTCTGCGTGACGCCCCCCAGCAGGAACAGGGTGATCGAACGCACCGGCACACCGACGGCCTGGCTGACCACACAATGCCCCAGCTCGTGCAGGAACACCGACAGCAGCAGGAGCAGGGCGAAGCTGACGCCCACGGCGAAGCCACCTGCTGAAGCCGCGTCGGCACCTGCCCCCGGACGGGCGTAGGTCAGCGCGATGAACAGCACCAGCAAGGCGACGCTGGGTGAGACGAAGACGGGGACGCCGAGCACGCGGCCCAACGGCAGGCCGGTGCCGGCCAGGCGCCTGGTCGGCAGGGAGGGCTCGGGCACCCCCCGATGCTACGGCGGGGCAGTTGAGCCGGCGCTGTGCAGCTCGGCCGGCGCGGCGTCGTCGGACGGGCGCGGCGCCGGTGTTCTGTCACACCCTTCGTTTATGGTCGCTGGCATGAGTAGCGCAGTCGTCGACCTGCCGGCCGCGGTGGCCGGATCGTTGTCGCCGTCACGCGCCAGTGACTTCAAGGCCTGCCCACTGCTCTACCGCTTCCGCTCCATCGACCGCCTTCCAGAGCTGCCCAGCCCGGTGGCGGTCCGCGGCACCCTTGTGCACTCGGTCCTGGACCGGCTCTTCGACCTTCCCGCGCTCGAGCGCACCCTTGCCGTTGCCGAGGCGCTCGTGGCACCGGAGTGGCAGCGGCTTGCAGGGGCGGAGCCTGAGGTGGCCGCAATGTTCACCGGCGGCGACGGCCTGGCCCCCTGGCTCGAGTCAGCGCGCCCCCTGCTCGCGGCGTATTTCGGCTTGGAGGACCCCACCCGCCTGGAGCCTGCCGAGCGGGAGCAGCTAGTCGAGGTGCTGCTGCCGTCGGGCCTGCGCCTGCGGGGGTATGTCGACCGGCTCGACGTCGCACCGACCGGTGAGATCCGGGTCGTGGACTACAAGACCGGCGCGGCTCCGCGGGAGGCGTTCGAGGGCAAAGCGCTGTTCCAGCTGAAGTTCTACGCGCTGGTCATCTGGCGCACCCGTGGAGTGGTGCCCCGTCAGCTGCGGCTGCTCTATCTAGGCGACCGGGACATGCTGACCTATGTCCCCGACGAGGCCGAGCTGGCCCGCTTCGAGCGCACGCTGGAGGCGCTGTGGGCAGCGATAGCCCGAGCCACGCAGGCCCGCGATTTCCGGCCCAGTCCCGGCCGGCTGTGCGACTGGTGCCAGCACAAGAGCCGCTGCCCGGCCTTCGGCGGCTCACCGCCACCGTTCCCCGAGCTCGCCCCGGCCGCCGACATCCCAGTCGACGCTGCCGCGGACGTCTCACCGGTGGCAGACGACTGAGGTAGGCGTACGTCCGGTGGAGTAGTCGTGAATTGTTCGGGCGGACGATGATCGCGGCCGGTGTGCCCCCTAGCGTTCGGCCATGACCTCTGTGAGCACCCTGCACGGGACCGAGTACGCCACGCGCGCGGTTGACCTGACCAAGGTCTACGGCACCGGAGACACCATGGTCGTTGCGCTGGACCATGTGACGGCGCAGTTCCCGGCCGGAGCGTTCAGCGCGATCATGGGGCCGTCCGGTTCCGGCAAGTCCACCCTGATGCACTGTCTGGCCGGCCTGGACAACGTCACATCCGGCGACGTCTGGATCGCCGACGTCGAGATCACCAAACTCAAGGACAAGGCGCTCACGCTGTTGCGTCGCGACCGGGTCGGCTTCGTCTTCCAGCAGTTCAACCTGCTCCCGACCCTGACGGCGGAGGAGAACATTTGCCTGCCGCTGGACATCGCCGGCCGCAAGGCCGATCCCGAGTGGTTCGACACGGTTATCGACACCATCGGGCTGCGAGACCGTCTCGGCCACCGGCCGAGCGAGCTCTCCGGCGGCCAGCAGCAGCGGGTCGCCTGCGCCCGCGCCCTGCTGTCGCGTCCGGCAGTGGTGTTCGCCGACGAGCCGACCGGCAACCTCGACTCTCGCAGCGGCGCGCAGGTCCTGTCCTTCCTGGGCGACTCGGTGCGGGACCTGGGTCAGACGGTGGTGATGGTGACCCACGACCCGGTGGCGGCTTCCTACGCCGACCGGGTGGTCTTCCTCGGCGACGGCACGATCGTGGACGAGATGGCCGAGCCGACCGCCGCCAAAGTCCTCGACCGCATGAAGCGGCTCGACGCCTTTGACCCCACGGCCGGTGCCTGATGCTGCGAGCAACCTTCCGCAGCCTGTTCGCCCGCAAGCTGCGCCTTCTGCTGGCCGCCGTCGCGATCGTGCTCGGGGTCTCCTTCGCCACCGGCGCCCTCGTACTCACCGACACGCTGGGCAGAACCTTCGACACGCTGTTCTCGACGGTCAACCAGAACGTCGCCGTGGCGATCCGCGGCACGCACACGTTCCAGGGCGGCGACCAGTCCGGCCAGGAGGCGCCGCGGCAGACAGTGCCAGCGGCGACCCTGGCCGCGGCCCGCACGGTCGACGGCGTGCTGGAGGCACAGGGCACCGTCCTGGGCAGTGCGGTGCTCGTGGGAACCGACGGCAAGGCGATCGGCGGCCAAGGGCCGCCGCAGATGGGGCTCAACTGGGTAGCGTCGGCCCGGCTCAACAGCGCGCACCTGGTCAGCGGCCGAGCGCCACGAGGACCTGACGAGATCGCGATCAGCGCGTTCATGGCGAGCAGGGGCGGCTACCGGGTCGGCGACCGCGCACCGATCCTGACAGCGCAGCCGGCGCGGAACTACCGGATCGCCGGCGTATTCGCCTACCCCGGCGGCAAGTCGTCGCTGGGCGGCGAGACGACCATCGCGTTCGACCTGCCGACGGCGCGCGCGGTGCTCGAGGTCCCCGCCGGTTACACCGAGATCGACGTAGCCGCAGCGTCCGGGGTGAGCGTCGAGGCATTGCGCGGTCGCGTGACACACATCCTGCCTGCGCACACCGAGGCGGTCACCGGCAAGGCGCTTGCCGACGAGCAGGCCGCCGACGTCAGGTCTTTCATCGGCTTCATCAGCACCTTCCTCCTCGTCTTCGCCGCCGTGGCACTGTTCGTCGGTGCGTTCATCATCTTC
>JBDUBV010000165.1:0-5850 GCA_040003795.1 Pseudonocardiales bacterium | reverse complement strand
GCTCGAAGTTCGGCGCCCGCGGTGGGCCGTTCGCCGAGGCCTACGTCATCGCCCATGAGTACGGCCACCACATCCAGGACCTGCTCGGCACCACGGCCAGCACCGGCGGCGACCGGACCGGCCCGCAAAGCGGTTCCGTGCGCCTGGAGTTGCAGGCAGACTGCTACGCGGGGGTGTGGGCCGACCACGCGGTGGCTACTGGCTTCTTCACCCAGTTGACCGACGCCGACATCGCCGACGGGCTGGACGCCGCCTCGGCCGTCGGCGACGACCGGATCCAGAAGGAGTTTCAAGGCCACGTCAACCCGGAGTCGTGGACTCACGGGTCTTCCGCGCAGCGGCAGAAGTGGTTCCTGGTGGGATACCGCAGCGGCGCCGCTGCCCGGTGCGACACCTTCAGGGGGCCGGTATAAGCCCGGCGACACGCTGTAGTGCGTCATGACCAGGATCCCAGCCTCACGTGACCATCAAGATGGCGGTATCCGGGGATGGCGCGGCCCGGCGCGTGACTAGCGTCGCTTCTGGCAAGCCGTGATGCCGGCAGAAGGAGGACGCCATGTGCGACGTATGCGGGTGCTCCACCCCTGAGATCTCCGCGCCCCCCGAGGAATACTCGGCGCCTCAGGACTACACGCCGGTGGAGGTCTACACCTAGCCGCAGGTCTACGCACCCGCCGACGTGCCGCTCAGCACCGACGTCAACCCGGTGGACGGCGGTGGGATACGACGCCGGAATGGCGCAACTCGAGTGGCTGGTGGCTCATCCCGAGCGGGTAAGGACCCCTCGACCGTTCCTGACCCGACGATGATGGGCGGCTACGAGCAGTTCGGCAACGCAGTTGACGGTGCCGTCGGAGGCGTACCGGGTCACGATGTGCCGGGACCCCGGAGTACACCGAGCCCTGACAAGGGTCGGGCATCTTGCGCACCGGTCAGACGTTGAAGCCCAAGGTGCGCAACTGCTCGCGGCCGTCGTCGGTGATCTTGTCCGGCCCCCACGGGGGCATCCACACCCAGTTGATCTTGAAGTCCTTGACCAGCCCGCCGCCGGGGCCGCCGGTCAGCGCCGACCGGGTCTGGTCCTCGATCACGTCGGTCAACGGGCAGGCCGCCGAAGTCAGCGTCATGTCGATCGTTGCCACGTTGTCGTCGTCCACGTGCAGGCCGTAGACCAGCCCGAGGTCGACCACGTTGATGCCCAGCTCCGGATCGACCACGTCGCGCATGGCCTCCTCGACATCGTCGAGCGGGGCCTTGACCACTGATGGTTCGCTCATCTGCTCAACCCTTCGCCGGCGGCCTGCACGGTCGCGTCCTTCCATGCCATCCATCCGAGCAACGCGCACTTGATCCGGGCCGGGTAGCGGGATACGCCGACAAAGGCCACCGCGTCCTCGAGGACCTCGTCGTCCGGCTCGCCCTCGCCCCTGCTCTGCATGAGGGTGAGGAACTCCTGCTGCACCCGCATCGCTTCCTGGACGCCCTTGCCGATCACCAGATCGGTGAGCACGGAGGTGGAGGCCTGCGAGATCGAGCAGCCCATGCCGTCGTAGGACACGTCGGCCACCACCGGCCCGTCGGCGCTGGGCGCCAACTTGACCCGCAGGGTCACCTCGTCACCGCAGGTCGGGTTGACGTGGTGCACCTCGGCGTCGTAGGGGTCGCGCAGGCCCTTGTGGTGAGGGTGCTTGTAGTGGTCCAGGATGATGTCCTGGTACATCGATTCCAGCTGCATCAGGCGAAGAACCTCTTCGCTTGGTCGATGCCGCGGATCAGCGCGTCTACCTCGTCGGTGGTGTTGTAGAGGTAGAACGACGCCCGGGTGCTGGCGGGCACCCCGAAGCGCAGGTGCAGCGGGCGGGCGCAGTGATGCCCGGCCCGGACCGCTATGCCGTGGGCGTCAAGCACCTGGCTGACGTCGTGCGGGTGCACGCCGTCGACGAGGAAGGCGATGGTAGCCCCGCGGTCGGTCAGGTCGGTGGGACCGAGGATCTGCACCCCGGCGAGGCCGGCGAAGCCCTCCAAGGCGTAGGCCAGCAGCTCGCGTTCATGCGCCCGGATAGCGTCCAGGCCGATGTCGCTGACGTAGCGGATGGCGGCGTCCAGGCCGACCGCCTGCGCGATCGGCATCGTGCCTGCCTCGAACTTGTGCGGCGGCGGCGCGAAGGTCGAGCCCTCCATCGCCACCGTCTCGATCATCTCGCCGCCGCCGAGGAACGGCGGCATGGCGTCGAGGAGTTCCCTGCGCGCCCACAGCACACCGATGCCGGTCGGCCCGCAGATCTTGTGGGAGGTGAAGCCGAGGAAGTCCGCGCCGAGTTCCGAAACGGAAACCGGCAGGTGCGGGACCGACTGGGCGGCGTCGACCAGGACCAGCGCGCCGGCGGCGTGTGCCCGGTCGGCGACCAGTCGCACCGGGTTGACCGTACCGAGGACGTTGGACTGGTGCACCAGGGACACCAGCTTGGTCCGCTCGGTGATCAGATCGTCGATGCCGGACAGGTCGAGCCGGCCGTCATCGGTGACCCCGAACCAGCGCAGGGTGGCGCCGGTCCGCTGGCACAGCAGTTGCCACGGGACGATGTTGGAGTGGTGCTCCATCTCGGTGATGACGATCTCGTCGCCCGGCGCAAGCCGGAACCGCTCCGCGCCGCCGCCGACGGAGGCGCTGTCCACTGAGGCGTTGCCCATGCTGTAGGCCACCAGGTTGATGGCCTCGGAGACGTTCTTGGTGAAGATCACCTCGGTCTCGTCGCATGCCCCGAGAAAACCGGCAACCGTGATCCGGGCACCCTCGTAGGCCTCGGTCGCCTCCTCGCCTAGTTGGTGGGAGGCCCGGTGAATGTTGGCGTTGTGCTGCTCGTAGAACTCCGAGATGGCGTCGATCACCTGGTGCGGCTTCTGCGAGGTGTTGGCGCTGTCGAGATAGACCAGCGGGCGGCCGTCGCGGACCGTACGGTCCAGGATCGGGAAGTCCTTGCGGGCCCGCTCGAGGTCAATTGCGGTGCCGGTCATGACGCCCTGGTCACCTGCTCGTAGCCCTTCGCCTCCAGGCGCTCGGCCAGCTCCGGGCCGCCCTCCTCGACGATGCGGCCGTCGATGAAGACGTGGACGAACTCCGGCGCGATGTAGCGCAGGATGCGGGTGTAGTGGGTGATCAGCAGGACGCCTGTCGTGCCCGTCGCTCGGACCCGGTTGACGCCCTCGGCGACCACCTTGAGCGCGTCGATGTCCAGGCCGGAGTCGGTCTCGTCCAGTACGGCGATCTTGGGCTTGAGCAGCTCGAGTTGCAGGATCTCGTGCCGCTTCTTCTCCCCGCCGGAGAAGCCCTCGTTGACGTTGCGGGCCTTGAACTCCTTGTCCATGTCGAGCGCGGCCATCGCGGTGTCGAGTTCCTTGACAAAGGTACGCAGCTTCGGCGGCTCTCCGCGTACGGCAGTCAGGGCCGTACGCAGGAAGTTGGCGACCGAGACGCCGGGGACCTCCACGGGGTACTGCATGGCGAGGAACAGCCCGGCCCGGGCACGTTCATCCACCGTCATCGAGAGCACATCGGCACCGTCGAGCAGGATCTCGCCGCTGGTGACCGTGTACTTCGGATGCCCGGCGATGGAATAGGCCAGCGTCGACTTGCCGGAGCCGTTGGGTCCCATGATCGCGTGCGTCTCCCCCGCCCTGACGGTGAGGTCGACGCCCTTGAGGATCTCGATCCCCAGCGTCTGAGCACCGGCGTCACCGGCGATGCTGACGTGCAGATCGTGTATCTCCAGAGTGGACAACAGCTCAACTCTCCTTCAGGCGGACGAGGATCTCGTCGCCGTCGATCTTGGTGGGATAGACCGGAACGGGCTGGGTCGCCGGCAGGCCGGTGGGCCGCCCGGTGGTGAGGTCGAAGCGCGAGCCGTGCAGCCAGCACTCGATGGTGGTGTCCTCGACGTCTCCCTCGGACAGGGACACGTCGGCGTGTGAGCAGACGTCGTTTATCGCGTAGACGTCACCGCCGTCGGCCTTGACGATGCAGACCGGGACGCCATCGATCTCGACGCGGTGGGTGCCGGCCTCGGCCACCTCGTCGAATCGGCAGGCCCGCACGAAGTCGCTCATGCGCTCACCCGACCCAACTCGTCCTCGATCGCGACCAGCAGGCGCTCCTCCACCTCGGGGATCCCGATCTGCGCGACGACCTGCGCGAAGAAGCCACGCACCACCAACCGGCGCGCCTCATCTGCGGGGATGCCGCGGGACTGCAGGTAGAACAGTTGCTGGTCGTCGAAGCGCCCGGTCGCCGAGGCATGCCCGGCCCCGGTGACCTCACCGGTCTCGATCTCCAGGTTGGGCACCGAGTCGGCGCGAGCCCCGTCGGTGAGCACCAGGTTGCGGTTGAGCTCGTAGGTGTCGGTCTGCTCGCCGGCCGGCCGGATCAGCACGTCGCCGATCCAGACGGTGTGCGCGCCCTCGCCCTGCAGGGCTCCCTTGTAGGTGACCCGGCTACGGCAGTGCGGCGCGCTGTGGTCGACGAACAGCCGATGCTCGAGATGCTGGCCGGCGTCGGCGTAGTAGAGGCCGAGCAGCTCGGCGTCGCCGCCGGGACCGGCAAAGCGCACAGTCGGCG
This sequence comes from Pseudonocardiales bacterium, assembly GCA_040003795.1. Classification (GTDB taxonomy): domain Bacteria; phylum Actinomycetota; class Actinomycetes; order Mycobacteriales; family QHCA01; genus QHCA01. The sequence goes on along the minus strand of JBDUBV010000165.1, from coordinate 1,238 downwards.
CGATCCGCACCAGATCACCGCCCAGGCTGACCACGATGTGCCTGAAGTGCGCATCGCGGCCGACCAGCGCGGCCTGCGCCTCCACATGGACGGCGTCGGGGTCCCAGTCCTGCAGGCTGACGACGGTCAGCCTGGCCGCATCGCCCACCCGGAACTCCGCGTTGGCGGACAGCGTCGTCGTCCCGACGTGGTCGAGCACCACGACGGCCTCGCCGCCCTGGGCGACATCGACGACCAGATGGAAGTAGGCAGTGCCGGGCTCGCCGCGGACGGTGAGGAACGTAGGCAACGAGGCCACCGTGTTGGCCGGGACGGACACGACCAGCGCCTGCTCGACGTTGGCCATTGCCAGCGCGCTGACCCGGTCGGCTGGTGTGAGCACGCTGCCCACCAGGGGGTCGGTGCGCTCGGCGTAGGCGATGTCGACCTCGGCCGGCGAGCGGACGTCGACCACCACCTTGCCCTCGGGGCTGAACGCCTCGAGCAGTGGGAGCAGGCGGGCCAGCGGGGTGAACCGCCAGTCCTCCTCGCGGCCGTCCGGCGCCGGGAAGTCGTCGGGATTGCGCGACGTTCGGCGCTCCGGCCGTGCGTCACCGGGTGGCCGCGCCGGGCCGCCGTGTGAGTGGGCACCGGGCACCGCACCGGGGGCGTCGCCCGTGGTGAAGCCGGTAGTGGAGCCGAGCACCTCGCCCGCGAGGCTCGTGGCTGGGTCAGCCGAAGAGGATCCAGGCATCGTCAGCCGACGGCTCCTTCCATCTGCAGCTCGATCAGCCGGTTGAGCTCGAGGGCGTACTCCATCGGCAACTCACGGGCGATCGGCTCCACGAACCCGCGGACCACCATCGCCATGGCCTCGTCCTCGGTCATGCCGCGGCTCATCAGGTAGAACAGCTGGTCCTCGCCGATCTTTGACACGGTCGCTTCATGGCCCATCGACACGTCGTCCTCGCGGACGTCGACGTACGGGTAGGTGTCGGACCGGCTGATCTGGTCCACCAGCAACGCGTCGCACTTCACCGTCGATCGGGAGCCGTGCGCCCCCTCCTGGATCTGCACCAGGCCGCGATAGGAGGTACGGCCACCGCCGCGGGCCACCGACTTGGACACGATGGTGGAGGAGGTGTTGGGCGCGCAGTGCACCATCTTGGCGCCGGCGTCCTGGTGCTGGCCGTTGCCGGCGAAGGCGATCGAGAGCACCTCGCCCTTGGCGTGCTCGCCCATCAGCCACACGGCGGGGT
>JBDUBV010000036.1:0-20047 GCA_040003795.1 Pseudonocardiales bacterium | reverse complement strand
TAGATGTCGGAGCGGCTGTCGACCGTCTCGCCGCGGGCCTGCTCCGGCGAGAGGTACTGCGCCGTGCCGATCACCGCCGAGGTTTGCGTCATGGTCGCCGAACCTTGCGTCACCGCCCGGGCGATGCCGAAGTCCATGACCTTGACCTGGCCGTTGGGGGAGAGCATGACGTTGGCCGGTTTGACGTCGCGGTGGACTATGCCGTTGCGGTGGCTGAACTCCAGGGCGGCGCAGACGTCGGCGGCGATCTCCAGCGCCCGGGTTGGCATCAGCTTGCCCTCGGCCTCGAGGACCTCCCGCAGGGTGCGCCCCTCGACGTACTCCATGACGATGTACGGCAGGCCGACGCCGTCGGAGGCGGGCTCCTCACCGGTGTCGTAGACCGCGACGATGGACGGATGATTAAGGGCGGCGGCGTTCTGCGCCTCGCGGCGGAAACGTGCCTGAAAACCGGTGTCCCGGGCGAGATCGTGGCGCAGCACCTTGATCGCGACGTCGCGGCCGAGCCGGGTATCACGCCCGAGGTGCACCTCGGCCATGCCGCCGTGACCAAGGGTCTCGCCGATCTCGTACCGCCCCCCGAGAAGCCGTGGCATGGTCATCTAGTAGCCCTTTTTCTTCTGCTTCTGGGGGTCGGTCTTGGGGGCTCCCGACGGCGCCGGGAAGACGGTCACCGTGACGAGGGTCCTGGCCGGGAGTGATCCGACAGGGGATACCTCTGTGACGGTACCCGGGCGCCCGCCGGTTCCGGTGGGTGACTCGCGGACCCTCAAGCACCGCTGGGTGAGGGCAGCGAGCACCTCGTCGCACCCCTCGCCCTGGTAGTCACCGGCATCGATCCGTACGGTGGCCGCCGACGTGGTGGGCGCCCGGCCGCAGGCGAGATCGGCAACTGGGGCCATGGCCGTTGCGCCGATGAACCGCTGGCCCTGCTCCGGTGACGGGTGGGCGGCGGTACCCATCACCCTGCCGGTCGTGGTGAGCGGGGCGGCATCGACCGGCCGGGCCACGCCCGAGTCGTGAGCTGCCTGCAGGGTGCCGGCTGCCTGGCTGACGATGTCGAGCGCGCGGTCAGTAGACAACCGGCCAACACGTGCGAGCACCGTCGAGAGGGGCTCGCCGTTGACGAGTTCCATCACCAGGTAGGCGGTGCCGGGGCCCCCACCCCCACCTGCTTCGCGAGCGAGCAACATCTCAGTGGGCCGACGGCGAGCCGAGGTAGGCCTGCATCACCTTGCCGGCGATCAGTGATGCGTCGTGCGACCCGCCACGCCCGGCCTGCTCGAGGACTACGGCGATGGCGATGGGCGGTGCCTGGCCCTCCTTGCCGGCAAAGCCGATGAACCAGCCGTGGTCGGGCCCGGCGTTCTGCGCCGTGCCGGTCTTGCCGCCGACGACATAGCCGGGGATCCTCGCCAGCTTGCCGGTGCCGTTCTCGATGACGCCGACCATCATCCCCTGCAGCTGGCTTGCCACGCTGGGCGACATAGGGCGGTGCAGCACGGTGGGGGTCGCCCGCTCGATGGGCTGCAAACCGGGGGCATCGAGCTCTTGGATGAGGTAAGGCTTGTTGAGTGTGCCGTTGTTGGCAACTGCCGCTGCCACCATGCAGTTCTGCAGCGGCGTGAACCGTATGTCGCGCTGGCCGATCGAGGACTGGGCGATCTGCGGCGGGTCAGCGAGCGCCCCCGTGTCGCTGACCGCAACCCGCATCGGGATGTCGAGCTTGTCGCCGACCCCGAACTGTGCAGCCTGCGCCTTGATCTTGTCCGCGCCCAGCTTGACGCCGAGGCCGGCGAAGGCCGTGTTGCATGACACCCGCAGGGCGTCGGCCAGGGTCTGCTTGCCCGAGCCGCTGCAGGACGTGCCGTCGTAGTTGGGCAGCGGCACGCTGGTCAGCGGAGGCGTGTAGGTGCGAGGGGCGGGGATCTCGGTGTCCGGGCTGTAGCCGTTCTGCAGGGCGACAGTGGAGATGATGACCTTCATCGTCGAGCCGATCGAGTAGGTCTCCTGGACCGCCCGGTTGAGCAACGGCTTCTTGGGGTCGTTGGCCAGCGGTGTCCACGCCGCCTTGATCCTGGCCACGTCGTGGCTGGCCAGCGGGCCGGGGTCATACGTCGGGCTGCTCACCATCGTGAGGATCGCCCCGCTGCGCGGGTCGATGGCCACCACCGAGCCTCGCCTGCCCCGCAGCATGTTGGCTGCCGCCGTCTGGGCCTCGGGGTTGAGGGTCAGCACGACATCGCCGCCGCGCGGTGTGCGCCCGGTGGTGATCAGGTCGCTGACCCGGCGCACTAGCAACCGGTCGTCGTCGCCGGTGAGCACCGGGTCCTCGGCGTGCTCGATCGCCGACGATCCGTAGACCAGCGAGTAGTAGCCGGTGATGTGGGCGTAGATCGGCCCGCCGGGGTAGGTGCGGAGGTACTTCAGCTTGTCGTTGGTGGCGATGCTGGCGGCGATGGCCTTGCCGTCGACGACGATCGAGCCCCGCTGGCGGTCATAGGTCTGCAGCAGCAGCCGCTTGTTGCCATCGTTGCGGCGCAGCTTGTCGGCCTGGACGAACTGCACGTAGTTGAGGTTGACGAACAGTAGGGCGAACAGTACGAGCACGGCCACCGAGACTCTGCGGACGGGAGCGTTCACAGTCGGACCATCTCCGTCGGCGCGTTCTGCAGGGGCTGGACGGCCTGCTGACTCGCCGGCGGGCGGCGGGCGGCATCGGAAATCCGCAGGAGCACCCCGACGAGGACATAGTTGGCCACGAGCGAGGACCCGCCGTAGGACAGGAAAGGGGTGGTCAGGCCGGTCAGCGGAATCAGCTTGGTCACCCCGCCGACGACGACGAACACCTGTAAGGCGACGGAGAAGGCCAGCCCTGCGGCCAGCAGCTTGCCGAAGGAGTCACGGACTGCCAGAGAGGTACGCAGACCGCGGCCGACGATCAGCAGGTAGATCACCAGGATCGCGGTCAGTCCGAACAGGCCCAGCTCTTCGCCGAGCGTGGCGACGATGAAGTCGCTGTTGGCGTAGGGGACGATCTCCGGCCGGCCCGACCCTGGCCCGGTACCGAACAACCGGCCGGTGGCCAGGCCGTACATCGCCTGCACTATCTGGAAGCCCTTGCCCTCGGCGTCCTTGAAGGGGTGCAACCAGATGGCGACCCGGTCCTGCACATGGGCGAACAGCGTCCACGCCACGAAAGCCCCGCCGGCGAACAACAACAGGCCGATGATCAGCCACGACGTCCGCTGCGTCGCAACGTAGAGCATCACGACGAAGACGCCGAAGAACAACAGCGACGAGCCCAGATCCTTCTCGAATACCAGCACCAGCAGGCTGGCCAGCCAGGCGACGAGCACCGGCCCGAGGTCGCGTCCCCGCGGGAAGTCGATGCCGACGATGCGCCTGCTGGCCAGGGACAGCACGTCGCGTTTGGTCACAAGGTAGGACGCGAAGAACACGATCAGGGCTATCTTGGCGAACTCACCGGGCTGGATCGAGAAACCCGCCAGCCGAATCCAGATCCGCGCGCCGTTGACCTCTGACAACGAGGCCGGCAGGACGGCGGGCAGTGCCAGGAGCCCCAGCCCTACCAGACCCAGCGTGTAGGAGTAGCGGGCCAGGCTGCGATGGTCGCGCACGACGATCAGTACGGCGATGAGCAGCACCAGGCCGACCGCCGACCAAGCCAGCTGCAGCGAGGCGTTGCCCGTGAGGAAGTGCACCTTGAAGCGCTGGTTGGGCGCGGTGCTGGCCAGGTCGAGCCGGTGGATCATGGCGACACCCAGACCGTTGAGCAGCGCGACCAGGGGGAGCAACAACGGGTCGGCAAAGGGCGCGAAGATGCGGATCGCGATATGGGTGATGCCGAACATCAGTGCCAGGGTTCCGGCGAACCACAGCGGGGCCGGTGTGAGTCCCTCGCCGAGAGCGCCCTCGATCGCCACGGAGACCATGCCGGCGAGCAGGACGGCGAAGATCAGCAGGAACAGCTCCGAGCCGCGTCTGGTCCGGCGCCGAGGGGCAGGAGGGGCAGTCATCAGTGCGCCGGCCGGCAGTCGATGCCCGGCCGGGATATCGGCGACGGCGACGGCGCGGGGGACGGGCTGGGCTTGGGTGAGGGCGCCGGGCTCACCTTGGGAGTGGCAGCCGCCTTGGTCGTGCCGGCCGGCTTGGGCGTCGGCGTTGGCGTGGACTCCGGTGTCGGCCGGGTCGGGCACGGTGGCAGTCGCTGGTGACGGAGCCGGTCGAGGATCTGGTCGGCGTTGCGGCTGCTGGTCGCCGTGATGCCGCTGTGCAGTTGCCCGCGTGCCGCTGGCTGTAGGTCGCTGAGCAGCATCCCGCTCTTGCGGTCGAGCCGGTGCAGGTCGATCCCCGCCACCCCCCCGGACACGCCGCGGTAGACCGCGACGGCGCCGTCGGGGGTGCTGCCCACGTAGTACTGCGACAGCATGTAGGCCCAACCGGCCCAGGTGACGGCGGCGAGCGCGATCACCACGGCAAGGCCGCTCAGGCCCCAGATCAGCCGGCGCCGCAGGCGGTCGTCCGGCACGATCGGCACGGGCTCGACCGGCTGCTGCGGCCGGGCCGGCCGGGCCAGCGCGGCCCTGCCCGCCGCGGAGTTGGCCGACGGGGCCCGCTGGGCTTGGTTCTCGGCGACTGCGCCGCCCATCACCGGCTCGTCGGACCCCAGGGTGGCGTTGACCACGTCGGCGACCACGCAGGTGACGTTGTCCGGGGCGCCGCCGCGCAGGGCCAGCTCGACCAGCCGGTCGGCGGCCTCCTGCGGGTCCTCGATGCGCAGCGCCTCGGCGATGGTCTCGTCCGTGACGACACCGGACAGGCCGTCGCTGCACAGCAGATAGCGGTCGCCGGCCACTGCCTCGCGTACCGAGAAGTGCGGCTCGACCTCCGAGCCGGTGAGCACCCGCAGGATCAGGTTGCGCTGGGGGTGGGTGCTGGCCTCCTCGGCCGTGATCCTGCCGTCGTCGACCAGAGATTGAACGAACGTGTCGTCGTGGGTGATCTGGCTCAGCTCGCCCTTGCGCAACAGGTAGCCGCGGGAGTCACCGACGTGCACCATGCCGAAGCGGTTGCCCGCGAACAGCAGCGCGGTCAGCGTCGTACCCATACCGTCGAGGTCGTTGTCGCCCTCGACCATGGCCCGCAGCATCTCGTTGGCATCGCTGGTGGCCTTGCGGAGCATGTCGAGGATGTCACCGCCCACGGCGTCGTCGTCGAGCGTCGACAGGGTGCTGATGACCACCCGGCTGGCGACATCACCGGCCGCGTGCCCGCCCATTCCGTCGGCGACCGCCAGCAGCCGGGGCCCGGCGTAGACCGAATCCTGGTTGTTGTCCCGGATCAGGCCGACGTCGGAGCGCGCGGCGTAGCGCAGCATCAAGGTCATGAGCGCAGCTCGAGCACCGTCTTGCCGATGCGGATGGGGGCGCCGATCGGCACCGGGGTGGGGCCGACGACCTTGGCCCGGTCGAGGTAGGTGCCGTTGGTCGAGCCCATGTCCTCGACCAGCCACTCCCCGTTGCGCGGGCAGATGCGGGCATGCCGGGAGCTGGCGTAGTCGTCGGTGATCACCAGGGTCGAGTCGTTGGCGCGGCCGATCGTGATCGGCGCGTCGCCGAGGCTGAGTTTCGTACCGGCCAGGGTTCCTTCGGTCACGACGAGCATCTTGGCGGTACGCCCGCGCCTGACTTTGGCCGGCCGTGGCGGGGGCGGTGCCGCGGGCCGCCGGACGGGCGGTGGCTGGCGAGATTTGCGGGTGCCGAACAGGTCGCTGCGGATCACGCCGACCGCCACGAACACGAAGACCCAGAGCAGCGCGAGAAAGCCGATCCGCGTGACTGCGAGAACGACCTCGGGCATCAGGTATCCGCTCGGAAGATCAGGACAAGGGAGCCCATCTGCATGTGGTCCCCGGAGCGCAGCACCTGCTCGGCCACCAGCTGCCCGTTGATCAGGGTGCCGTTGGTGGAGCCGAGGTCACGCACGACCGCGGTGTCCCCGTCGTAGGACACCTCGGCATGACGGCGCGAGACCCCCGTGTCGGGCAGCCGGATGTCGGCCTCGTCGCCGCGGCCGATCACGGTGATGCCGCGGCGTAGCGGGAAGTCGCGTCTGCTGCCGCCGTCGATCAGGCGGGCCCCGGTGGGTGCGACGGGGATGGCGCCGGTCTGGATGGCGTCGACGGAGCTGCTGACCCGAAAGACACCGGTGTGCAGGTTGGGTGACTGCTCCAGCTTGACTCGGATCTTGCCGAACGTGGTCCAGCCCATCTCCTTGAGATGCTCGCTGACCATGATGGCGAGCTCCTGGGCGAGGGGCTCTGCATAGGTGGCCAGCCGTTCGTGGTCGGTGGCGGCGAGCTCGACGACATAGCGGTTGGGTACGAGCACCCGGCCCTGGCCGAGGATGGCCTTGTGGTCCCCGGCCTCGCGCTGCAGGGCCGTCGCCACCTCGACGGGCTCCACCACGCCCTTGAACACGTGGGCGAAGGCGCCTTCGACGAGGCCTTCGAGCCGTCGCTCGAAGCGCTGCAGCACCCCCACTGGGCAAACCTCCTCGACTGTGATCCCCGATGGTATCGGGGCGGTAAGGAGGCATTGCCTTGCGGCCTGCATGCTAATCTCGTCCGGCTGCTCGGGCGAGTGGCGGAATGGCAGACGCGCACGGTTCAGGTCCGTGTGTCCGTAAGGACGTGGGGGTTCAAGTCCCCCCTCGCCCACTCTGTGATGTCTCGAGACATGGTTGCCACCTGTCTCGGGACATAGTGTCCACCGGGTTCAGCGGGCTTGTGCTTGGTAGTCGCGAGTGGGGTCGAGGACGAGTTCGCGGACGAGTTCGCCGGTGTCTTCTGTGATGATGCGTATGTTCAGCTCGCGGATGAGCATGAGAATGCTGGTGCCGGCCCAGGTGCGGCCGATGCCGATGTGGTGGAGCCGGCTGCTGTGGCGGAGGGTGAGTTTCCCGTCGGTGTCGACCCGGTCGCGGCGGACTCGGAAGGGTTCGCTGACGCGGATGCCTTGCCGGCTGGGGAGGGCTTTAGGCAGCGCCGCGTAGGTGACGGCGGGGGTGCGTCGGTTGATGGCCCGGTGCGGCCGCCGGTGGTTGTAGTAGTCGCGGAATGCGTCGAGCTGGTCTTGTAGTTCAGCGACGGTGGTTGGGGTGGGCTGCCTGGTGAGCCACTTTTTGATGGTCTGGTGGACCCGCTCCACTTTCCCGCAGGTCTGGGGGTGGTAGGGCCGGGAGTGCCGCAGGGCGATGCCCAGGGCCACGCATTCGCGTTCGAGGGCGACCCAGCCGTGGCCGCGGTAGGCGGCGGTGAAGATCGCCCCGTTATCGGTGAGGAGTCGCTCTGGCCTGGCGTAGCAGGTGAAGGCGGTGGTGAGGTCGGTGACGACGGCGCCGGAGGTGAAGACCTTCCGGGCGGTGGAGCCGATCAGCAGCCGGGAGTGGTCGTCGATGACATCGAGGATCTCGGCGTCGGTGCCGCCGGCCAGCGGCCAGTGGGTGACGTCGGCTTGCCAGCATTCGTTGAGCTGATCGGCTTGAAACCGTCACCAGGACGACCGGGGACGCTTCTGCGGCTGCGGGGTGACGAAGCCGCGGCGAGACGGCACCCGCCAGATCGTCGCGACCGACGGGGCCGGCTGGCCGCGGTCGCTCAAATGCCAGCGGATCGTCTCGGCGCCCGCGTCCAGGCCCTGTTCGACGAGTTCCTTACGAAGGCCGATGATCAGCTCCTCGCCCTCGTCGGTCACCACCCGCCCGGGGGTGGTATGTGGCCGGCGAGACCGGGGTTGGAAGGCGCTCTCACCTTCGGTGAGGAACCGGTTGACCAGCGTCCGGACCCACAGCCGGGAGCGCCCGTAGTCGCGGGCGACCTCGCTCTTTGACCGGCCCTCAACGACGACCGCTGTGATCACGACCCGGGCCATCGACATGAGCTACCGCCCCTCTCGTAGGGGTGGCAACTATGTCCCGAGACACCTGGCAACTATGTGCTGAACCGGACACCCCCTCGCCCACCCGACCCACCCTCGGGCGCTCTGCAGAAGCAACAGGCGGCCCAGCCCGACGCCCGACTCAGATGCCGCGCGGCGAGCGGCTGGCGGCCCGGGCAACCGCGTCTGCCAACGGCCCCACCTCGGGCGTCTTGAGTGTCGCCACGGTGATCCGCAGGCCGGGCGGGCTGGCGAGGCGGAACCGCGAGCCGGCCGCCACCGCCCAGCCCTGGCCGAGCAGCGCTGCAACGGCAGTGGTCTCGTCGATCACCGGCACCCACACGTTGACCCCCGACCGGCCGGTCGCCGGCACCCCGCGTTGCGACAGCGCGGTGATCAGCCCGCCGCGGCGCGCGGCGTAGGTCCGCTCGGCTGCGGCTACCCGGGCCATGGCAGCGGGATCCTGCCACAGGTGGGCAACCGCCTCCTGCACGGCGTGGCTGACCCATCCAGGCCCCAGCGACTGGTGGGCACGGAACCGGCCGATCGTCGTGGCGTCGCCGGCGAGCATTGCGAGCCGTAAGTCGGGCCCCCACGCCTTGGAGACCGACCGGACGAGCGCCCAGGTGGCGGTTGCTGCGGCCAGCGGGTGCGCCGGGACGCCCGCCACCCCTGCCGCGTGGTCATCCTCGATGAGCAGGACCGTACGGTGGGCGCCGAGCACCCGGCGCAGCGCCGCCGCCCTGCGTGCCGAGGTCGCCGCGCCGGTGGGCACCTGGGCACGGGTCGTCACCACGACGCCCCGTACACCGGAGGACAGGGCGCGCTGCAATGGCTCGGCCAGCATCCCCTCGTCATCGACCCGGATCGGCTCGGCGATCAGGCCGAGGGCGGCGAGCAGGTCGGTGAGGTTTGCCCAAGCCGGGTCCTCGACCGCGACCCGGTCCCCGGGTCGCAGGTAGGCCCGCAGCACCCGCTCGACGGCATCGAGGGTGCCGTGCGCGACGGCTAGGTGGTCCGACGGGATGCGGTCGGTGCTCAGGATCGCGCGTGCGGCGGCGGCCAGCCGCGCCGACATGTCGCTGTCGCCGTAGCCGCTGCCGGCGGCCGCGATCGCCCCCCGCCGCAGGGGACCGGCCAGCCGGGGAAGCAAGCTCGGGTCGGGATGGCCGGTGGACAGGTCGCGGACACCGGCGGGCAACTCCAACGCGGGCCGCTCCGGCGGCGTCACGGGTGGCCGGTTCCGCACCCGGGTGCCGCGCCGCCCGGCGGCCTCGACGACGGCCCGATCGCGCAGCAGCCGATAGGCCGACGCCACCGTATTGGGGTTCACCCCGAGGTCGGCAGCCAGCAGGCGGATCGGCCGCACGGGCATGCCCGGTGCCAGGGCACCGGTGGACACCGCTCGTTCGACCTCGGCGGCGATCTCCTTGGCAGTCGAGCCGCTCGGCGAGTATTGTACTGGCACAACAGGCATTATGCACTAGTACGATAGGGGTGATCGCTGAAGCCCGACAAGTATCCCGTCACCGCCACGACAACGCCCGCGCGGCTTGCCGAGCGGGCCAGCTACGACCGCCAGAGCGTGCACGAAGTGCTCGACGAGGCGCTCATCTGCCACGTGGCCTACGTCCGCGCGGACCGGCCGGTGCTCATCCCCACCATCCACGCGCGGGTCGGCGAGCGGCTCTATCTGCACGGGTCGACCGGCGCTTCGGTGGCCCGCACGGCCGGCGCCGAGGGTCTCGCCGTGTGCGTGGTGGTCACCGTGGTCGACGGCCTGGTGCTGGCGCGATCAGCCTTCCACCACTCGATGAACTACCGAAGTGTCGTCGTGCACGGGGTCGCCCGGCTCGTCACCGACCAGGCCGAGCGCTCCGTTGCCCTCGATGGGGTCGTCGACCATGTGTGGGCGGGCCGGTCCGGACAGTGCCGGCCACCGAGCCGCAAGGAGCTGGCCGCGACCAGCGTTCTGGCCCTCGACCTGCTCGAGGTCTCGGCCAAGGTCCGCAACGGTGACCCGGTCGACGATCCGGCCGATCTGGACGGGCCCTGGTGGGCAGGGGTCGTACCGGTGCGGGTGACCTACGGCGAGCCCGAGCCCGCCGCCGACCTGCTGCCCGGGAGGGACGGTGGGCGTGCCGTTAGGTCGGCTGACGGCAGCTGATCCAGGCCGCCGTGCAGGTCATCCGTCCGGGAGCACGACTATCGGGCCGATGTGGCGGGCACCGCAGTCACGGCAGAACGCGTCGACCTCGCCGCCGTTGACGACCCGGCGGCCGTCGGTGCCGGGTCGCCCGACCACCCAGGCGCCATCGACCGTCGCGATGAGCTGTGGCCAAGGGGGTCGACAGGTGCACTTGAGCTCGCGCGGCCGGCGGGGCAGGGGGAACGGCCCCGGTGCCGGGGCGCTCACCTTGTAGTCACCGGGATAGGTCGCGCGGCACCGCGCACAGCGTGCCTTGTGGCCGGCCGTAGCAGGCCACCCGACCGGGTACTCGGAGGGCTCGACCGGCACGGAATGAGTGGTCTCGAGCGCCGGCCACTGCGGCGTGCACCGGCAGGTCCGCGGTGAGCGCAGTCCCAGGTCCTTGACCCGCAGCACCGTGTGGTCCCATCGCCGCCAGAACGCCTCGACGAACCGTGTCGTGGCCGGTGACGGCGCGCGCCGCGCGCGGGAGGGCTGCATGGCCCTGATTCTGCCAGCGGTCTACCTCGGCAGGAACGTGATCTGCAACGCGTCCCGGCCGGCTGAGGACAGGTTGCGGGTGCCCGAGTGCCACAGGTGGCCGTTGAAAACGACGGCCGATCCTTGGCCGAGCAGCACCAGCCGCTCACCCGGATATGCCGCGTCGGGTGTGGGCGGCGGTCTGAAGTGCCACTGGCGGTGTGAGCCCGGGACCACCCGGGTGGCCCCGTTGGCCTCGCTGAAGTCGGTCAACGCCACGACAGCGATGACGACCCGTGCGCCCGTGGCCGGCGGTGGCCCCGGCAAGTCTGTGTGCAGCGTCTGGGCGCCGAACCCCGGTTGCGGCGAGCGGAAGTGCAGTCGGGAGGCCCGCCAGCCTGGTCCGAGCAGGTGATGGACGGCTGATTGAAGGCGTGACGCGGTCCGTACGGCATCCATCGCCGTGCCGGCGTCGAGCAGGTCGGGCAGGTGCAGCGTGCCGCCGGGGTGCCAGTGCCGGCCGCCGCGGGCCGCGACGAGCTCGTCAGCGACCGTACGGTTGACGGCTTCCAGAAGCGCCGGGGAGAGCAGGCGGTCGAGCACCAGGTAGCCGTCGGCGTCCAGTGCGGCCTTGTCGCCGCGGGTGAGGGTGTCCGGTGTTGCTGGCTGGCTCACGGTTGGCAGTCTCGCAACAACGCCGGCGTACCGCTCGTTCATTGTGCAGGGGCTGCAGGCTCTGCCAGGATCGGCGGCATGAGCGCCCCCTCGGTCATGAGGTACGCCGTTCTCGGGACCGGAGTGGTCGGCCGGGCCATCGGCGGCAAGCTGGTCTCCTTGGGCCAGGAGACGATGATGGGCTCGCGTACGGCCCGCAACGACAACGCCGCCGCCTGGGTGGGCGAGGCCGGCTCGCTGGCCAGCGCGGGCACGTTCCGCGACGCGGCAGCCTTCGGGCAGGTCATCGTCAACGCGACGACGGGGGCGGCGTCGCTTGAAGCCCTCGCTGCCGCCGGGGCCGACAACCTCGCCGGCAAGACCCTGATCGACGTCGCCAACCCGCTCGACTTCTCCCAGGGGATGCCGCCCACCCTGTCGGTCTGCAACGACGACAGCCTGGCCGAGCAGATTCAGCGGGCCTTCCCCGACACCCATGTCGTGAAGTCCCTCAACACCATGAACTGCGATGTCATGGTCGACCCCGGCCTGCTGTCCGGCTCGCACACAGTCTTCGTCTGCGGCAATGACACCAGGGCCAAGGAGCAGGTGGTCGGCCTGCTGACCAGCTTCGGCTGGCCGGCCGAGGACATCCTCGACCTCGGCGACCTTGCCGCCGCCCGCGGCACCGAGATGTACCTCCCGCTCTGGCTGCGGCTCTGGGGCGCCACCGGCACCGGTCACGTCAACATCAAGGTGGCCACCTGACCGCTGACCCCCGCCGATGCCGCGACCGGTCGGACGTTTGGGCCGACGGGCACCACATCCGGCGCTGGTCAGCCGGCGGGGAAACCGCCCTGCCCAATCTGGTCCTGCTCTGCGTGCCCACCACCACCGCTACCAGCTTCGGCAGCTCAGCGGCAAGGACAGCTCAGGCGGACACGACCCCGCCCGCCAAATCAGCGGGGAGCGCGCCGAGTCGAGTGCTGCCGCCGAGCGCAGGAAGTGGCAGACTACGGGTCGGGTCGGCGGTAGGGGGCCATGGAAGGAGGGCACGTGACCGGACCGGACCCGGGGAGCGGGCCGACCGTGCTGCGCATCCTGCTCGGCTCACAACTGCGGCAGTTGCGCGAGCTCAAAGGCATCAGCCGCGAGGACGCCGGCTACACCATCCGCGCCTCGGAATCCAAGATCAGCCGCATGGAGCTGGGCCGGGTCGGGTTCAAGGAGCGCGACGTCGCCGACCTGCTCATCCTCTACGGCGTCACTCGGCCCGAGGAGCGCGAAGCCCTGCTCACCCTGGTGGAGGAGGCCAATGCGCCCGGCTGGTGGCACCGCTACAACGACATCCTGCCCGGCTGGTTCACCTCCTACGTCGGGCTGGAGGCAGCAGCGGCGCTAATCCGCTCGTACGAGGTGCAGTTCGTACCCGGACTGCTGCAGACGGAGGAATATGCGCGCGCCGTCATGGCTGTCGGTGTCGAACGGCTATCCCACGAAGAGATCAACCAGCGGATCAAGCTGCGGCGGACCCGTCAGCACATCCTGACCAAACAGCATCCCGTGCGGTTCTGGGGAGTGATCGACGAGGCGGCTCTGCGCCGTCCGATCGGCGGCCGCGATGTGATGCGCGCGCAGTTCGAGCACCTGATCACGTTGACCAAGGCTCCAAACGTGACGCTGCAGATCATCCCGTTCGGTGCCGGCGGCCACGCCGCTTCGGCGGGAGCCTTCAGCCTCCTGCGGTTCCCCGACCCGCACATGCCCGACGTCGTCTACACCGAGCAGGTCACCAGCGCGCTGTACCTCGACAAGCGCGACGACGTCGACCGCTACCTGCAGGTCATGGAGCGCCTGTGCATGGAGGCCGACCCGCCGGCGAGCACCGTTGACAGCCTGACTGCCATCCTCGAAGAGACGGTGGTCGGGCGAGTCGAGTCGATCGACTAGCCCGTCGGCCGCAGCCGCAGCCGCAGGTCAGCTCAGCAGGTGGTCGAACTCGCCCGCGCGGACCCCGGCCAGCAGGGCGGCGATCTCAGCGGGGGTGTAGATCAGGGCGGGGCCCTCAGGGAAGCGCGAGTTGCGCACGGCGACCTGCTTGTCGGCCAGGACCGCCATTTCGACGCAGTTGCCGTTCTGATTGCTGGCGCTAGCCTTCACCCACGTGAGGTGAGGCAGTTCGCCCGCCGACATGCCGTTGTGAATGTAGGTCATGCGCGTCTCACTCCGTTCGGTTGCCGACGCGAGCGCATCGGGGTCTTGCGAATGCACGTGCATGCGGTGGATGATACCTCAGATGCAGACGCGTTCCGCGCATCGCCTTGCCGACGCCCTGGCCGCCGTCGACGGAGCGGCCAAGGCGCGCACGCTCGGGGTCATGCACCGGCTCCGGCATCCGCCGGGGCGCGTCTGGTCGCTGCGCCATGCGGCGGCGACCTACGCCGCGCACGGCTGGCCCATCGTCCCGGGGGCGTATTCGGTTGACGGCAAGGGCGGTTCCCCGCGCCCCGACGGCCGGCGGGCACGGTTGTGTCCCCTCCCGGAGCAGTGGCAGGACGCGGCCACCACCGACGTCATGCAGATCGGTCGTTGGTGGTCACGCCAGGCCTGGGTCATCCTCTTGGCTGCCGGGCCGTCGGTCAACGTCGTCGAGATGCCCGCCGCTCTCGGCCAAGCCACTGTGGAACGCCTGGCCGATGGCGCGGGCCCGGTGGCACTGGGGTCGGGCCAGCGTTGGCTGCTCTATTGCGCTGCCGAGGCCGGCACCGCAGCAACGTCGGACGACCAGTGGCGGGCCGGCGTCCTCCTGCACACGACCGGCTCATGGGTGCCGGTCCCCCCGATCGCCGGTACGCGGGCCGGCTTCGGCTGGTTCCGTCCGCCGTGGGTCGTGGGATGGCACCTGCCGCCCACCCGTCAGGTGCTGGCCGCTGCGCGAGACGCGGCGGTCAGCACCTGTCCCGCCTGATCGAGGCGGACCGGTCGGGATCGTTCAGGGTTTGCGGGCCACTCCGCCGACGTACAACCCGTTGACCGGGCTGTCCCGCCGCGTCTGGGGATCGGGACGCCAGTCATTGACGCGGACCAGCCCCGGGTCAATGAGATCAAGCCCGTGGAAGTAGCCGTTCTGCTCCTCTCTTGTGCGGAACCGACCGGTGCCCAGGCCGCCGGTCAGGAACGCGTTCTCGAGCTCGCGGGCCCGGCGCGACCCGTCGTCGAGGAAGTTCGTCACCACCAGGTAGCTGCCCGAGGGCATACGTCCTCTGATGTCGGCGGTGACCCGCGGGAGGTCCTCGGCGTCGCTCAGATGGTGCAGCACGCCGGACAGGAGCACGGCGAACGGCTGCGTCTGGTCGATGAAGCCGGTCAGCCCCGGATTGTCGAACACCGAGTCCGCCCGCCGCACGTCGGCAGTGATGACCGTGGTGTTGTCGTTGTCGGCGAGCAGCACCCGCCCGTGGCTGAGCACGACGGGGTCGATGTCGGCGTAGACCACCCGGGTGCCGGGGTTCTCGTCGTGCGCGATCTCGTGGACATTGCGCACGGTCGGCAGGCCCGAACCGATGTCGATGAGCTGCCTGATGCCCGCCTCCGCGACCAGGTAACGGACGGCCCGGCGGAGGAAGTCGCGGTTGTCCCGTGCCATGACCGGCACCTCGGGCACGGCGCTCATCAGTGACTGGGCAGCGTTGCGGTCGACTGCGAAATTGTCCTTGCCGCCCAGCACGTAGTCATAGACCCGGGCGATGGAGGGCCGGGTGAGGTCGACATCGACCGGCACCGGGATGTCGGCGTTGGCGGCCGACCTGATCCAATCCGTTGACCTGCGCACCGTGGCGCCCCCTGTCGCTGATCGTCGACCCTCGATCGCTCTTGGCTGGAGCGTAACCGCTCTGCTGCCGCGTGCGAAGACACATGGATGAGCGGCTGTGGGCAATTATGGGCCGGTGCCAGCAGACACCCACCGCCACCACCACCAGGATGACGCCGACCCTGCGGGACACCGTCACCCCGAGCACCCGCGCGGCCCCAGGGCGGCGCTCAGGTCACAGCTCACCTCGCTGGTGCGGCCGCACTCCCACGACGCCGGCGCCTCCATCGACAGTGAACTCGAGGCGAGTGCCGCCGGCATCCGGGCGGTGTGGCTGTCCTTTGCCACCCTTGCGTTCACCGCTGCCCTGCAGGGCGCCGTGGTCCTGCTCTCCGGGTCAGTGGCCCTGCTCGGCGACACTTTGCACAACGTGGCCGACGCGCTGACCGCCGTACCGCTGACGATCGCCTTCACGCTCGGCCGGCGTCCTGCAAACCGCCGCTACACCTACGGGTACGGCCGGGCCGAGGACCTGGCCGGCCTCGCGGTGGTGGCGCTGATCGCCGCATCGGGCGTCGTCGCCGGCTACGAGTCGGTCCGCCGGCTGTTCGACCCCCACGCGGTGCACCACCTCGGGTTGGTGGCGGTGGCCGCGGTCATCGGGTTCGCCGGCAACGAGGTGGTCGCGCAGTACCGCATCGCGGTGGGCCGCCGGATCGGCTCGGCAGCGTTGGTGGCCGACGGCCTGCATGCTCGTACGGACGGCCTGACCAGTCTGGCAGTCCTCCTCGGCGCGGGCGGCGTGGCACTGGGCTGGCGGTGGGCTGACCCGGTAGTCGGCCTGGTGATCACTGTGGCCATTCTGGCCGTGCTCCGGCAGGCGGCTCGCGAGGTCTTCCGCCGGCTGATGGATGCCGTCGATCCTGCGCTGGTCGACCTGGTCGAGGCGGTCGTCCGCGGCACCCCCGGCGTGCGGGATGTCGGTGCCGTCCGGTTGCGCTGGATCGGCCACGCTCTGCGGGCCGAGTGCGAGGTGGCGGTCGACCCGGAATTGACCGTCGTGGCCGCCCACCGGGTAGCCGAGGAGGCCGAGCACCGACTGCTGCACGAGGTGCACCGGCTGACCGCGGCGATCGTGCACGCCGATCCGCACGCCGCCGACGGGGCCGATCACCACGAGCTGTCCCGGCACCACCGGCCGGCCCCGTCCTAGGGCTCTCCTCGCTCATCGCCGGGTGGACCCGATGAACACCGGCCAGGGGATCGGCGGGCTGCCGGATCCTTGCCGGAGGAACTCCCCGAGGTACCAGTGACGCAAGACCTTGACCTCCGGGGGAGTGGCCAAGGTCAGCAGGGTGCCGCCCTGCCGGCAGTAGTTGTCGGCCTCGTCGATGAGGGTGAACTCCCGCATGCGCTCGTTGCCGTGCTCGAGGGAGCGTTGGTGGAGCTTGAGCGGTGAGCCCAGGATGTGCACGGCCGTCCGATCGGGGGCCGTCACAGCGGCTCCAACGCATCGAAGTCGAAGTCCCACTCCTGCGCCGCCGGCTGCTCCCCTGTGCCCAGAGTGAACCAGACGACCTTGCCGCCGGCCTGCCCCTCGATGCCCCACTCGGAGGCCAGGGTGTCGAGCAGTCGTACGCCCCGACCGGTGCCGGCGTCGGCGCGGAAGTGGCGCATCCGGGGCGGCAAGGGGCTCCCGTCGAACACCTCGACGCGCACCTTGTCGGTGTCGTGCCGCAGCGTCACCACCACCCCCGAGCGAGCGTGCAGGACCGCATTGGTCATCAACTCGGAGACCAGCAGGGCAGCGGTGTCGGCCAGCTCGCTAAGCCCCCAGGAGGCCAGCGTGCGCTCGGTCATGCGGCGCGCTTCGGCGACCCGTTGCGGGTCGCCGTCGAGCGTCAGGCTCACGTCCACGAAGAAAAGGTAGCCCGTGGAGGGCGGTGGCGGGCGACAATGGATGACGTGCCGGAGCTTCCCGAGGTCGAGGCGCTCGCGGCCTTCCTGCGCGAGCGCACGTTGGGCAGTTTCATCACCCGCGTCGACGTCGCCGCGGTCAGCGTCCTCAAGACCTACGACCCGCCGCCGAGCTTGCTGGCCGGCCAGCAGGTGACCGGCGCCGGCCGCTACGGCAAGTTCCTCGACCTCAACTGCGACGGCCTGCACCTGGTGGTACACCTCGCCCGGGCCGGCTGGCTGCAGTGGCGCGAGCAGCTTTCACCGGTGCCGCCCAAGCCGGGTCGCGGCCCCATTGCCCTGCGGGTGCACTTCGACGACGACGCAGGCTTCGACCTCACCGAGGCAGGGACCAGGAAGCGGCTGTCGGTCTACGTCGTGCGCGATCCGCTCACGCTGCCCGGCATCGCCCGGCTAGGCGCGGACCCGCAGGCCGAGGATTTCACCGTCGACCGGTTGGCGCAGTTGCTGGGCGGGGCCCGGCAGCAGATCAAGGGGGCGCTGACCGATCAGAGCGTCATCGCGGGGATCGGCAACGCCTACTCCGACGAGATCTTGCACCTCGCCCGGCTCTCGCCCTTCAAGCTGGCGACGAAGCTGACCCGCGAGGAGGTCGAGCGGCTGCACGCGGCCGTGCTGGAGACCCTGCGTGACGCGGTGGCCCGCTCGGTGGGTCAGGGCTCGGCCACTCTCAAGGGCGAGAAGCGCAGCGGCCTGCGGGTACACGCCCGCACCGGGCTGCCGTGCCCGGTGTGTGGTGACACCGTGCGGGAGGTTTCCTTCGCCGACAAGTCGCTGCAGTACTGCCCGACCTGCCAGACCGGCGGGCAACCGCTGGCTGACCGCCGGTTGTCCAAGCTGATCCGTTGAGCGAACGAGTGGAGGCTCGCGAGATGGATCGATACGGCGCTGGTACGCGGATGGTGGTCACCGGCGGGGCCGGCTTCCTCGGCTCCCACCTGTGCGAGGAGTTGGTCGCGCGCGGCGCCCGGGTGGTCTGCCTGGACAACTTCGTGACCGGCGCGCCGACCAACGTCGAACACCTGCTTGAGCGCGAGGGATTCCAGCTCATTCGCGCCGACGTGTCGGACTACGTGCACGTGCCCGGCAAGGTCGACGCGGTCCTGCACTTCGCCTCGCCGGCCTCACCGATCGACTACCTGCGGTGGCCGGTGGAAACCCTGAAGGTCGGCTCGCTGGGCACCCTGCACGCGCTTGGCCTGGCCCGCGAGAAGGGGGCGCGATTCCTGCTGGCGAGCACGTCGGAGGCATACGGCGACCCGCTCGTGCATCCGCAGCCGGAGACCTACTGGGGCAATGTCAACCCGGTCGGCCCGCGCGGTGTCTACGACGAGGCCAAGCGATTCGGTGAGGCGCTGACCATGGCCTACCGCCGCTCACGTGGGGTCGACACCACCATCGTGCGGATCTTCAATACATACGGCGAGCGTATGCGGCCGGATGACGGCCGGGCCATCCCGACGTTCATCTGCCAGGCGCTGCGCGGCGAGCCCATGACCGTGCACGGCGACGGGACGCAGACCCGCTCGATTTGCTATGTCGATGATCTCGTGGGCGGCATCCTTGCCCTGCTGGACTCCGAGGAGGCCGGACCGGTCAACATCGGCAACCCGGAGGAGATGAGCGTGCGCGACCTCGCCGAGAAGATCGCCAAGCTGGCCAACAGCAGCTCCGAACTGCGCTTCACTGCCCGCCCCGAGGACGACCCGACCGTGCGCCAGCCCGACATCACGCTGGCCCGCACCGTACTGGGGTGGGAGCCGCGAGTGGCCGCGGAGGAGGGGCTGCGGCGCACGATCGACTGGTTCGCCGCCCGTCCGGGCCTGGTGCGGCGGGTGCCGAGAGTCTGACGTGCGGATCCTCACCCGGCCCGCGCTTCACGGGTTGCACACCCGTCGTTGGATACCCTGAGCGGGCCTACCCACCCGCTAACCGGGAGATACCGTGACCGCCAGCTTGCCCGCCGCCAACCAGCGGCCGTACGCCGACGACGAGTGGCAGCCTCCTCGTCGTCGCGGCCGGGCCGGCAAGGTGTTCCTGGTCGTCCTCCTCCTGGTGCTCGCGGCGGTGGCCGGAGTGGCCTACCGGTACGTCCACGCCGTCACCCGCTTCGACGCCAAGGTGGCCCGTAACGACCCGTTCGCCGGGCTGACCGACCGGCCCGGGGCCGGGGTCGCGGGCGCGCAGAACTTCCTGCTCATCGGCTCCGACTCCCGCGACAACCGGCTGCCCGCCCAGGCCACCAACAGCGGGGGCCAGCGGTCGGACTCCCTGATCCTGTTTCACGTCAACGCCAACCACACCAAGGCCTACATGGTCTCGATCCCGCGCGACTCCTACGTCTACGTGCCGCCGGGCGGGCCATGGCAGGGCGGCCGTACCAAGATCAACGCGGCGTTCGCCTACGGCGGCCCGCGCCTGGTGGTGCAGACGGTCGAGGGGTTCACCGGGGTCAAGATCGACCACGTGGTGATGATCAACTTCGCCGGCTTCAAGAAAATGACCGACGCGGTCGGGGGCGTCGACGTGGTAGTCAACCAGACGGTCACCGACCCCGAGACCCACGCCACCTTCAAGAAGGGAGTCAACCACCTCGACGGCGACGCCGCCCTGCTCTACGTGCGCCAGCGCCACGGTCTGCCCGGTGGTGACTTCGACCGGGTCAAGCGGCAGCAACAGTTCATCCGGGCACTACTGGCGACCGCCACGGCCAGGGGCACACTGGCCAACCCCAACAAGCTCAGTGCCCTGCTCGATGCCACCGCCGACGCCATCGTGGTCGACAAGGACCTGTCGATGGGCAAGACGGCAGTGGCCTTCCGCGGCCTGCGTACCAGCGACCTGTCCTTCATCACCACCCCCAACCGGGGCACCGGCCGGGTCGGCGAGGCCAGCGTGGTGATCATCGACAAGGAGAAGGCCTCGGCGCTGTTCTCGGCGATGAACGCCGACACCGTCGATGACTGGCTCAAGACC
>JBDUBV010000164.1:0-5997 GCA_040003795.1 Pseudonocardiales bacterium | reverse complement strand
CCCCGCCGTGGCGCGCGACCTCGGCGGCCACGTAGCCGATGCGGGTGACGTTGAGATTGCGGTCGGCCCGGCCGAAGCCCAGCCCGGCCGAGAGCATCCGGCGCACGACATCGCCGTCGAGCAGGGTCGTCGTCCGGTCGCCGCGCTCGAGCAGGGTGTCGTGCAGGCCCCGGGCCAGGGTCGACTTGCCCGACCCAGACAGGCCGGTGAGGAAAACCACGCAGCCGCGTCGCGTGAGTGGCGGCCGCGCCCTGCGCAGCTCACGCTCCACCGCCGCCGGGGTGAAGCCGGCCGGCAGCGCGGCGCCGCTGTCGAGGAGGGCGTCGAGCGACCCGCTCGTCAGCAGCGGGAGGCCCGGCTCCGGCGGCCCGGGCTCCGGTGGGCCGATCACGGGCAGCGGCGCGCCGGGCAGCGGCTCGGTGCCGAACAGGTGTGTGCACCCGTAGGCGGCGGCAACGTGCGCGCCGAGGCGGGCGTGCCCGGCCGACCCGTCCGGCGCAGCCAGGGGCACCGCGACGACGACGGCGCCGGGCAACTCCTCGGCGGCGGCGAGCACCGCCCTGACGAGGTGCTCGCTGCCGGCTGCCGCAGTCGGGACCAGCAGCAGAACCTGCCCGCCCAACCCCTGCGCCACGGCGCGCACGTCGGCGATCTCCCGGTTGTGCAGTGGCGCTCCGGCGACCGCCCCGAGGACCGGACCGCCGCGCAGCTTGGCGCGTACCTCTGCCGGTGGTCTGTGCAACTGCCGGAACGTGCCGTAAGACGGTGGGGAGAGCGTGGCGAGCGGCCCGCCGACATAGGACCAGCCCTCGTCCGCGGCCCAGGCCTCCCTCACCGTGAGGCGGGCCAGCGGAGCCCCCTCGGGATCGGTCAGGACGACTGCCGGTGCCCCGGCCAGCTCATCGGGAACCCGCAGGACGACGGGCACCGGCCACGCCGTCCCGTCGGCCAGATGACCGGTGGCGAGCACGCACGACACGTCGGCCTGACCGAGAAAACCCGACAGTGGTGCGTAGGCGCCCGAGAGCAGCAGCTCGGCGTCGCCTCGCTCCCCCTCGGTAGGTGTCCAGCTTGCAGCGTCCACGTGTGCGGCCCCCTGGTGTGGTTTTCAGCCGGTATTGCGCAAGCCCGCGGCCACGCCGTTGACGGTGAGCAGGATGGCCCGCCTCAGCAGTGGGTCGGGGTCGCCGGCCCGCTGCCGGGAGAGCAGGGAGATCTGCAGCTGGCTGATCGGCTCGAGGTAAACGTCGCGCAGTGACAACGTACGTTGCAGCACCGGGTGGTGGTCGAGCAGCCGTTGTTCGCCGGTCAGCCGCAGTACCTCGGTTACCGAGGTGTCGTGCTCGGCCCGGATCGCGTCGAAGACATGGTGCAGCGCCGGGGGCACCAGAGCATCGACGTAGCGTGCGGCCATTGTCAGGTCGGTCTTGGCCAGGGTCATCTCCACGTTGGAGACGAAGGTCTTGAAGAAGTGCCACTCGGCGTACATCTCCTCCAGCACGCTGCCGAGGTCGGCGGCGCGGGCCGCGGCCAGCCCCGCGCCCACACCGAACCAGCCAGGCACGATCTGCCGGGTCTGGGTCCAGCCGAACACCCACGGGATGGCGCGCAGCCCGGCCAGGCCGGATCCGGCGTCGGGGCGGCGGGCCGGGCGCGACCCGATGTTGAGGGCGGCCAGCTGCTCGACCGGCGTGCATGCCCGGAAGTAGGCCGCGAGGTCGGAGTCGTCGAGCAGCCCTCGATAGGCGCGGTGGGCGGTTCCCGAGACGACCTCCATGGCGACGTCCCACCCGGCGATCTGCTCCAGCGGCTGGCGCGGGGTGGTGTGCAGGAGGGTGGCCTCGAGGACGGCGGCCACCGTCAGCTCGATGTTCTCGCGGGCGAGTGACGGCAGCGCGTACTTGTCGGAGATCACCTCCCCCTGCTCGGTCACCTTGATCTCGCCGTCGAGGGTGCCGTAGGGCTGGGCCAGGATCGCCTCGTGCGTCGGACCGCCGCCGCGGCCGACCGTGCCGCCACGGCCGTGGAACAGCCGTAGCCTTACCCCGTGCTCACCGGCCGCGTCCCGTAGCGCGCGCTGTGCCTTGTGGATCTCCCAGAGCGAGGTCGTGACGCCCGCCTCTTTGTTGGAGTCGGAGTAGCCGAGCATGATCTCCTGCACGTCGTCACGGGCCGCCACCAGGCGGCGGTAGGAAGGCACCGTCAGCAACTCGTGGAGGAGCGCCCCTGCGCCTTTCAAGGCCTCCACCGTCTCCAGCAGTGGGACGAAGCTGATCCGGGCGGTGCCGGCCGGCACGTCCACCAGGCCGGCCTCCCTCGCGAGCACCACGGCCGCCAGCACATCGTCAACGCCCTTGGTCATCGACACGACGTAGCTCTCGATGACGTCGGGGCCGAACCGGTCGAGGGCATCGCGGACGGTACGGAAGACCTGGTAGGTCGTCGAGCCGCCGACGTCGAGCGCCGGCTCGGCTCCGGCGAGGGGGCGGCGCCCGGCGAGCTCGTCGGTGAGCAACTTGGTGCGGTCGGCCGGATCGAGGTCGGCATAGGGCCGGTCGAGCTCTGCCAGCCCGTCGTAGAGCTGGCCGAGCGCGCTGTGGTGGGCGTCGGCGTGCTCGCGGACGTCCATCGTGGCCAGCTGCAGGCCGAACGCGCTGACTGCCCGCAGTAGCCGGGTGAGGGTCACGTCGGCGATCAAGGCACCCCGGTGCTCACGCAATGACCGGCGCATGACGTCGAGGTCATCGAGCAGCCCCGCCGTGCCGAAGTAGTCGCGGCCCGGCTCGTGTGCCGCGCCCCGGGCCAGCCGGTCGCGAGTGCCCTGCAGTTTGGCCCGAATGCAGCTGGCCTTGAGCCGGTAGGGCTCCTCGGTGTTCATCCGCCGAATCCGGGACTCGACCTCCGGGAGCGCGTCGAGGTCGACTCTGACGCTGTCCAGCAGCTCGGCCGAGGCGCCCGCGATGCGACTCGATGTCGACAGCTCCTGAGCCAGTCCGTCGCAGGCGGTGATCAGTGCCCGGATGGCGTGGTCGTGCTGCAGCAGCAACACGGCAGTGGTCGTAGCCGGTGTGACGTGGGGGTTGCCGTCGCGGTCACCGCCGATCCAGGTGCCGAAGGACAGCGGCCGGGCAGTGGCGGCCAGGTGGATACCGAGCCGGCTGAGCTCGGCAGCCAGGTCCTCGAGCACGTCGGGCACCGGGCCGGCGAAGAGGGCGTCGAGGTAATAGACGGCGTTGCGCGCCTCGTCGGCCGGCTCCGGGCGCTCCAGGCGCAGCTCGTCGGTCTGCCACAGCAGGTCGACCACCGCCGCCAGCCGGCGGTCGGCGCGCACCGGGTCGGGGTCGTCGAGCAACTCGGCCACCGTACGCAGCTTGGACAGGGTCGAGCGCCGGGACGCCTCGGTGGGATGCGCTGTGAAGACCGGGCGGATGCCGAGCCGCCCGACGGCGGCGGCGATCTCGCTGTCTGGGACCCCGAACTCGATCACCCGGTCGACCGCCTGACGCAGCCACCCGCCGTGCTCGCGGCGCTGCGCGGCCAGTCCCCGGGCGCGGTGAGCCTGCTCAGTGGTGTTGGCGAGGTGGAAGTAGGCGGAGAAGGCGCGGACCAGACGGACCGCGGTGGGCAGGTCGACGCCGCTCAGCAGCCCGCCCACGCTGTCGGCGTCGTCGCGGCTGAGGGCGCGTACCCGCTCCACGAGGTCGAGCAGCTGCCGGCCCTCCTGGCGCACCAGAGACTCGCCCAGGGCGTCGCCAACTCGGCGGATGTCGGCCCGCAGTGCCCGGTCGGGGTCGGCCTGGCTCACAGCGATCCGGCGTGCAGGGCGCGGACGGTGTCGATCGTGTCGGCCTCGGCGGCCCGCTTGTCGGGGCGGTGACGCAGCACGCGGGCGAAGCGCAAGGCCATGCCGCCGGGATAGCGCGGGCTGGTCTGCACACCGTCGAAGGCGACCTCGACGACCAACTCCGGGGCGACGGTCACCTGCCAATCGTCGCTTGCGATCGCTAACTCCTGCAAACGGCCGGTCTGCCAGGCCAGCATCGCGTCGGTCAGGCCCTTGAACGTCTTGCCGAGCATCACGAAGCCGTCGGTGTCCGGGTCCCGGGCGCCCAGGTGCAGGTTGGACAGCCACCCCCGCCGCCGCCCGTGCCCCCATTCCGCCGCGAGGACCACCAGGTCGAGGGTGTGCCGCGGCTTGACCTTGAGCCAGCCGGTGCCGCGGCGGCCCGCCTCGTAGGCCGCGCTGAGGGACTTGACGATGACCCCCTCGTGCCCGGCGGCCAGCGTCTCGTCGAAGAAGGCCTTCGCTGCTGTTGGGTCGGCGGTGACCAGGCGGGGGACCCGCTGGTGGTCGGGCACGACGGCCGCCAGCCGGTCGAACCGCTCTGCTCCCGGCAGGTCGAGCAGGTCGGTCCCGTCGAGGTGCAGCACGTCGAACAGGTACGTGGTCAGCGGCACATGTGTCTGGGCTGTGGCGACGTCCATCCGGCTGCCGATCCGGCTGGCGGTGTGCTGGAAGGGCCGCGGCCGGCCGTCCGGTTTCAGGGCGATGGCCTCACCGTCGAAGACCGCCGCGGTGACCGGGAGGGCCTGGACGGCTGCCACGATCTCCGGCACCCTGCCGGTGATGTCGTCGAGGCTGCGGGTGTAGACGCTGATGTGGTCGCCGCGGCGGTGCACCTGGACGCGGATGCCGTCGAGCTTGCGCTCGACGGCCGCCTCGCCGGTGACGGCCAGCGCGGCCTGCACCGAGGTGGCAGGAGCGGCGAGCATCGGTTGCACCGGGGTGCCCACGCGCAGGTGCACGCCGTTGAGGGCTCGAACGCCGCCGTGCAAGGCCAGCCCTGCGGTCAGTGCCAGGTCGCCGGAGAGCATCAGGGCCCGCCGCACGTCGGCCACCGGCACCTGTGCGGCCAGGGCGAGCGCCTCGGCGACAAGTGCCTGCAGGGCACCCTGGCGTACCTCCCCGGTGATCAAGACGCGCAGAAAAGCCTGCTCAGCAGCCGTAGCCCGCGCGAACAGGCCTTCGATGAGGCGCCGCCGGCTGGCCTGCGACCCCGGGCCGCCGACCGCGCCGATCTCGGCCAAGGCCTGGTCGACCTCGCCGACGGTCAACCGAGGGGTCTGGGCCGGCGGTGGGACCTGCCGGATCGCCGCCCACCCCACCCCCAGCGTCCGCTGCCGGGTCTCGCCGGACAGGAACGTCGCCCCGGCACCCGCCTCCTCGGGTGCCAGCCGGCCCAGCGCGCCGGCAAGGGCGGCCGTCTTCGCCTTGCGGGCAGCCGTCGACCGGACGGTGTCCGAGGCGGCGACCAGGTCAGCGAGCAGCACAGCCCCATCTTCTCCTGCCGCGACTGGCGAAGCCCTTCTGTGCAGAAACGCCGAGTGGGTACGCGTGCCTGCACAGAGCTCGTGCGGGCCTCGCGGTTCAGGCGGCGTCCGGGACGCCCAGGCGGCGAGCCTGCCGCCGGAGGACGACTTCGATCTGGTCGAGAACCAGGGCAACCGGTGCTCGACGTCCCCGGTGAATCGGAGAACCACGTGGTCGCTGCCGACGGTCAGCCAGTTGGGCACGTCATGATCGTGCTGAAAGTACCGTGGGTGTGATAACGCCAGCCGTCGATCTGCACGGCGACTCACAACGCGCGCCAGAGCAGGTCCAACTCCGCGACCGGGTTGCCCTGGGCATCGCGCAAGGTCTGGTTGCTCTACAACGGCGGCCCTGCGCCGGCGCAGGTCGGTAGCAACCCGGCGTTCGGCCACGCTGCGATGCCCGTCGCTCAGCTCGCTCAACGCGCCCCGGGCGGCCGCCGACCCGGACCGACCCGGGCGCAACCCGCCTGCAAGTCGTACGGGGACAGCCGTCGCCAGAGCAGGTGTTCGAGGATCTGCCGGATCTGGTCGGTCGGTAGCTCCGCCGCGAAATCGATAACCGCGTCGGCCAGGGAAGTGACCCGCAGGCCGCACCGGCGCACCCATGTGCGCTCGGACCACCCG
>JBDUBV010000163.1:0-6063 GCA_040003795.1 Pseudonocardiales bacterium | reverse complement strand
CCGCGATCTTTCGCGCAACGCCCACCTCTGGGCCGCCAGGGACCGTCGTCGCCGTTTCGTCTATAACGCCGTGTGTGCTTCCCGCCGGCGTCACCGGTACCCCCTTCGCCGAAGTCACGCTTGCCCGGGCCAACACGGTACTGACCAGAGGACACTTCACCGCGTCGCCGTCAGGCGCTTGGAGCGGGACGCTGACCGTCGGCGACCAGGCAGCTCTCGGATCCGACGTTCTGCATGCCTTCTGTATCGCCAGTCCGCAGGCGGAGGGAGCGTTCCTGGCTTATGAGGATGTCTCGTTCACCGTAACTGCGGATTCCGGCCTTCCCGCCACTGGCGCAGACCCGTGGCGGTGGGGGATTGGCGGCGTAGGCCTGTTGGTCGCGGGGGTGGGTTTGACCCTTGCCGGTGCGCGACGCCAGAGTGTGCAAGCCGTGCGGTAGGCGGTGCTGGCGAGGGCAGAGAACGGGGTCGGTCGTCAAGAGGACGCGGCGTTTCCCGCGTGGATCCGACCGAGCCCGTACGCCAACGCACAGCCTTAAGGTCCAGCAAGGCAGGTTCAGCAACGCCCGCGCCGGCATGTGGCTCCCGGCGCGGGCGTTGAGGTCCGAGCGGCTAATTGGTGAGGTTTAGTTGGCCGCATCCGACCGGCAGGGTGGACTCGCAGCAGGTGAATATCTGTCGTCCGCTGCGATCTTCGGGGTTGGCGTGCGGGCTACGGGACGAGGATTGCTCGACCTCGCACCAGGCCGGCGTCGAGGTCGTGCAGCGCCTCTTGCGCGGCGTCCAACGGATAGGTCTTGGTGTGCAGGGTGACCTTTCCGGCCTGCGCCAGCACCATGAGCTCGGCCAACTCGTTGTAGGTGCCGACGATGTTCCCGATGATGTTTCGTTCGGTGGAAATCACGTCGAGGGTCGGGATGGTCAAGGTGCCGCCATAGCCGATGACGAAGTACGAGCCACCCGGGCGCGTCATTGCGAACCCGTCGTTCTCGGCGCCCTGTTCGGCGACGAAGTCAAGCACGACCTCGGCGCCGGCGCCGTCGGTGAGGTTCTTGACCGCGTCAACGTGCCCGCCATCGGCAACCACCGTGTGATGCGCGCCGAGCTCGTCGGCGAGCTTGAGTGCGTCGGGGTTACGGTCGACCACCACGATGTTGGTCGCGGTCAGCGCGCTTAAACACTGGATGCCGATGTGCCCGAGGCCGCCCGCGCCGATCAGCGCGCAGGTAGTGCCCGGATAGAGCAGCGGGATGGCCTTGCGGACCGCGTGATACGCCGTGATGCCGGCGTCTGCCAACGCCGCGACGTCCTGCGGCTGCGTTGACGGGTCGAGCTTGACGCAGGCCCGCGCGGACGTTAACAGGTACTCCGCCATGCCGCCGTCACGGTCCAGCCCGGGGAACGCGCTCTCGCTGCAGTGCATGTCCTGCCCGGCCCGGCAGGCTTTGCACAACCCGCAAGTCGGGGTCGGATGCAGGATTACCGTGTCCCCGACCGCCACATTCGTTACGGCGGACCCCACCTCGTGCACCCAGCCGGCGTTCTCGTGGCCGATCGTGTACGGCAGCGTGACGTTCATCGCCTCGGCCCACTGGCCTTCGATGATGTGCAGATCGGTACGGCACACACCCGCGCCACCGATCTTCACCACCACGTCGAGCGGACCCTTGACGGTCGGCTCCGGCACCTGCTCGACGACGGGCTGCTGGTGATATCCATGCAGCCGGACGGCCCTCACTGGTCCACCTGTTCGCCGTGCCCGCGAGCTTCATACCGTTCGCGCAACAAACCTCGGCAGATGCCACCGTTGGCCTCCGCGCTGACTCGGGTCAGTCGGGCCCGCCGCAGATGAAGCGGAAGCGCTTGTACACCGACGGCTTCGCCCGTCGTTGCGTCGACGAGGAGGGCCGAGTCGTCCTCTGCCGGCAGACCGAGCTCGGCTCGCCGGGACCGCAACCGTTCGCGGTCGGCCGACGGCGGCACATCGCCGAGCGTGAGCTCGGCGAGATCGTCGGTCGTTTTGCCGGCGGCGAGGAGCGGTCGGCAGACCCGGTCGGTGCCCGCCAGCACAGCCTTCTGCAGGAAGTCGGCCCTGAGCTCGTCCAGCTCGGCAGTCGCGAGGCCGTCGAAGGACTGGACGAAGCCGGCCCGCGCCGCTACCCCATCGTTGATCGCGTCGGAGGCGAAGTGGTCCTCCAGAACGACTTCGGCACGTCGTACGCCATCGACCCCGCTCACCGCGTCGTAGGCGTCTGCCACCATAAGAAAGGCGAAGTTGGGCGCGCAGAAATACGTCGGCAGCCGGAGCCGAACACCAGCGACCCCGTCCGAGGAGACGGTGCACGACGCGACGAAACCCAGCGAGGTCACCGGTTCGTCCAGCTCGGGGTCGCGCACCGCCTCCAGTGCCGCGAGCACATGTGCCACGTCGGTCACACCACGGCCCCGTCATCCACCAGAGCGGCGTCGTCCTTGCCGCCGGGTGTTCCCGCGTCAGCCGGCAGCTGCAGCTCCTTCGGTACCTCGATGCCATAGAGCCTGGCCGCGTTCAGGCCGAGGATCTTCTTCTTGGTCGCGGTCGTGACCCGCGGGTAGTCGGAGAACTCGTCACTTGGGTAGTCCCAGTCCACGAAGCCCTCGACCTGCCACTTCGGCTCCCAGATGCTGTAGTCGCTGCCGAAGGTCATCTTGTCTTCGCCCACCCAGAACAGCAGCTCGCCCATCACCTTGGCGAAGAACTTCGGCCGGGAGAACATGAGCCCGCCGATGACCACCGACAGACCCGCGTACACGTTGGGCTCCTGAGTTGCCATAAAGCAGAAGTCCTCGATACGCGGCAGGCCGACGTGCTCGACGATGAAGTTCAGCTCCGGGAAGTCTGTCGCTGCGTGGTCCACGTCGGAGACGTCGAACGCGTCCTTGTCCAGTGGCCAGATCGTCGGGCCCTTGTGCACGTGGACGTTCTTGACGCCGAGCTCCTGGCATTTCTCCAGGTACCGGTAGGCCTCGGGGTCCTTGAGCGTCCAACCCCGCGAGCCATCGCGCCACTCCGCGGTATAGAGCTTGACGCCCTTCGCTCCCCACCGGGCGACGTTCTGCTCGAGCTCCTTCAGCCCGGCGTCGCCGTCGCGGGGGTCCCATCGGGTGTTCACGATGAACTTGCCCGGATGCTTTTCCGACAGCGCGCCATTGTGCTCCGTGGTGTTGAAGCCTTCCGTGTACCACTCCTTCAGGTAGGTCGGCTGGAAGATCGCCACGTCGACGTAGCCGTCCTCGAAGACGTCCTTCATCAGGTCCTGCTCGGAGCACTTCTGGAAGTGCTCGATCGACCAGTGCGTCTCCGGAGGCCCGAGTGACTGGTAGGCGTGGAAGCACTCGATCCAGCCCTTGGCGTATTGCTCATGGCCCGCCACCCAGTTCGCCGGGCTGGCGTCCCAGTAGTGCATGTGACTGTCGACGATGAAGTACTTTTCTCCGGCTTTTTCGTACACGTCTCCTCCTCAGGAGCCCCGTTGCGTCGCGGAATCCGTCGCGGAGGATCGCGGCGGCCGCCGATGCGATCTACAAGGCCGAACGTACTCGGATTCGCGGAATTGAGACGTGCAGGTCGCGAGCACCTTGGCTGCGCCCTCGCGGCTAGTCCCGATTCGGCGACCTACTTGCCCAGCTGCCCGCGAATCGCTCCGGCGGGAAACACGGTGCTGTGAACGTTCACGTAGTAATTCCCAGGATCATTCCTGATCGCCTTGATCAAGTCCTCGCGCACACCCGAGACGCAGCCGCTCGCGCTGTCTGTACCCGACAAGGAAGAACCGATGAACAGCGGGACGACGACCGGCCCGGCGACCCCTGCCGGGGCCGCATGTACGTGCGCCGCAATCACGGTGCCGTCGATATCGGCCCAGGTCAGGTCGAAGCAGACCTCGCCCTGACCGTGGTTGAGCGTGATCAGCGCCGTGCCCGACGCGTTCGTATCGCCCGGCCCGGGCACCTCCGCCGCCCCGGTGAGCGTGGCCGACAACGGACGGCCCACGCCGTACGCCGGAGCTCCGGCGGCGAGAATGCCTAGCGTCGCGAGAGTGGCAACCAGGGTTAGCACGCGAAGTCGCATGGTGTCCTACCTTTCGACAGCCCTTGGCCCGGAAACCTAGATGCGGGCACCTAGCCGGTCAGTCAAACTCTAACCGTGATCACTGCACTACCCCAATGGGGCTTGTGTTGCGAGAGTCGCGCTCCTAGGCTCGTCAGAAGAATCATGACAAAGGAGCGTTCGGTGACGCATTCCCGACGAATTTCGACGGCTATTCTTGCGGCTGTAGCGCTGACTACGGCTAGCCTCGTCGCCTCGGGTCCGGCCAGCGCCATTGGCGGCGACAGCCGGGTCTCGGTGGGCAGCCCGCGAATGCCGTTCGCCCAGAACAAGCAGAACGAGCCCGGTTTGGCGGTCAACGCCCACGACCCGACGATCCTGGCCGCCGGAGCCAACGACGAGATCGACCTCGAGGCTTGCAACGCCGGCAAACCGACCACCTGCCCCTTCACCGCCGATGTCGGCCTCTCCGGCATCTACTTCTCCTTCGACAGCGGCCACACCTGGACCCAGCCGACCTACACGGGGTGGACGGCCCGCGGCTGCCTCGGCCCAGCAGCGTGTGTTCCCCACGTCGGGCCCATCGGCACGCTGCCCAAGTACTACGAGAACCACCTGGTGTCCGGCGGCGACCCGGCTCTTGCCTTCGGTCCGAAGCGCGGGGCTGACGGCCGCTTCTCATGGGACGCCGGCTCCCGGCTGTACTACGCAAACCTGGCCGTTAATCTCTCAAGCAACACTCGCAGCGAGTCCTTCAAGGGCGCCGAGGCGGTCACCGTTGCCCGCACCGACGACCCTCGCGCGGCCGCTGGTGGCGACGCAAACGCCTGGCTCGATCCGGTCATCGTGAGCCGTCAGAACTCCGCCCTGTTCTCCGACAAGGAAGAGATTTGGGCTGACAACGCTGCGTCGAGCCCGTTCTTCGGCAACGTCTACATCTGCAACGTGGCCTTCCGCAGCAACGGCAATGGCGGTGCGCCTGAGCCGGTGATGTTCACCCGCTCGACCGACGGCGGCGACACCTGGTCGGGCCAGCGCCAGCTGAGCTCCGCAACCAACAACAGCCAGACCGGCGGACGCCAGGGCTGCGCCATCCGCAGCGACAGCCGCGGCGGCGTCTACGTCTTCTGGGCGGGCACCGACATCCGTACCAGGCAGAGCGCGATGTTCATGGCCCGCTCGTTCGACGGCGGCGTCAGCTTTGACCGGCCCACCGTGGTGGCCACCGTGCACGACGTCGGCCTGTTCGACCCGGCCACCAGGCGGTCCAGCTTCGACGGCGTCGCCGGCGCCCGCACCAGCACGTTCCCCAGCGCCGACATCGCCAACGGTGCCCCTACTGGCACCGACGCCACCAACGAGATCGTGCTGAGCTGGCCCGACGGCACCACACCGTCCGACGTCGACCCCGGCCCCAACGAGCAGGCGCTCATTCAGTTCTCTCTCAACCGCGGCGTGACGTGGTCAACGGCGGTGAACGCGGCGCCCGCAGGTGACCGGCCTGATTTCCCGGCCGTGGCCATCTCGCCCAACGGCACCGACGTCTACCTCACCTACGACAACTTCCTGCAACCGTGGCAGAGCACGACAGCCGATCCTCGCCTGATGCAGGGCGTGGTCAGGCATGCCGACGTCGGAGCAGCAGGTGCTTTCGGGCCGTTCGGCGACCTCCACCGCGGAGCGATCGGAGATGCGCGAGGCTCCAGCCAGAACGGCCTGACTGCCGAGTTCCTGGGCGACTACAACTACGCCGTGGCCACCCGCGATTACGGGGCCGCGACCTGGAACGACGTCCGTAACGCAGCCGACTGCCCGGCTATGGACGCCTACCGCCAGGCGTACGTGGAGGCGGTGCTGGCCGGTACGACGCTTCCGACCAAGCCCGCGCCCAATACCGATTGCCCGCCAACCTTCGGTAACTCCGACATCTATGGCGGCTCCTATTTGGACCCCACGCCCTAAGGGTCCGCGCG
>JBDUBV010000162.1:0-6067 GCA_040003795.1 Pseudonocardiales bacterium | reverse complement strand
AGCATGCAGGACTCGGCCGTCGACCGTGGTCACGTCAAACTCGTCCATACTGCAATCCCCTTCGGCTAGACGCTTCGAGCCTGCTCATCGACTGCGCCTGGTCCACACCAAAGCAGATCGCGGTACTCGTGGCTCGACCTTCGTCCGGGAACCATCCGTCAGCCCGGCCAAAACCGGGCTTCCGACCGCGTTCACCGAGATGAAGTCAGGCGACGTCAAGGGGACCTATCCGCAGTCGCCCTCTCCGCGCCCCGCAGAGCCGCTAACGTCGGCCCGTGCCGAGGACACTTCGAGGCGAAGCCGTACTGCTGCGGCCGGCGACTGTCAACGACATCGCCGACCTGGCCCGGATCCGGACGCATCCCCAGGTCTACCAACGCTGGGGAGGTGGAACCGACATGGCAGCGACGATCGCCGAGGAGCTCGCCGACCCGGAGGAGGTCACGTTCGTCATCGAGCACGAAACCAGTACGGTCGGGGCGATCCAGTACGGCCAGGAGACCGAGCCAGACTACCGGCACGCAGGCATCGACATCTACCTCGATGCCGACCTCCACGGTCGAGGGCTTGGCACAGATGCCGTGCGTACCCTCGCCCGCCACCTCATCGTCGACCTCGGCCATCACCGGCTGGTGATCGATCCGGCGGCGGACAACGCCCCCGCCATCGCCTGCTATGCCAGGGTGGGCTTCCGGGCGGTCGGCGTCATGCGCGACTACGAGCGGGGACCCGACGGCAGCTGGCACGACGGGCTGCTCATGGACCTGCTGGCCGGCGAGCTCACCGGCCAGCGGTAAAGGTCAGGCCAGCGTGACCAGGCCCAGCTCGGCCGGGCTGGACACCATCTCGTGGTGCGGGAGCACCCGCACGGTGTAGCCGAAGGCCCCCGGCCGCTCGAGCGGCACATCGGCCTCGAAGAAGTGCGATGCACCGGAGCGGTCGAAGCAGTCGCCACCGTCGACGTCGGTCATCGCGATGCGACTGACGTCGTGCAGGGTGTCGGTGTCATCGACGCGGCCGTAGGCGGCCTGCACCTGCACGTCCGACGGCGAGATCCCGTCCAGCACGACCTCGGCGCGAAGGCGCAGCGTCGCACCGAGCTCCGGGGTGTCACCCACCCCCCATGACTCCACGTGGACCACCCGCACCATCGGCCAGCCCTTGTGCACCCGGTCGGCCCACGAGGCGATGTCGCGGGCACCGGCGTAGGAATCGGCGGCGAGGCGGCCCGCCGCATCGGCAGCCGTCATGTAGTAGCGCTCGACGTACTCGCACACCATCCGGGACGCGAGCACCCGCGGCCCGAGAGAGGCAAGGGTGTGCCGCACCATCTCGACCCACCGCAGGGGCACGCCGCCCTCGCCCCGGTCGTAGAAGCGCGGGGCAACCTGGGTCTCGAGCAGCTCGTAGAGCGCCGCCGCCTCGAGGTCGTCGCGACGGTCGGCGTCGGTCACCCCGTCGGCCGTCGGGATCGCCCACCCGTTGGCGCCATCGAAGAGTTCGTCCCACCAGCCGTCGAGGATGGACAGGTTGAGTCCGCCGTTGAGGGCCGACTTCATCCCCGACGTGCCGCAGGCCTCCAGCGGCCGCAGCGGGTTGTTCAGCCAGACGTCACAGCCCCAGTAGAGGTACTTGGCCATGCCGATGTCGTAGTCGGGCAGGAAGGCGATCCGGTGGCGCAACACCGGGTCGTCAGCGAAGCGCACCATCTGCTGCAGGAGGGCCTTGCCGCTGTCGTCGGCGGGGTGGGACTTGCCGGCTATCACGAACTGAACGGGGCGCTCCGGGTCGAGCAGCAGGGCGCGCAGGCGTTGCGGGTCGCGCAGCATGAGCGTCAGGCGCTTGTACGAGGGCACCCGCCGGGCGAATCCGATCGTCAGCACGTCGGGATCGAATAGTTTCCTCACCCAGCCCAGTTCGGCCGCTGTGGCGCCGCGGTGCAGGGCGGACTCCTTGGCGCGCCGGCGCACCTCCTCTACCAGGCGCTCCCGCAGCGTGCGCCGCAGTGCCCAGACCGCCTCGGCCGCACCGTCGGGGCCGTTGTCGTCACCGCGCCGCTTGCCGTAGGCCTGCAGGCCGCTGTCGGCATCCTTGGGCACCTCGGGCACGCGCTCGGCGGTCAGGTCCAGCAACTCGCGCGCCACCCAGGTCGGCGCGTGCACGCCGTTGGTGACCGAGCCGATCGGCACCTCGTCGGCCTCGAAGCCTGGCCACAGGTCGGCGAACATGTCGCGGCTCACGGTGCCGTGCAGCTTGCTCACGCCGTTGGCCCGCTGGGCCAGCCGCAGTCCCATGTGGGCCATGTTGAAGATCTTGGGGTCGGACTCCGCGCCGAGGGCGAGGACCCGGTCGACCGGCACGCCCGGCGAGCCGTTGTCGCCCCCGAAGAATCGCTCGATCAACTCGCGCGGGAACCGGTCGATGCCGGCCGGCACCGGCGTGTGCGTGGTGAAAAGCGTGCCGGCCCGGACCATCGCCAGTGCCGCGTCGAAGGACAGCCCCTGCTGTTCGGTGTACTCCCGGATCCGCTCGACGCCCAGGAAGCCGGCGTGCCCCTCGTTGCTGTGGAACACCTCGGGGGCGGGGGTGCCGGTGAGCTCGCAGTAGGCGCGGATCGCCCGCACCCCGCCGATGCCGAGCAGGACCTCCTGTAGGACCCGGTGGTCGGCTCCACCGCCGTAGAGGCGGTCGGTCACCAGCCGGGACACCTCGTCGTTCTCCTCGATGTCGGAGTCGAGCAGCAGCAGCGCTACCCGGCCGACCTGGGCCTTCCAGATCTGTGCGGCCAATGTGCGGCCCTCGGGCAGGCCGATCATGATCCGGACGCCCGCGCCGTCACGCCCGGTCACCAGGGTGAGCGGCAGCCCGTGCGGGTCGATGGGCGGATAGCGCTCCTCCTGCCAGCCGTCGGCTGACAACGACTGGGTGAAGTAGCCGGAGCGGTAGAGCAGCCCGACGCCAAGGATCGGCACGCCGAGGTCCGAGGCGGACTTGAGGTGGTCACCGGCCAGGATGCCCAGGCCGCCGGAGTACTGCGGCAGCACCTCGGTGATGCCGAACTCCGGTGAGAAGTAGGCGACGCAGGTCGGCGGGCTGGCTTGCAGACGCTGGTACCACCGCGGCTCTTCGAGGTAGCGGTGCAGGTCGGCTGCGGCTTCGTTCAACCGGTCGAGGAACGCCTGGTCGCGGCTGAGGGCCGCCAGCCGCTCAGCCGAGACCTCGCCGAGCAGGCGCACCGGGTCCTGCAGGCAGGTCCGCCACAACTGCGGGTCCACCGACTCGAACAGATCCATCGAGGCGGGATGCCAGGACCAGCGCAGGTTCATGACGAGTTCGCCGAGCGCGGCAAGGGGCGCGGGCAGCGCAGCACGGACGGTGAACCGTCGGAGAGCTCTCACGCTCGCCAACCTACCGGCCAGCGGTAGCAGGGCAGCTTCGCCCCGCCCGATCCCGCTCGGTAGTGTCGGAAGCCATGACGGGGCGACTGGGACTCACCGACGTCGGCCCTGTCGTGAGTTGCGGCCGCTACCCGGCGCGCGCCGTCGTCGGCGAGCAGGTGCCGGTCAGCGCGACGGTTTTCCGCGAGGGCCACGACGCGGTAGCGGCGAACGTCGCGTGGCAGGGGCCCGACGGCTCCCGTCGCCCCCTGACGCTGATGCATCCTGGCGTGCCTGGCACCGACCGGTGGCACTCCACGATCATTCCCGACCAGCCGGGCCGCTGGACGTTCGTCATCGAGGCCTGGGGCGACCCCCTGGGCACCTGGTTGCATACGGTCGAGGTCAAGCGTGCTGCCGGCCAGCGGCCGGAGGAGCTCGACAACGACCTCCGCGACGGCGCCGCACTGTTCAGGCGGGCCGCGCCGAACGTGCCCAGGGACCGCAGGCACGAGCTTGCGGCCGCCGCCGAGGCACTCTCGGACCCCTCACTCGGGCTCACCGCCCGCCTCGCCCCGGCCCTGGACGAGTCACTGCTGGAACTCCTGCGCAGCTACCCGGTGCGCGACCTGCTCACCCGGTCGCAGGCGTTCGAGCTCTGGGTGGACCGGGAGCGGGCCCTCTACGGCTCGTGGTATGAGTTCTTCCCCCGCTCGGAGGGCGCGACCGTGCGCGACGAGACGATGGAGGCCGTCGGCCCGCCGGTCAACGGCACGTTCGCCACGGCCGTCGCCCGGCTGCCCGCCATCGCCGCGATGGGCTTCGACGTGGTCTACCTGCCACCGATCCACCCCATCGGGGAGGTCAACCGCAAGGGCGCCAACAACACACTGCTCCGCGGCCCGTACGACCTGGGCTCCCCGTGGGCGATCGGCAGCTCCGCCGGCGGCCACGACGCGATCCACCCCCAGCTGGGCACGCTGGGCGACTTCGACGATTTCGTCGCCCGGACCTGCGCGCTGGGCATGGAGGTGGCGCTGGACTTCGCGCTGCAGTGCGCCCCGGACCACCCCTGGGTCGCCGCGCATCCCGAGTGGTTCACCACCCGGCCCGACGGCACGATCGCCTACGCCGAGAATCCCCCGAAGAAGTATCAGGACATTTACCCGCTCAACTTCGACAACGATCCCGACGGCCTCTACGACGCCATCCTCGCGGTGTTGCGGCACTGGATGGACCACGGCGTACGGATCTTCCGGGTCGACAACCCGCATACCAAGCCGCTGAACTTCTGGCACCGGCTGATCTGGGACGTCAAGAAGACCGATCCCGACGTGCTCTTCCTCGCCGAGGCGTTCACCCGACCGGCGATGATGCACACGCTGGCCAAGATCGGGTTCACCCAGTCCTACACCTATTTCACCTGGCGCACCGCCAAGTGGGAGCTGGAGGAGTACGGGCGGGAGCTGGTGGCCGCCGCGGACTACATGCGCCCGAACTTCTTCGTCAACACCCCGGACATCCTGCACGCGAGTCTGCAGTACGGCGGCCCGCCCATGTTCAAGATCCGGGCAGTTCTAGCGGCGCTGCTGTCCCCCACCTGGGGGGTCTACTCCGGCTACGAGCTCTTCGAGCACCAGGCCCTGCGGCACGGCAGCGAAGAATATCTCGACTCGGAGAAGTACCAGTTGCGGCCGCGCGACTGGGCCGGTGCCGATCGTCGCGGCGAGACGCTCGCGCCATATCTCAGCCGGCTCAACCGGATCCGCCGCGAGCACCCGGCGCTGCAGCAACTGCGCAACCTGCGCTTCCACCCGGTCACCGGTGACGACCTGATCTGCTGGTCCAAGTGGGATGCGCTCTCGGGGGACCGGATGATCGTGGTGGTCAACCTCGACCCGCACCGCGCCCGGGAGGCGACCATCGACCTAGACCTGCCGCAGCTGGGCCTCGACTGGCGTGAGCGGTTCACCGTCACCGACCACATCACCGGCGAGAGTTACCCCTGGGGACAGCACAACTATGTGCGGCTCGACCCCTTCGTTGAGCCGGCGCACGTACTCGCCGTGCGACGGTGGGAGGCATGAGCGAGCACGCGATCGACTCCACCGAGGAGTCACACGACCCGCAGTGGTTCAAGCGGGCAGTGTTCTACGAGGTGCTGGTGCGCGCCTTCGCCGACGCCAACGGTGACGGCACAGGTGATCTCACCGGTTTGATCGGCAAGCTGGACTACCTGTCCTGGCTGGGTGTCGACTGCCTGTGGCTGCCGCCGTTCTTCGCCTCGCCGCTGCGTGACGGCGGCTACGACGTGAGCGACTTCATGGCGGTGCTGCCCGAGTTCGGCGACCTCGGCGACTTCGTGCAGTTCGTCGATGCCGCCCACGCCCGCGGCATGCGGGTGATCATCGACTTCGTTATGAACCACACCAGCGACCAGCATGCGTGGTTCCAGGCCTCCCGCAACGACCCGGAGGGGCCCTACGGCGACTTCTACGTATGGTCCGACACCGACACCGGTTATCGGGACGCGCGCGTCATCTTCGTCGACACCGAGGCGTCCAACTGGACGTTCGACCCGGTCCGCAAGCAGTACTTCTGGCACCGCTTCTTCTCCCACCAGCCCGACCTGAATTTCGAGAACCAGGCTGTGCAGGACGCGGTGCTCAATGCCCTGATCTTCTGGCTCG
>JBDUBV010000161.1:0-6075 GCA_040003795.1 Pseudonocardiales bacterium | reverse complement strand
TCCTCGAAAACGCTTAGACCAAGGGGTTGACGGCCCGCCCCGTTCAGGAATGGCACTACCGCTTGATTCGCGCACAAGCTCGGATCATCGCGGGGCGCCACTTCGGTGTGCCGCTGAATCCGTCGTCCAAGCCAGTCGGGCCCCCAGCGGTGATCGATTCGGACCGTGTGATGATCAAGGACCGACGTACGGCAGACTTCTATGTGGTATCGCTGTTGATCCACGAGGTGCCGCCCTCGACACCCTCTAGGGGTTTGACTTGCCCAACGATGTGGATGGCAATTACGTCAGCCAGCGCGACGCCGTTGCCGCGTGGGCTCCGGTGGCACGCGAAGCGATGCTAACGACGGCAAGCCGGTATCGCGAGGTCATCACCTACAAGGAGCTGGCCGCGCAGGTGCACGAGACGTCCGGCATCACGACCACTCAGCGCCTGGACTACTGGATCGGAGGCCTGCTTGAGAACGTGGCGATCATGTCTAAGGAATGCGGCGAGCCCCCGCTCACTTCGCTGTGCGTTCACCAGGACGGCACTATCGGTCCGGGCTATGCCCGTGCACCGAAGTTGACGGTGAACGACGACCCCGATGCCGACGTGGACGACCTCGCGGCCC
This sequence comes from Pseudonocardiales bacterium, assembly GCA_040003795.1. Lineage (GTDB taxonomy): Bacteria > Actinomycetota > Actinomycetes > Mycobacteriales > QHCA01 > QHCA01. The sequence continues at coordinate 5,461 of JBDUBV010000161.1, read as the reverse complement.
ATCACCGGTTGCTCTGCTATCGGGCCTACGCCGCCGACTTGCCTACCGATGGCGGCGTGGCTGCCCACACTCCGCAGGTGGCGGCGGCTCGCGCGCGACGGAAACACTCCGAGCCAGCAGCCCCCGGGCCAATCTGCCCGATGCATTTTATGGAGTTGTCGGCGACGGGCGTGTGCGCCATCTGCGAATGACGGTGCCGCCCAAAGGGGCGATGCCAAACAGCTCGAGTGCCGAACAGCCGATCATCACCCGCTGGCGAGCCCCGAACTGGCATAGCCAGTCGCCCAGCGGACGAGCGGCATTCAGGATTACCAGGGCCTACGGTGGCCGCAACTCGCCGACCTCGTCGTACAAGCCGGGCAGATCGGCGCACTACAGCTCTGGGCATTCGGGTCGATGCTGTGGGTGCCTGATCCAAACGACCTCGATGTCGCCGTCATCTACGAGGATCGGGCCCGGCTCCTCGATCTACGCGGTCGTGCCCCCTGGGAGCTCACGGCCCCGCCAATTGACCTGATCGGCCTGACTCCGGACGAGGACGCCGACCTTGCATTCCTTGACGGGGTGCAGGCGATTCAGTTTGCTTGACCCATGGTCGTAGAACCGGCCCACGAGGCTCGCTCGAAGCGACAATGCGTGCGGCCGAGGACGTGTCCACGGTCGAGTCGAACTTGTCGACGCCGATTGGGCGGTTATTTGGCAGTGGTTCCGCGGGTTGGACGTAGGGCGCGCGGGCTGCGAGTGATTATGCCCCTCGATAGGTCGGACGGCTCAACGACGCCGTGGCGGTCGCATGCGTCCCAGGCCGTGTCCGGTGTCCTCCGACTCGCCGGCCATGGCACATCCGATCGGTGCTCGCTCGTCCTGTGCTTACGGCGGTCGCCGGGCCCGCCTTCGGCCGGCGCTGTCGCTGCGCTGGCTGGCTGTCCGATTGGGCTCGCCAGTCTGACGGGCGGGGACCCAGGCCGGGCCAAGGTGTCGGGTAGCCGGATACAAGATCAGACGTCAAGAGCTCGCCGTTGATTCCGTAGCATCAGGGTGCCTTGGACGCTGCGCTGTCCGTGATCTGCTTGTTGGATGCCGAGGGGTCGATGCGGCATGCGGCCTGCCGTAAGCGTTCAAGTTGGTGCTGCCGTTCTGCTGGGGCAAGCGGCGTTACCTTGCCGGTTGTCAGGTCGATTCGGAGCGGCCGCTCCCCGGCGTGACTGGGAACCACGGGCGCGAGGCATGGAACGACAGCCAGGGTTGCGTACTGGCTCTTTGGGGCGGTGGCCCTGTTCGCTGATAGCGACAAGCGTGCATAGACCTGGCCCGTGTCGTTGACAAGCTTGGGGACGATCCCCAGCTGGACAACCTGCTCGGGGGAGGACTGCTCGTAATACAAGCCGAAGCCAACCAACGTGCTTCGCACAGGTCGCGCGGTGATCAACAGGGTGTCCGGATCCAAGGGTTTACCTGAGGCGCAGCCACAAGAACCGGATCAGCCTGGCGTTCGGGGCATGGCTTCTCGGGTTCACTGCCGAGAGTGGATTCTGGGCCGAGCGCGAAGAGGGTCCCAGCAGCCACGTATCGATCGGAATGCCTGAGGCGCAACCATCGGACGTCCGGCAGGGGGACGATGATGTCGTTGACGGCCTCGCCGACGCAGTATCCGTCAACTCCGACGATGCAGTTCGCGTCGAAACGGCCCTCCGGTGCGTATGTGGTTCCGGGACCGGACCTCGAGTTGAGTCCGGTTGGTCCCGTTCGAGCCTGGAGTTTGCTGCCGGCCACGGGCGCACCTTGACATGTGACTTGCCCGCTCGCCATTGGCGCAGCTGGCCCGAGCAATTGTGCGAAGGCGACGGAGGCCACCGGCAGAGCCAAGACAGCGGCGACGAGGCAATGCGTTGCTCTCCGGTGGAGGTCTTGGAACCGAGGCGGTTCCGGGAGCTGACAGCTACCAGCAGAAATGCGGCTGCGACATCAGGTCCAACAGGCGCACGGGGCCGGTGTCGTGCACGTAACCCTGGGTGACGAGCAGGAAGCGAACGGCAAACACCACGAACGCGAAGACGGTCGCACGTTTGACCCAAGCCTTTAGAGCCGCCCAAGCCGTGGCGAACAGAGCCATCCCTAGAAGTACGAGGCCCAGAACACTGATCCAGGTCATGTGTTGCTGCCGAACGGGTGGAACTGGCCACTGGCCCCCGCGACGCTTCTCACGTTGTCCTCCGCAGTCCAGCCGGGCCGACATGACCGCGGCGGGTGGGCGCCGCGACGCCAGCGGCCATCTGACCTGGCTGCTACCTGTCCGTCCCTGGGCAACGAGGCAGCGGCCGACCGGGGGGGGTGCGCTTGCGCATGAGGGCTCGGGCTGTTTGAACTGGATGCTGGCGCCACTTCCTAACGGGAGAGAGCCGGGTTGACCAGACACTGCTAGAAGGTGAGCCGACCAGCCTCGATGTGACCGGCCCGCAATCCAATTCTTGGATCTAGGGTAGGGCGACTGTGGCTAGCTCACGGGACCGCCCGGGCTCTGGTTGACACCACCTGACCTGTGAGGCGCGGGCCGAAACCGGTGAGCAGGGCGCCACCGACCAACTCGTCGAGCCCGCGGGCGGGCGGGTTACATGGACGAGCTGCGGCGCCCTCGCCGAGAGAGGTAGCGCCGACGATGTCGACCCGCTCGCCGAGCCCGCGGGCGAGCGGGTTGACGTGGATGTGCTGCGCCGTCTCGCCGATCCTTGGCGGCTACCATGATGCTCATCGGCTCCGCCCAGGGCGGCGCCCCGGGACCACTCACCGCATCCGGCATTTGACGCCGTCAATGGAGCCGCCTTCGGCGTGGTCAAGCGTCGTCCCACCACCCGCGGGTCATCGAATTGGAATCAGCGTCACTGCCTTCGCCGCCGACCGCTGGATCATGATCGGCGGTCGACGTGGCATGAAACGTGGCATGAACTTCTGGCCATCGTTGACCGTGGTGACTCTGCCGAGCCGATGCCGCGCACAGGTGCAAGCTGGTGACGCGCCTGATCATCCGCTGCCTCGCCTTTGCAAGGCGGGGGTTGTGGGTTCGAATACCATCGTCTCCACTCGTCTGAGCAGCAACGATGCCAGGCGAACGTGCCCGACAGCTGCGGCGCACCGTAATCCGCTGCCAATCTCGCTGCCTACACTCGCGCCGCTGGTGTCGGCCCTTCCTCGCGATCCCGTGGTCGTCGGGGAAGGAGCCGGGCGTGCTGGTGGAGCTGAGTCTGGTGGAGCAGCGGTATCGGGCCGTGCTGGATGTGCTTGAGGGCGCGTCGGTGGTCGAGGTCGCTCGGCGTAACGGGTGATGCGGCAGACGGTGCATGAGTGGTTGCGCCGCTATGCCCGCATGGCCTACCGGTGTGGCATGCGTTGGGCTCGCCAGTCGGTCGAAGTGGCGATCGTCGCTGGGTCGGTGCAGTTGTCCAAAGGACGGGCGGGTCATCCGGGTGCACCCGATCCATCACGACCGGTGCCGTGAGCTCGGCGCGTTCGCTAACCCAAAAGACGTTAGCCGGCGTAGCACCGCCGTCCAAATGATCATGTCGGGCAAGAACCGGTCAGCAAACGTCGGACGGGTACCGGGACTTGACCCCGACTTCGGTGGATCCGGACGGATTCAGGTGAATCCGGAGCGCAATTGCAGCTCGGTTGATGCCTTGGCGGCAGTTGGCACGAGTTGAAGGCCGAGCATGAATCCCGAGTCAAGTCGGATGCGCAAAGATCGTGCAATGCCCGTGAACTGGGAGATGCACTACGACCGACGCGTCCCACGGAGCTTTCTGGCGCACTTCCTCCCCGGGGGTGTCGCCGCCTCGCTGGCTGAGTACGCCCGACATGCGCCGTACCCGGTGGACCTGCAGATGCGCCACGACCCGAGGACTGGTGCGCACCACGCGACGTTGTACGTCGGACTCACCGATGTGCTCACCGTGAAAGCTCATGCGAAGGGCTTGGTGCTGAGGCCGCACAAGGTGATCACGGGCGGTCCGTTCGCCTTGCCGCCCGCTTTGCAGTCGCCGGCGGCTCTCGAGGTCCTTAAGAATCAGTGGCGGGCCGTGGAGATCTATCTGGATCGGGTCATCCCGCTCGCGGCAGCGAAGCACGCCAGCAAGGAAGGTGTCATCCAAGCCGCTGCGTCGACCTTCTTGTCCGACCGGCAGGTGATGGTCGACCGCGAATTGGCCGTGCACTTCCTGGACGACAAGGTCAAGAAGAAGATCATGGGCGAGATCACCCGCCCAGTGGTGGCCGTTGTGCAGTCGGTGTCAGGGATCCCGGGCCAGCGTCCGGACTCCTTCGGCGGTGAGTGCGACCTGTTGGGCGTCGACAAGAAGGGGAGATTGCTTGCCGTCGAGATCAAGCCCGCTGACGTCGGCTCGATCCGGTGGGCGGCGGCGCAGGCAACGGTGTACGCCGAGATCGTGCGTCGCTGGGTCACCGCCGCGGACCTTCCGGCCGCCGCGGATGTCGTCTTGAACGGCATGCTCAACCAGCGCGCGGCGCTCGGACTCGGGACTCTGAAGCGCCCAGTGCTCGGACCGCAGCCTCAGGTGGTCCCGGCTGTGGCCCTGCCCACTGGCGTCAAGCAGACCTACCTCTATGGGCTTCTCGCAGTACGTACGGCCCTCATCGACGCGGGACACCCGCCGGTCGATGTCTACGAACTGACCCTCGCAGGAAGACCCGACCAGATCGCCTGAGGGCATGGGTGCGCCGGAACGACTGGACCAGCTTGTCCATCCGTCGGGTGCTCACGCCGAGCAGGTAGCAGGTCGCCACCACCGAGGTCAGCGCACGCTCGGCCCGCTTGCGGCGCTCCAGCAGCCACTCAGGGAAGTACGTCTCCTGCAGCAGCTTCGGGATAGCCAGCCCGAGTGTGCCGGCGCGGGTGTCGAACTCCCGGGATCGATAGCCGTTGCGCCGGTTCGTCCGGTCTGGGCTCGTGGAGCCGTAGGCGGCGCCGCAGACCGCATCGGCCTCGGCCGCCATCAGCGTGTTGATGAAGGTGGTCAACAGCTCGCGCAGCAGATCAGGCGACGCCTGGCCCAGCTGCTCCTCAAGCAGACGGGCAGGGTCGATACTGGGCTTGACGGTCATCGTGGTGCCCTTCTTCGAGTCGGTTGTGAGAGATCACTCGAAGGATCACCCGATGGCCGTCATCTACTTGCGCAGCGACACGCCCACCGGGATCCGTACTCCACTCTGCCGGACGCAACTCCAGGAGGGCCAAGGGCGGCGCGCCTTCGCCGCAAAAGCGCGTGGGTCCTGACCAGGCTCATGGCATCATTCGTGGTGCGAGGTTCCGGTAACTGAAGTGGTTCCAGGGGCCCACGGTTGGGCGAGCTGTGGGAAAAGACGCCCGCAGAGGGCCAAGTCAATGGCCTTGACTTCCCTACGGATCTGTGAGTGTTGATCCGGTGCTTCTGGGTGGAGTACCGCCAGGCTC
>JBDUBV010000035.1:0-20539 GCA_040003795.1 Pseudonocardiales bacterium | reverse complement strand
TGGCGTTCGTACGGCTGCTCAAGGACCTGATGAAGGACGAGGAGATCGGCAAGCGCTTCGTGCCGGTCATCCCCGACGAGGCCCGGACGTTCGGGATGGACTCGCTGTTCCCGACCGCCAAGATCTACTCGCCGATGGGCCAGAGGTACGACGCGGTCGATCGTGACCTGCTGCTGTCCTACAAGGAGGCGGTCAAGGGCCAGATACTGCACGAGGGGATCAGCGAGGCGGGATCGATGGCGTCGACCATCGCCGCGGGCACGTCGTACGCGGTGCACGGGGAGCACATGATCCCGGTGTTCATCTTCTACTCGATGTTCGGCTTCCAGCGGGTTGGCGATCAGGTCTGGTCCTTCGCCGATTCGATGGGCCGGGGCTTCCTGCTCGGCGCGACGGCCGGGCGCACCACCCTCAACGGCGAGGGCCTGCAGCACGAGGACGGCCACTCGATGCTGCTGGCGGCGACCAACCCGGCGTGCGTCGCCTACGATCCCGCCTACTCCTTCGAGCTCTCCGTGATCGTCAAGGACGCCATGCGCCGGATGTTCGGTCCGGACAGCGAGGACGTCTTCTACTACCTCACCGTCTACAACGAGCCCTACAACCAGCCGGCGATGCCCGAGCACGTCACGCCCGAGTCGATCCTGCGCGGTATCTACCAGTACTCCCCCGCGCCGGTAGGCGGCCGCGCGGTCCCCCGGGCTCAGGTGCTCGCTTCGGGTGTGGCGATGCAATGGGCATTGCGGGCCCAGGAGTTGCTCGCCCACGACTGGGGAGTCGCCGCCGACGTGTGGTCGGTGCCGTCGTGGAACGAGTTGCGGCGCGACGGCGTGGCGTGCGAGGAACACGCAATGTTGCACCCGGACGACCCGCCCCGCATCCCCTACATCACCCATGTCCTCGATGGCGCCGAAGGACCGGTAGTCGCCGTCTCCGACTGGATGCGCGCCGTGCCCGATCAGATCGCCCGCTGGGTGCCCGGTGACTACACGTCGCTGGGTACTGACGGTTTCGGCCGGTCGGACACCCGGGCGGCGCTGCGGCGGTTCTTCCACGTCGACGCGGAGTCGATCACCGTCGCCGTGCTTGGCGAGCTGGCCCGCCGTGGTGAGGTCAAGCAGCAGGTGGTGCAGCAGGCGATCGAGCACTACCGGCTGCTCGACGCGGCACAGGCCGCGCCGGCCGAGGAGTCCGACGCGCGGCCCGTGTCAGGCTGAGCCGGGCTCATTCTGCCACCCAACTCAGCAGCGTCTCGGCCGGCCAGGTGTTGACGATCCGCTCGGTGGGCACGGCGCAGGCCTCCGCGCGGGCGCACCCGTAGGGCTGCCAGTCGAGCTGGCCGGGTGCGTGCGCGTCGGTGTCGAGGGAGAACACGCAGCCCGACTCGACGGCCAGCCGCAACAGCCGTTTGGGCGGGTCGAGGCGCTCGGGACGACAGTTGATCTCCACCGCGACGCCGAACTGCTCACAGGCTGCGAAGACCAAGTCGGCCTCGAACTCCGACTCCGGTCGGGTGCGGCCACGGCGGCCGCCGCTGGTCACGTTGCGGCCGGTGCAATGACCCAGGATGTCGACGTGCGGGTTGGCGACGGCGGCCACCATGCGTGGGGTCATCTCCTGCGACGGCATCCGCAGCTTGGAGTGCACCGAGGCGACGACGATGTCGAGCTGTGCCAGCAGGTCGGTCTCCTGGTCCAGGGAGCCGTCGTCGAGGATGTCGACCTCGATGCCGGTCAGGATCCGGAACGGCGCCAACTCGGCATTGGCCTCGGCGACCACCTCAAGTTGCGCTCGGAGCCGGTCGGCGGACAGGCCGTTGGCCACGGTCAGCCGGGGTGAGTGATCGGTCAGCACGACGTACTCGTGACCCAGGGCGCGAGCCGCCGCTGCCATCTCCATGATGGGCGAGCCACCGTCGGACCAGTCCGAGTGGGTGTGGCAGTCACCGCGCAGCAGCGCCCGGATCGCCTCGCCCCCAGCCGCGACCGGTGCCCCCGAGGCCTCCTCCAGCCTGGCGAGGTAGGCGGGCAGCTCCCCCGCCAGCGATTCGGTCACTGTCCGGGCAGTGACGTCGCCAACGCCGGGCAACTCCGGCAACGTGCCGGCTGTGGCGCGTGACCGGACCTCCTCCGCGGGCAGCGCCTCGACCGCCGCGGCCGCCGACCGGAAGGCCCGGACGCGGTAGGTGGCCTCGTGCGCCCGCTCCAGTAGGAACGCGATGCGGCGCAGGTCGGTGACCGGGTCGCGCTCTGGGGGTTTCATGGAGTCAGCCGCTGTGCCTGCTCAGGCTCGAGGCCCTCGCTCGGCCGCACCGCCGGGCGGCCCCGCTCGCGCCGCCAGGCACTGAAGGCCGCCGTCATGGCAATCAGCCAGGCGGCCCCGAGGACGTAGCCGGCCAGCACGTCACTCACATAGTGCACGCCGAGGGCCACGCGGGAGAAGCCGATGCCGAGGACCATGAGGACCGCGACGACGACCGCGAGGCGGCGCCAACCGCCGCGTAGCGCAGGGAGGAAGACCAGGGTCAGCACGCCATAGCCCACCATGGCCGCCTGCGCGTGCCCGCTCGGGAAGCTCGCGCCGCCGGCGTGGGCGACCGGGTCGCTGAAGACCGGGCGGGTCCGATGGACGAGTGTCTTGACGGCGTTGTTGAGCAGGCTGCTCAGGACGACCGTGATAGCCACGAAAGCCGCCAGGCGATAGAGCCTGCGCCACAACAGCCACAACGCGATGGGCACGAACACCACAGTCCACGCGAGCGTCGAGCCGGAGAAGCTGAGGGCCTTGAGGGCAGTCACGAGCACCGCATGCTGGCGGACGTAGGAATGCAGGCCGTCCCGAGCGCCGTCATCGACCTCGCGCAGCCCGGCAGAGCGGTCCTCGACCAGCAGCACCAGGGTGAGGAACGGCACGGCGAGCAGGCCTATCGCCAGAGCGAGCAGCAACGCCCGGGCGCCGAAGCGGCGACCCGCGTGCACCTGGGGTGCAGCTGTTGTCATCCCGGGTCAGTCCCCGCCCACGCTGTGTCGTACACCCAGGCGGCATCGTGGCACGCTTCCATCGTGCAGCATCCGCCCCTGTCGGCGTCGCTCCGCCGGCTCGAACGCTCCTCCGGCGCGCTCGCCACGCAGAGCGTCGCCCGGATGGACGACGCGCTGCCGTGGTTCCGCTCCATGCCGGCCGACCAGCGCTCCTGGGTCATGCTGGTCGCGCAGGCCGGCATCGCCGCCTTCGTCCAGTGGCTGCGGCAACCCGAGCGGGATCCGGAGATCACCTACGGCGTGTTCGGGGCCGCTCCACGCGAGCTGGCCCGCTCGGTGACCCTGCAGCGGGCTGTGGCCCTCGTCCGGGTCACGATCGAGGTCGTCGAGTCGCAGGTGGAGCACCTGGCCGCACCCGGCGAGGAAGCGGCCCTGCGTGAGGCGGTGCTGCGATACTCCCGGGAGGTGGCGTTCGCCGCGGCACAGGTCTACGCCAGTGCGGCGGAGAACCGCGGCGCCTGGGACGCGCGGCTGCAGGCGCTGCTCGTCGACGCCCTGCTGCGTGGTGACTCCGACGACATCCTGGCCAGCCGGGCCGCCGCACTGGGCTGGGCCGGCATCGCGCCTGTCGCGGTGATCGTGGGCAGCCCGCCGCCCGGCGACGCGGAGACGGTGCTGGAGGCGGTGCAACTCACCGCGAAGTACGCCGGCACCGACGTCCTGGCGGGCGTGCAGGGCGAGCGGCTGGTCGTGGTGCTCGGCGGGATCGAGGACGCCCTCGTCGCCACCCGGTCGTTGCTGTCGGAGTTCGGGCCGGGTCCGGTGGTGGTCGGCAACCTGGCGCCCGGGCTGGCCACCGCGGGCAGCTCTGCCCGAGCCGCCTTGGCCGGCGCACGTGCGGTGGCCGCCTGGCCGGGTGCCCCGCGCCCCGTGCTCGCCAGCGACCTGCTGCCCGAACGCGCGCTGGCCGGCGACGTCGAGGCCCGCCGGGTTCTCTCGGGCGACATCTACGACACCCTGCGGCAGGCCGGCTCGTCACTGCTCGAGACGCTGACCGCCTACCTCGACAGCGGCGGCACCCTCGAAGGCACCGCGAGGGCGCTGTTCGTGCACCCGAACACCGTCCGTTACCGGTTGCGAAGGATCACCGAGGTGTGCGGCCTGTCACCGGTCAACGCCCGGGACGCCTTCGCGCTCCGTGTAGCCCTCGTTGTCGGCCGCCTGGATGACGTAGAGTTGTAGGTATCCTACAAATTATCGACGGCGTTCTTCGTGTCCCCCGGCATGGCACGCGGTCCTGGGTAGCAGAGATGGTCAAGTAGTGCTCGCCGTCCTCGCCCCCGGTCAAGGTGCCCAGAGCCCGGGAATGCTCGCCCCCTGGCTGGACCTGCCGGGCGTCCCGGCCCGCCTCCGGTGGCTGTCCGCGTTGTGCGGTCTCGATCTCGTCCGCCTCGGCACGACAGCCGAGGCGGCGGAGATCCAGGCGACCGAGGTCACCCAGCCGCTCCTCGTGGCCTTCGGCCTGGTGGCAGCCGAGCAACTACCCCTCCACGACGTCACCGTGGTGGCCGGGCACAGCGTCGGCGAGTTGACAGCTGCCGCTCTGGCAGGGGTCTTCAGCGCCGAGTCGGCCATCACCCTGGCCGCCGCGCGCGGGCGGGCCATGGCTGCGGCCTGTGGGGAGCCATCGACGGCGATGGCAGCGGTCCTCGGCGGCGAACCCGACGAGGTGCTGCGCACCATCGAGACGTACGGCCTGACGGCAGCCAACCGCAACGGAGCCGGCCAGGTCGTCGCCGCGGGGGCGGTCGACGCGGTCCGCCGGCTCAGCGAGCAGCCTCCCGCCAGATCACGCGTCATCCCCCTGCGGGTCGCCGGGGCGTTCCACACCTCCTACATGGCTTCGGCCGAGCAGTCCCTCGCCGCGATAGCCGAAGGCGTGCCGACCGCCGACCCGGTCCGGCTGCTGCTGTCCAACGCCGACGGCACCGCAGTCCCCACCGGTGGTGAGGTGATCAAGCGACTTGTGGCGCAGGTGACCTCGCCGGTGCGCTGGGACCTGTGCCAGGCCACCATGGGCGACCTCGGCGTCACCGCCGCCATCGAGCTGCCACCGGCCGGGACCCTGGCCGGCCTGGCCCGCCGCGAGCTCAAGGGTGTCGAGATGGTGGCACTCAAGACCCCGGAGGACCTCGCAGCCGCGCGGGACCTGATCGCCCGGCACGGCGGCCCGCCCGGTGCCGAGCCGTCCGTGGCCTTCCGGGTCTTGGTCGCACCGGCGGCCGGCACGTTCGCCACCTCCGCAGCCGTCAGCGAGGGCGACTTCGTCACCCCCGGCACCTCGGTGGGGCAGGTAATAACCCGGCAGGGTGCACACGAGGTGACGCTGTCCTATCCGGCCGTCCTCGCCGAGTGGCTCGTCGTCGACGGCGACCCGGTCGGCCGGGGCCAGCCCCTGGCCCGCCTTCAACCCCAAGGAGTGGCACCGTGAACACCGCCACCGGCTCGCCAGGTGCCCGCATTCTGGGTCTCGGGCACTACCGCCCTTCCAAGGTGCTCACCAACGACGACATCGCCGCGCTGGTCGACACCAGCGACGAGTGGATCCGGGACCGCGTCGGAGTCGCGAGCCGGCACATCGCCGCAGATGACGAGAGCGTGGTCGACATGGCCGTCGCCGCAGCCGGCAAGGCGCTGGCCACCGCAGGCACCGAGGCCGACGACATCGACCTGGTCATCACAGCCACCTGCACGCTTGAGGCGACCCTGCCCGGTGCCTCCGCGACCATCGCCACGCGCCTGGGCATCCCCAGTCCCGGTGCTTTCGATCTCAACGCGGCCTGCGCCGGCTTCTGCTACGGCTTGTCGGTGGCCAACGACGCCATCCGGTGCGGCTCGGCGCGCCGGGTCCTGCTCATCGGGGCCGAGAGACTGTCGGCGTGGGTCGACTGGACCGACCGCTCCACCTGCATCATCTTCGGCGACGGCGCCGGCGCGGCCGTCATCGGTCCGTCGGAGACCACCGGCATCGGCCCCGTCATCTGGGGCAGCGACGGCACCAAGGCTGCCACCATCACCATCCCCGAGCGCGGGGCAATGATGCACATGGAGGGTCAGGCGGTCTTCCGATGGGCGACCACGACCATGGGCAAGGCCGCCCTGGAAGCCTGCAACCGGGCCGGCGTCGCCCCGCAGGACATCTCTGTCGTGGTGCCGCACCAGGCCAACCTGCGCATTGTCGAGTCGATCGTCCGGCAACTCGGCGCAACGGACGCAGTCGTCGCGCGGGACATCGTGGACAGTGGCAACACCTCCGCGGCATCCATCCCGCTTGCGCTGTCCCGCCTCGTCGAACGCGGCGAGGCACGCACGGGTGATGCCGCACTCGTCCTGGCCTTCGGTGCGGGACTGACCTTCGCAGGACAGGTCATCACCTGCCCCTGACCAGCCGCACATACCCGACCCGAAAGGAACCGCTAGTGACGACAGCCGAAATCCAAGCCGGACTCGCCGAGATCCTCGAGGAGGTCGCCGGGATCATGCCCGGCGACGTCACGCCGGAGAAGTCGTTCACCGACGACCTCGACGTGGACTCGCTGTCCATGGTCGAGGTCGTGGTCGCGGCGGAGGAAAAGTTTGACGTCAAGATCCCCGACGACGAGGTGAAGAACCTCAAGACCGTGGGCGATGCGGTCGCCTACATCGAGAAACACGGAGCAACCACATGAGCGATGTGGTCGTCACCGGGCTCGGCGCGACGACGCCGCTCGGCGGCGATGTCGCATCGACCTGGGCCGCCATGCTGGTCGGCGAGTCCGGCGTACGCCCGATCGAGGGCGCGTGGGCACAAGACCTGCCGGTACGCATCGCCGCGACCCTCGCTGTCGAGCCGACAGCGACCCTCGAACGGGTGGAGGCCCGCCGGCTGGATCGCTGCCAACAGGTGGCCCTGGTCGCCGCCCGCGAGGCATGGGCGGATGCGGGCAGTCCCGACGTCGACCCGGAGCGACTGGCCGTGGTTATCGGCACGGGCATCGGCGGCGCCCTCACGCTGCTCGGCCAGGACGATGTGCTGGAGGCCCAGGGCTACCGCAGGGTGTCCCCGCTGACCATCCCGATGCTGATGCCCAACGGGCCGGCCGCGACCGTCGGCCTGGCCCTTGGTGCCCGGGCCGGGGTGCACGCCCCCGTGAGCGCCTGCGCCTCCGGCGCGGAGGCCATCGCCTGGGGCCGCGAGCTGATCCGGTCCAACCGTGCCGACGTCGTCGTCGTCGGTGGCGCGGAGGCCTGCATCCACCCGCTGCCCTTGGCGGGCTTCTCCCAGATGCAGGCCCTGTCCACCCGCAACGACGAGCCGGCCGCGGCGTCGCGGCCGTTCGACAAGGCCCGCGACGGCTTCGTCCTGGGTGAAGGCGCCGGCGTGCTCGTCCTCGAGCGGGCCGAGGACGCCCGGGCGCGTGGCGGCCGGATCTACTCGCGCCTGCTCGGCGTGGGCATGACCGCGGACGCGTTCCACATTGCCGCCCCGGACCCCGTCGGAGCCGGCGCGGCCAGGGCGATCCGTCAGGCGCTCGAGGACGCACACCTGGAGCCGGCTGACATCGGACACGTCAACGCCCACGCCACGTCGACACCGGTGGGAGACACCGCGGAGGCCGCGGCGATCCTCGACGCGATCGGCGGGCAGGCGCTGGTGACCTCGACGAAGTCGATGACCGGGCACCTGCTGGGCGCCGCGGGCGCCGTCGAGGCGATCGCCACGCTGCTGGCCGTCCGGGACGGCAAGGTGCCGCCGACCCGCAACCTCGACGACCCCGACGACGACATCCGGTTGAACATCGCCCGGCTGCAGGCCCAGGACGTCGACCTGCAGGCTGCCGTCAGCGATTCGTTCGGATTCGGCGGCCACAACGTGGCCCTGGTCTTCGGGGCCGTATGACCGCGATCAACGAACCGGATGTGGCGTCACTCGCGGTCGCCACCGAAGCCGAGCCCCGAGACCCGCGCGACCCCGAGTTGCGGATGCAACAGCTGTTCGACGCCGGCTCGTTGCAGCTGCTCAGCAGCCGCGACGACAGCGGGGTGCTCACCGGCCGTGGATCGGTCGAGGGTGGCCCGGTCGTGGCCTTCGCCACCGACGCCGCGCGGATGGGCGGCGCGATGGGATCGGCGGGCTGCCAGCACATCGTGGACGCCATCGACACCGCCGTCCGCGAGCGGATGCCGGTCGTCGGCCTGTGGCACTCCGGCGGGGCCCGACTCGCCGAGGGGGTGGAGGCGCTGGACGCCGTCGGCCAGGTCTTCGCCGCGATGGTTCGTGCCTCCGGCCGGGTGCCGCAGATCTCTGTGGTTCTCGGGCCGGCCGCGGGCGGGGCGGCCTACGGTCCCGCCCTCACCGACATCGTGATCATGGGCCCGAGCGGGCGGGTGTTCGTCACCGGACCGGAAGTGGTCCGCAGCGTCACCGGCGAGAACGTCGACATGGCGCGCCTGGGCGGCCCGGAGCCGCACGGCCGGCGCAGCGGCGTGGTGCACGTCGTGACCGAGTCCGACACCGAAGCGCTGGGCAAGGCCCGCGAGATCGCCGCCCTCCTGGGCGGCCAGGGCCGCTTCTCGCCGGCGGACATCGGCCCGAGCGAGGGGCTGGCCGGTCTGTTGCCGGAGCAGCGCAACCGGGCCTACGACGTCCATCCGCTGGTCAGGAAGGTCCTGGACGGCGAGCTCATCGAATTGCATGCCAAGTGGGCGCCGAACATCGTCACGGCGCTGGGCCGGCTCGCCGGGCGCACCGTCGGTGTCATCGCCAACAACCCGATGCGCCTCGGTGGCTGCCTCGACTCGACCTCGGCAGAGAAGGCAGCGCGATTCGTCCGCATGTGCGACGCGCTCGGCGTGCCCCTCGTCGTCCTCGTCGACGTGCCCGGCTATCTACCTGGCGTCGGCCAGGAGTGGGACGGCGTGGTGCGCCGCGGCGCCAAGCTGCTGCATGCCTTCGCCGAGGCGGTCGTGCCACGGGTCACGCTGGTCACCCGCAAGGCATACGGCGGGGCTTACATCGCCATGAACTCCCGCGCCCTCGGAGCCACGGCGGTCTTCGCGTGGCCGGATGCCGAGGTGGCCGTCATGGGCGCGTCCGCGGCGGTGGGCATCCTGCACCGCAAGAAGCTCGCCGCAGCTCAGCCGGGCGAACGCGAGACCCTGCACGCCCAACTCGCCGAACAGCACGAGCGGTTCGCCGGCGGCGTCAACCGCGCCATCGAACTCGGCGTGGTCGACGAGGTCATCGAGCCGGGTGAGACCCGACGGCGGCTGGCCGTGGCACTGGCAGCGGCACCGCCCGGCCGGGGCGCTCACGGCAACATCCCGCTCTAGCCATTCACACCGCATACAACCAGGTGACCGGGGCGCCGTCGCCGGCGTGCCGGTAGCGCTCCAGCTCGGCGTCCCAGGCGTCGCCGAGGAGGCATTCGATGCCGTGCGCCAGCGCCTCGTTAGCGCTGGTGGAGGACAGCAGGGCGCGCAGCCGGTCCTCGCCGACGACGATGTCACCGCTGGCGCTGATGGCCGCGCGGAAGACGCCCAGGGCCGGTACGTAGGAGATCCGCTCACCGTCGGTTCCGACGCTGGCCTCCTCGGTCACCTCGAAGCGGAGCATCGGCCACGTGCGCAGGCAGGCAGCCAGCGCCGCAGCCGTCCCCGCCGCACCCTGCCAGACCGACTCAGCCCGCTGGGTGCTCGGATCAGCCGGCTGTGCGGTCCACTCCAGACGCACGGGGACGCGGAGGACACGCGATACCGCCCACTCCACATGCGCGCAGACGGCAGGCGGGCACGAGTGGACATAGAGAACGCCACGAACAGCCACGATGACCTCCCGATCTCGAGGGGCGCCTTCCCCAGCGGCCTCGCGAGCGGGTATGCCTGCTGCCATAATGATGCCTCGTGAAGGGCCCCGGTGTCCAACCGCGGGACCAAAGGCTCCCTGCGTTCCGCCGGTTTGCCACGCTGGTTCGCGGGTAATCCTTGTCACGCATCGCCCCTGAAACGCACCGCCTCTGAAAGGGAGCCCCGTGGTCATCCTCGGCATCATCCTCATCGTGCTCGGGCTGCTCGTAGCCAGCCTGCATGTCCTGCTGTGGATCGGCGTCGTACTGCTGATCGTCGGTCTGATCCTCAACTTCGTCCCGATCGGCGGGACCAAGCGCCGGTTCTACTAGCACCGCTCCAGAGCATCCGAATGGCCGCGGCCCCGCAGGGGCCGCGGCCCTTTGCTGTGCGACTCTCTATCGCCGCTCCACTGCCTGGCCGGCCTGTTCGGCGCGGCGCTGAGCGGCCCGCGCTGCCCTGGCGGTGACCTTGACCGCCTCCTCGGCAGCGCTGAGCTCCTGACGGGCCTCCTCCAGCCGGGCTTGCAGATCGGCCACGACGGCCTGGGCCCCCTGCTGCCGGGCCGCCGCCTGCGCCGCTTCGGTGGCAGCCTGCCTTGCGGCCGCCAGCGCGTGCTCTGCCGCACGCTGCGCGGCCAGCCGTGCCACCCGCAGCGCCTTGTCCCCCGTCGTCGGCTTGCGGGCCGGCCGCTGGACGGACTGCGCTCCCGCGGACCGGGAGGGAACGGGGGCACCCGAGAGTTCGCCCCATCCGAAGCCGGAGTGCCGCAGCGGCGTCACCAGCCGGCCCGGCTGCACGGCTGCCGCGGCTCGAGGGTCTGCAAGCACTGCTTCCAGCGTGGCCGTCAACTCCTCCTCGACCGCCACGGACATGCTGTGATCGTTCTGGCCCGCCAGGTCCCTGGCGTCGCGCACCAGTCCGGCGATCAACTTCTGGCGGACACCGGCCAGCCGCCGGAGGTCGTCACCGGCGAGGGTTTCCTGCGCGGCCCGCAGCTCGGTGCTCAGGGCCAACAGGGAGTCGATCGATGCCCTCCGCCGCCGGACCAGCAGGTTGACCAGCCAGGCGCTCACTGCGGGCCGGCGCAGCTGTGCGATCTCGGCAGCCAGCCCGCGCTCGCCGGCCGCGCGCGCCAGCCTGGCCTGCGCGTCGCGCGCTGCGATGAATCGCTCGGGCCACAGCACGTACAACTCGGCAGAGACCGACTCAATGTCCATGGTGCCATCCTGCCCGCCGGTCCGCGGGTGAGCCGCTCCCCTCGGGGCGAACTACCTCTCGTCGAGCGAGGGCTACTGTTGGTTACATGACCGTCAGGCGTCCGCGCCGCTCGCCGCCGCGTACGCCGACCCAGGTCCTCGCCCAACGAGTCCGGATGTATCGGGATGCGCACGGCTGGACCGCCCGCGAGCTCGCCGATCGTTGTTCGGCGGCCGGCGTGCCGCTGGACGACAATGTCATCTGCGACCTGGAGGACAACCTGCGTGCCCAGGTCAGCGTTCAGGAACTGCTCACGCTCGCATACGTGCTGTCGGTGCCCCCGGTGCTGTTGTTCGTGCCGGTGGGCGAGGACTACCACGTCGAGGTGACGCCGGGGGTGCTGGTCGCGCCGGATGCCGCCGTCCGCTGGGTGTCCGGCGAGGCCATGATGGCCGGCGACCCGCGGCCGGGTATCTGGCAGCGCTTCGCCAGGCCGTTGCACCTCTACCGCCAACTCGACCACGCCCACGCTCGCCGGTGGAACGCAGAGTCAGACCTTCGGCGCAGCACTCGTGACGGCACGCTGTCGGACCAGGCCGACGCCCGGTCGCAGTACATACTGGCGCTGGTCAACGTCGCCACCGTGCTCACTGCCCTAGTGGAGGACGGCATGACCGTGCCGCCGCTGAAGGACTACACGGCACGCGACATGGCCAAGCTCGGCCTCAGGGTGCCGCCGGGGGTGCCGACCGTGGCCACCGACGAGCAGGCACTGGTCTGAGCACCGGATCCGAAGAGCGTGACGTCGACATCCGCTTCCTGCTCGCCAACGAGCGCACCCTGCTCGCCTGGCTTCGGACGGCGCTGAGCCTGCAGGCAGCCGGCTTCGTGCTCATCAGGTTCGGCCACCTGGCCGGCGGCGCGGCCATCGGCCTGGCCCTGGTGGCTCTCGGCACCCTGGCCGCCCTGACGGGGTATCGGCGCTACCGCCGTGCCGACCGCGCCATCCGCACCGGGACAGTGCCGACGACGGGGCGCGGGCCCGGGTTACTCGTATCAGGTGTCGTGCTGCTGTCCGTGGCGCTGATCGTCGTCTACCTCGTGGCCGGCTGAGGGCAAACGCCCGGGCACGCAGCAGGGGCGGCCCCCTCGGGCCGCCCCTGCTGCCACTGCTGCCTAGGCCTTGTCCTCCCCACGCCCGGTGCCCGGGTAGTGCGCCGGGCCGGTGTCGGGATCCTGCCCGGAGGGCCGGCCGCTGTCCTGACCGTCGTCGTCCGTGGCCGGCATCTCGTCGCTCGGGGACGTGACCCGACCGCCCGGGGTGTCCGAGGGGCTTGGCGATGAGTATCCCTCGGTGTTCGTCCGCGGGCCGGTTGCTCCACCCACGTTCGCCCCGTCGCGGTGCGTGCCGCCCTCGTCGACCGAGGCGCTGGTCTGCCGGCCGTCATACGGGGGAACCGGCCCCCCGGGCTCCTGCACGCCACCTACCGACACGGGCGGACCGTAACCGCCAGGCACGGCTTGGGCGTCTTCCTGCGTACCGTCGTCTCCCATGGAGCGGTTGCCGCTCTGGTCTTCTGACATCTTCTGATCCCTCCGCTTGGTTTAGCTCAGCCTGCCTGGTCGCCAGCCGGCATGGTTGGTGCGCCGCCCTGGGCTTCCTGCGGGTCGACCTTGGTGTGGTCATCCGCGTCGGACGTCCCGACTGGGCGGTTGGCGGGACCCTCGCCAGGCGGGAAGCCCTCGTCGCGAGATCCCATCGCACCCCGCTCCTCTTGCGGCTCTTCGCGGTCGAGAACCGACTCACCGCCGCCTTGCCCTGACGCGGTCAGCGGCGTGTCGTCCTGTTCACCCATGAGGTGTGCCTTCCTCTCGGTTGGTGCAACTGGTTACGGAACTACCCAACTCGCTAGCGAATAGCCACGAAGATCAACAGATTCTCGGAAGCGGGTCCCCCACGAGCATGTCGATCATCCGGTGGCCGCCGAAGGTCGTCTTGCTGAGCACCCGCCCAGGCGGCTCCTCGCGGACCTCACCGATGATGGATGCCAGCGCGCCGGAGGCGACCGAGCGCATGGCGGCCAACGCCGCATCAGCCATCTCGGGCGCCACGAAGGCGACCAGCTTGCCTTCGTTGGCGACGAAGAGCGGGTCGATCCCGAGAATCTCCCCCGCGCCGACCACCTCGGGCAGCATCGGCACCCGGTCCTCGGCGATGACCACGCCGACCTCTGCGGCCAGGGCGATCTCGTTGAGGACGGTGGCCACGCCACCACGGGTCGCATCGCGCATGCAGTGCAGGGCCGCGCCGCAGGCGGCCAGCAGCGCGTCCACCAGCGACCACAGCGGCTGGGTGTCACTGCGCACATCGGCCTCGATATCGAGCTCGCCGCGGGCGAGCATGATGGCGACGCCGTGGTCACCGATGGTCCCCGAGACGAGCACCTTGTCCCCGGGCCTGACCTGCTCGGGCGCCAGCAGTACGTCGTGCTCGATGACGCCGACACCGGTGGTGACGATGTACATCGAGTCGCAGCTGCCGCGCTCGACCACCTTGGTGTCACCGCAGGTGATCGGGACACCGACACGTTCGGCGGCTGCGCCCATCGCCGCGATCTCCATGCGCAAGGCCTCCGATGTCAGGCCCTCCTCGAGGATGAGCGCGGCGGACAGGGCAGTCGGTCGGGCGCCGGAGACCGCGAGGTCGTTGACCGTGCCGTTGACGGCGAGCTCGCCGATCGACCCACCGGGAAAGCGGATCGGGCGGACGACGAAGCCGTCCGTGGTGAAAGCCAGCCGAACACCGCCAACGGTGAGCAGGGCCGCATCGCTGAGCTGAGCTAGCGCGGCGTTGTCCAGCAGCGGCACGATAAGCCCCTCGACCAGTGCCCGGCTAGCCTTGCCGCCGGCACCGTGAGCCATAGTGATGCGGTCATCGATGAACCGGGGACGGCGACGCCGCATCGCCTCGATGCGCTCGCCGACCTCCTCCTCGGTTATCTGCCGGGGCATCCTCAGACCTCGAGGTGGATGCGTTGCTTGGCGTACTGCCCGTAGTTGTAGTAGGCGGCGCAGGCCCCTTCGGAGGAGACCATGCACGTACCGATGGGCGTCTCCGGCGTGCAGGCGGTGCCGAACACCTTGCACTCCCACGGCTTGAGCACGCCCTTGAGGACCTCGCCGCACTGGCATGCCTTGGGGTCGGCCACCCGCACGCCCGGGACGTCGAAGCGCAGTTCGGCGTCGAACTCCGCATAGCGGGAGGACAGCTGCAGCGCCGAGTGCGAGATGGAGCCCAGGCCGCGCCACTCGAAGTAGGGCCGCAGGGCGAAGACGTCGTTCATCACGGCCAGCGCCCGCGGGTTGCCGTCCCAGTCGACCACGCGGCCGTACTGGTTCTCCACCTCCGAGCGACCCTCGGCGAGCTGCTTCATGATCATGTAGACCGACTGCAGCAGGTCGAGCGGCTCGAATCCGGCGCAGACCAGCGGCTTGCCGTGCTGGCGGGCGATGAAGTCATAGGGCCGGCAGCCGATAACCGTCGACACGTGGCCTGGGCCGAGGAAGGCGTCCAGCCGCAGGTCGGGGGAATCCAGGATGGCCTTGATGGCCGGGATGATCGTCACGTGGTTGCAGAAGACCGAGAAGTTGGTGAGGTTGTCCTGCTTGGCCCGCAGGACGGTCAGCGCGGTCGATGGCGCAGTCGTCTCGAACCCGATGGCATAGAAGACGACCTGCTTGTCGGGGTTTTGCCGGGCGATCCGCAATGCATCCAGTGGCGAATAGACCATGCGGATGTCAGCGCCGGCAGCATTGGCGTCGATGAACGAGCTGGTCCCGCCGGGGACCCGCATCATGTCGCCGAAGCAGGTGAGGATGACGTCCTCATGCTGCGCGATCGCGATGCCGTCGTCGACCCGGCCCATCGGGATCACGCAGACCGGGCAGCCCGGGCCGTGCACCAGCTCGATGCTCTCCGGCAGGTGGTCCTGCACGCCGTAGCGGTAGATCGTGTGCGTGTGCCCGCCACAGACTTCCATGATCTTGTAGTGGCGGCCTGGCTCACACAGCGCGGTTATCTGTGCACCGACCACCTGAGCCAACTCAGGGTCGCGAAACTCGTCAACGAAACGCATACCACTCACCTTCGGGATCCGGCCGGCTGGTGCCGTGGTTTGTCCAACTTCTCGATCGCCACGCCGGCATGGACCAGCACGCGGTCACCTATGGCCAGCGGGCCGACGAGCTCGGTGGCGACTGTCTCCTGTCGCCCTTGCTCGTCGTGGCAGAGCGCATCCATACCCTCGAACGACATGACGGTCAGCGGCAGGGCGATGTCGCCGCACGTGACGCATCCCTCGGTGAGGGAGCAGGCCTCGCCCGAATCCGGTTCGAAGGCAGTCATTCGATGCTCGAGTCGGCGACTGCCTGCAACTCTTCGGTGAACGTCTCGCCCATCATCTCGAGCATCGACAGCGCCTCGGCCGCCTCCTTCTCGTCCACCTTGGACATTGCGAAACCAACGTGGATCAGCACCCAGTCACCAGGCGTGACGCCGTCGTCGAGCAGCCCGATGTTGATCCGGCGCTTGACGCCCACCACGTCTACCAGGGCCAGCTGGTCGTTGCTGCCCTCGACCATCTGAACAATCTCGCCGGGGATCGCGAGGCACATGACGAGCCCTTCGGTCGGGAACGAGTGAGATACGCACGATCAGACATCACAAGCCTGAGCAGGTCAAGAGCCCTGCTGTCGGCTCGGTGTCTGCCCGCTACATAGCGCGGATCTTCATGTAACGGCGGATGTCGGGGATCGAGCGGAGCCCGATGACGATGCCGAGGAGTACAACAAGTCCAACGACGATGATGGTGATAAGACCGACGATCTTCATGATCAGTGCTCCCCTTCGCGACTGGCCGTGGTAGCACGGGCGTGCTCCGCGGTTGATGCTGGTGCGCGGGCCGGGACGTCTGCGAGCTGGTTGTCAAGCAAGTCTAGGACCGCCTTGACCGCCACATCGACGGCTGCGGCCACCGGTGGTGTGAGCCCGATGTTCTCGTCGAGGTCGCCGGGCTGGCACCCGACGATGTAGGTCACTGGCAGGATGCCGCCGAGCTGCCCGAGGCTGGCCAGCACGGCTGTGGGCTCCATGCCGTGGGCGTCGAAGTCGCCGGTGCCGAGGTCGTCGGGCCCGACCTCCATGACCACGACGTCGCCGGGTGAGCTGCCCTTCCGTGGCATGGCGTCGACGATCACCAGCGCGTCGTAGCCGTCGAGCAGGTCGTAGGCAAGGTGCATGCCGCGGATGCCGTAGTCGATGACCCTCACCCCGTCAGGGGTGTCCACGGCGGCCAGGCGGCGGGCGGCCTCGGAGCCGAACCCGTCGTCGCTGAGGAAGATGTTGCCGATGCCCGCGACCAGGATGCGACCGCTCATCCGGTGGCCTCGCCCTGTTCGCCCGGCTCAGCCTGATCGGTCGGACGCCCAGCAGTCTTACGCGGCTTGAGCGGCTCGAGTTCGTCGGGGGCGAAGTAGTAGTAGCGGCCGTACCAGTCGTGAATCTCGCTCATCTCGTCGTCTTCGAGGACCACCGCGACGTGCGTGCCGCCGTCGACGTCGGAGTAGACACGGGTGACGATGGCAGTGCGGTCGGCGATGAAGAGGTCCTGCGCATCAGCGCGGCGGTTGGGCCGCAGGCGGACCCGGCTGCCCTTGGACACGTCGACCTCGCCGATCCGGACGGAGTCCTTCTCCGGCGTCACGCTGGCGTCCATCTCCTCGCCCCACCATGGGACTCCCCCGCCGGCATCGCCCGTGATATCGACGCCCGTGCCGTCACCGCTGATGGTCGGGAAGTCCGGCTCCGAGGGCTGGGCAGCCCTGGCAGAGGGCTCCACCGGCGCGCCGAAACTGCGCAGTGCGCCGTGCAACTTCTCGAACACCTCGGCAGGCATGAGGTCGCTGCGGTCGATGATGGCGGCCGCGCGTGGGTCGGTGGCCCGGGCTGCCTCCTTCTCCTCGTCGGTCAGTGTCATGATGCGCAGCGTCAGGATCTCGTCGATCTCGGTCGAGTCGTAGAGTGCGCCGGGGCTTTCCGGTGCCAGCTCCGGGTAGTCGTACAGGATGATCGGGGAGGCCAGGACCAGGTCGGTGTCACCCTTCTCGCCGATGAGCACCGGCCAGCAACGGCGGTTGGTGATGCCGGCAACCGCCGGAGCTGCCCAGTCGGGCGGGTCGATGACCGAGACGAAGCTGCTGCCCCGCAGGGCGAGCAGTAGGTGCGTGCCCACAAAGGATTGCCGCACTGCCACGTCGCGTGGACTGACACCGACAGTGCCCTCGGGCGCGGGGACGAAGTCGCCAATGTTGTCGAACCGCGTGCTCAGCACGGCAAGGGGGCGTGCGGAATCGCACGCCGTGGCCAATAGCTCCAGCCGGCCCTTCAGGGGCAGGCGTTTGCGCACGACCCGGCCGACGACTGCACCTGCGTCGTCGCGGAGCAACTCGACCAGGTGTTCGCCCTCGACAGCGACCTCGGCGGTGTGCCCGGCGGAGAGCTCGGCCAGCGGGATGTCGAGGATCGCGATCTCATGCTCGACCGCCTCGTCCCAGCTCAGCCAGCTGGTCGAGCCCACCTGGAGTTCGGCGACGGGGGTGAACTCTTCCGGCCGGCCGTCAGCCGCGGCCTGCACCTCGCGCGACTGGATCTGCAGGAAACGGAGATAGACGTCGAGGCGGGCGTCGAGTTCGGCAGTCTCGACCAGGCAGTGCGACTGCAGGGTCGTCTCCTCGCCGGCACCGGCTTCGACGCCCCCTGCCGGTCCCACGATGCCGTACTGCCAGCGGACCGAGTTCTTGCCGGAGGTCGACCGGTACGGGTACAGCAAGTACCCCTCATAGAGCACCGTGTCGGCGATTCCCCGTGCCGCGTCGAGGTTCATGCCTGCCGTGCCTCGGCCGGTGCCAGGAGCTCGGCGAAGGTCTGCTCCCAGGTGACGAACGCGTGGGCAGAGCGGTAGCGCATCAGGGCGTCGAGGGTCTCTCGGTCGAGCCGGATCCAGCCGCCTCCGGGGAAGAAGGTGTCCATCATCTCCCGCCAGACGCGCACCGGCAGCCGGTAACTCGCCTCGAGGTCCCAGGGCACCTGGTCGACCCCGAACCCGTTGGCGTCGCCTCGGGTGAATACCGTTCCGCTGAACAGCAGCACGACCGGGATCTCGCCGTCGTCGCCGAGGGCCTGGAAATACTTGGTCGCGATGACGTCGAAGTCGTAGGTGCAGATGACGGGTAGGTCGAACTCCGTCGTGTCGTGGAAGCCTTGCACCGTCTGCGCGGCATGCGTCCACAGGAACGGCTTGAGCGTCTCGCCCCACCGGTCCGGGGTCCCGAACAGGTCGCCGAGGCCGGCCTTCTCCTGGGGGGTGTAACTGCGCCGCTGGGGCTCGATCTTGAGCTGCACCCGCAGCGCGATCGCGTGCACGGTGGCACCGGTGGCCTCGGTGACCCGCAGCCTGAACAGCAGATTGGGCGTCGCGGCGTAGCGCTCCGGCTGCACGTCGAGGATCTCGAACGTCAGCTCCGTCACTCAGCACCTGCCGACGAGTGGACCTTGCTGCGATGCTGCACGTGCCCGAAGAAAGCGTCCATCCGCTTGTGCGCGTCGGACCCGCCGTCGAAGCCCCGCCACAGCTTGCGCAGGTGGCCGACGAGCTCGTAGCAGGCGTCGATGGGCACCAGGAAACACTCGAACACGCCGTCGCGGGCGCGGACCAGGATCGCCTCGACGTCGGGGGCGAGCACCTTGAGGCCGGGATTGGCCGCGACGATGTCCTCCCACGCCCCGAGCGGCAACTCCGACTCGGTGGCGCCGGCCGGGCTGGGGTAGAAGGCCACGGTGTGGCCGAGCTCGGAATGGCGGAAGAAGAAGACGACGCTGACCGGGATCTGCAGGTCGTCCCACTGCAGCGGAGTGAGCGTGAACTCGGGAAAACGTAGGTAGCGCTCGGGCACCGCCCGGTAGGCGAGCTCGGCGTCCTCGCGGGTGAACAACAGGTAGCAGGCGCGGCAGGCACACATCAACGAACGGCTGGTGGTGTTGACGACGTGGGAGTGCTCGTCGGGCACTTCCTCGCCGCACATCTCGCAGCGCTCCCCGGGCGGCGGCGCCGGACGCGTGCGGACCCGTCGCAGCACCTCCAGGGGACCTGCGTTGGGATTCGATGCTTGTGGGAGGCCCGAGCTGGAGGGCTCGCTCACGCGGGCACCGCGGTCGGCACCGCAATCTCCATCACGCCGCCACGATCGAGCAGTGGCAGCGGATCGAGGTGCAGGCCGGCGTCCTCGATGCCCCGGCCGGCCTGGCGGACGTCGTAGTGGTTGCGGCACTGGGGACACGTGATCACCGCACCACCGCCGAGCCCGCGTTCGATGACGCCACCGAACACGGTGGATGAGCACGCGGGGCAGTTGTCGCGGTAGGCGTAGAGGTCGGTGCCAACGCGGCCGATCACGACAGGCACGGATTGCCCGACGATCACCCGGCGCAACTCACCGACAGCGATGCCGGCCAGGTCGGGCAGCGGCTCCCAGGACGGCGCGTTCGCCGGGTCGGTCTCGGCCGGCCGCAGCCGGGCAGTGAGCGCGCTGACCGGGATCAGGTTGGTCGCGCCGGCCGTGACCGGTGCGGCGGACGGCGACTCCACCTCGATGCGGATGATCTCGGGGGCGGCCTCTTCGATGGCACCCTCGACCGCGAGCTTCAGGGTGACCGAGGAGGAAGCACAGCCGTCGCAGCTGCCCTTGAGGCGCAGCTGGACCACACCGTCCTCCGTGACGCCGAGCAACTCCACGTCCCCGCCGTGTGAGCCAAGATACGGGCGAACCTTGATGAGGGCTCGCTCGATCCGCTCCTCGACGCTGTAGGGGTGCAGGCCGTGGACCAGCAGCAGACTGCAGACCAGGTCGTCGTCCGCGAGTGCTTCGAGGGCCTCGTCGTTCAGGCCACCGGCATCATGCACGAGTTCGAGCACGCGCTCGAGGCCGGCGCCGTAGAGCTCCACGACCAAGCGGACCAGCTCTTCTGCCCGTTCCTTGGCTAACGGGCCACCGGCGGCTGACGCCTCGAGCAGATGCTCGATGCGCTCGCCGCCGGCGCGCAAGTCACTCGGTGATGGCATTCCTCGCCTATCCGGCAGTCATCGCGCTGGTCGGCGTGTGCATCTCCTGCACGGTCTTGCCGTTGCCGAGGTACATGTGCACGCCGCAGGGCAGGCATGGGTCGAAGCTGCGGACGGTGCGCATGATGTCGATGCCCTTGAAGTGCTCCCGGTCGTTCTCCTCGAAGATCGGGCAGTCCTGCACCGCGTCCTCGTAGGGGCCAGGCGTGCCGTAGCTGTCCCGCGGGTTGGCGTTCCAGGGGGTCGGCGGGTACGGGTGGTAGTTGGCGATCTTGCCGTCACGGATCACCATGTGGT
>JBDUBV010000034.1:0-20555 GCA_040003795.1 Pseudonocardiales bacterium | reverse complement strand
CGCGAGCGTGTTCCTGCTCGCGGTGGGCGCGATCCTCGCCTTCGCCGTGAAGGCCCAAGAGCTTGCCGGCATCAGCATCCACGTCATCGGCTACATCCTGATGGCAGCAGGGCTTCTCGGCCTTATCTTGACTCTCGTCGTCTTCGGCCCGCGTAGCCGCCGCTCGGACACCGTCGTGGAGGAGCGGGTCGTGCGCGACCCGGGCGACCCCAACTACTGACCGAACGCCCAGGCAAGGGACCGGCTGCGGCCGGTCCCTTCGCTTGTCACCGGATAACTGCCCCCGGGGCACGGTGATCCTTCCCGGGGCGCGGTGCTCATGGAACTTTGGTGCGCGACACGCCGGTGCAGCCCAGCAAAAGTTCCATATCACCGCGGTCACGATCCACAGCACGAAGCCCGGCGGTCCGCAGGGACCTACCGGGCTTCGGTGGTACTACCGTTCAGATGCGCTTGGAAATCTCCAGCAGCTCGTCGCGCAGCGCGGGTGAGGCGCCGACGAGTGCCTTGCTGATGGCGCGCGAGCGACGTGATGCGGCGCGCGAAGCGCGAAGACGGTTAGCGATGCTTCTGGTGGCGTTCATGTCCACCCCTTCCTTCGGTACTGATGTGTCCCTGCCTTATAGATCAACGCTATCAGGCTGGAGCAATGCCCTTTTTTTCAGTGAGCTGTCTCACACTTAGGTCCAGGCGAGCAGGGCGGCCTCCGGGTCGTTGAGGACGGCCGCCAGGTCGGCGAGGAATTTCGAGCCCGACTCGCCGTCGATGATCCGGTGGTCGAAGGACAGCCCCAGAGTGGTCACCATCCGCGGCTTGACCTTGCCCTTGTGCACCCACGGCTGCTGCCGGATCGCGCCGAAAGCCAGGATCGCAGCTTCGCCCGGATTGAGGATGGGCGTGCCGGTGTCCACACCGAATACTCCGACATTGGTGATGGTGATCGTGCCGCCCTGCATGTCAGCCGGCGTCGTCTTGCCCTCGCGGGCGGTGGCCACCAGCGCGGTCATCACTTCGGCCAATTCGCGCACCGACAACGATTCGGCGTCCTTGATGTTAGGCACGATGAGCCCGCGCGGGGTGGCCGCGGCGATGCCCAAATTGACATAGCCTTTGACTACGATCTCCTGGGCTGCCTCGTCCCACGAGGAGTTCACCATCGGGTGCCGGCCGACGGCTAGCAGGAGGGCCTTGGCCACCAGCAACAGCGGGCTGACCCGCACGCCGGCGAATCCCGGCATCTCCTTGAGCCGGCCGACGGCCCGCACCCCACGAGTGACGTCGACGGTGACGAACTCGGTGACATGCGGCGCGGTGAACGCACTGGCCGTCATCGCCGCCGCGGTGTGCTTGCGGACCCCCTTGATCGGGATCCGCTGCTCCCGGCTGGCCTCGTCGAAGTCTGGCACCGCGGCCACGGCACGCGCCGCCGACCGCTTCAAACCAGCATCCGCCGACGTTCGCGATGCCGACTGCACGTCGGCCCGGGTGATCGTGCCGTCGGGCCCGCTCGGTGCGACCTCATGCAGGTCGACGCCGAGGTCGCGGGCGAGCTTGCGGACGGGAGGCTTGGCCAGTACGGGGCGCGCGTCGGCCCGGCGCAGAGCCGCGGCGGCCACCTCGGCCGCCGAGACGCGGGCGGGCGGCTCGGCAAGATCGGACGTGGAAACGGCCTCGGCCGCCACGTCGCCGATCGTCGCCGGTGGCTTGCGCAGGCGACGCTTGGCCGTCGTCGACTTGGGGCCGTAGCCGACCAGGACCGACGTGCGGCCTCCCGGCGCCGGGCCACCGATCAGGCCGGGCTCGACGGCGCCCTCGGCGGGCGGGGTCTCGATGACCGACTCGCGCTCGACCGCCCCTGCGGCGGTGGCGTCGTCGGCGGGCTCGCCGCTGTCGGTCTCGAAGGCGATGAGCGCGGCGCCCACGTCGACCGTGTCGCCCTCCCCGTGCAGGAGTTCGGTGACCACCCCCGCGTACGGCGACGGCAACTCCACCGCTGCCTTGGCGGTCTCCACCTCCACGATGGGTTGGTTGAGCAGCACCGTATCGCCGGGCTGCACCAGCCACTTGAGGATCTCGCCCTCGGTGAGCCCCTCACCGAGGTCGGGGAGCTTGAACTGCTTGATGAGCGACATCTGCGGGCTCCTCGCTCAGTAGGACAGCGACGTGTCGACGGCGTCGAGGACGCGGTCGAGGTCGGGCAGGAAGTCCTCTTCCAGCCTGGAGGGCGGATAGGGCGTGTCGTATCCGGTGACCCGCATCACCGGGGCCTCCAGCGAGTAGAAGCACTCTGCGGTGACCCGAGCCGCGATCTCGGCGCCCAGCCCGAGGTTGCCGGAGGCCTCGTGGACGACGACGAGACGGCCGGTACGGCGTATCGAGTCATAGATCGGGGCCATGTCCAGCGGCGAGAGGGTACGCAGGTCGATGACCGCCAGGTCACGCCCGTCCTCCTCGGCGGCGGTGGCGGCATCCATCGCCACTTTGACCATCGGTCCGTACGCGACCAGCGTCGCGTCGGAGCCCTCGCGCAGCACCCTCGAGGCGAACAACGGGTCGGGTGTGGCAGACATGTCGAGGTCAGCCTTCTCCCAGTAGCGCCGCTTGGGCTCGAAGAAGATCACCGGGTCGTCGCAGGCGATGGCCTGCTGAATCATGAAATACGCGTCGACGGGGTTGGAGCAGGCCACCACCCGCAGGCCCGCCGTGTGGGCGAAGTAGGCCTCGGGCGACTCGCTGTGGTGCTCGACCGCGCCGATGCCACCGCCGAAGGGGATCCGGATCACTACCGGTAGCTTCACCGACC
The DNA here is from genome assembly GCA_040003795.1 of Pseudonocardiales bacterium. Lineage (GTDB taxonomy): Bacteria > Actinomycetota > Actinomycetes > Mycobacteriales > QHCA01 > QHCA01. The sequence goes on along the minus strand of JBDUBV010000034.1, from coordinate 17,752 downwards.
CCTTGGACCGATAGTGCATCTTGGCGAGTTGGCTGACGATCTGGTCGTAGGCGGGGTAGACGAAGCCGTCGAACTGGATCTCGCACACCGGCCGGTAGCCGCGGATCGCCATCCCGATGGCTGTGCCGATGATGCCGGACTCGGCCAGCGGGGTGTCGATGACGCGGTCCTCGCCGAAGTCCTTCTGCAGCCCGTCGGTGACCCGGAAGACGCCGCCCAGCTTGCCGACGTCCTCTCCCATGATGAGCACCTTGGGGTGGTCCTCCATAGCCTTGCGCAGGCCCTCGTTGAGCGCCTTTGCCATCGTGATGGTCGCCATCAGTGCGTGCTCCCTGCACTCGCCGGGACGTCGGCGAAGGATTCCCGGTAGGCCGCGTGGCTCACCCGCTGCTCCTCGATGAGCGGGTGCGGCTCGGCGTAGACATCTTCGAAGAGCGTTTCCGGCCCCGGGTCGACCATCTCCAGGCAGCCCTTGCGGACGTAGGCGGCCAGATCGTCGGCCTCGGCCTCGACAGAGGCGAAGAACGTCGCGCTGCCGATCGTGCTCTTGTAGAGGAATGACTTCATCCGCTCGATGGGGTCCTTGAGCTTCCAGGCCTCCAGGTCGCTGGCCAGCCGGTAGCGCGTCGGGTCGTCGGAGGTGGTGTGCGCGCCCATCCGGTAGGTATAGGCCTCGACCAGCGTCGGGCCCTGCCCGGTGCGCGCATCGTCGAGCGCCTTGCGCGTGACGGCCAGGGTGGCGAGCACGTCGTTGCCATCCACCCGTACACCGGGGAAGCCAAAGCCCCGGGACCGCAGGTACAGCGGGATCCGGGTCTGGCGCTCGAGCGGCTCGGAGATCGCCCACTGGTTGTTCTGGCAGAAGAACACGACAGGGGCGTTGTACACGGCAGCCCAGACGAAGGCCTCGTTGACGTCGCCCTGGCTGGAGGCACCGTCGCCGAAATAGGCGATCACCGCGTCCTCGCTGCCGTCCTTCTGGATACCCATCGCATACCCGGTCGCATGCAGGGTCTGGGAGCCGATGACGATGGTGTAGAGGTGGAAGTTCTTCTCCGCCGGGTCCCAGCCGCCGTTGTTGACCCCGCGGTAGAGGCCGAGCAGGGTCAGCGGGTCGACGTCGCGGCACCAGGCCACCCCGTGCTCGCGGTAGGTCGGGAAGGCCATGTCACCCGGGCGCATCGCCCGGCCGCTGCCCACCTGGGCTGCCTCCTGGCCAAGCAGGGAGGCCCAGATGCCGAGCTCCCCCTGGCGCTGGAGGGCGGTTGCCTCCACGTCGATGCGGCGGACGAGCACGAGGTCGCGGTAGAGGCCGCGGTACTCCTCGTCGGTCAGCTCCAACGGGTAGCCGGGGTAGTCGACCCGCTCGCCCTCGGGCGTCAGCAACTGCACGAGCTGCGTGTCAGGCGGCTCGGCGACTGCGCCAGCAGGGTCACCGGCAGCAGAGCTGAGGACGGGATCCCCACCAGGCATGTGCGCCTCCTCGATCATTTGCCCGGTGCAAGGGTCGCCGCGCCGGGTCAAAGGCGCCGGGTCCGGGCGGGTCGCGCCCGGTCCAAGCGGTGCACACATGGTCGCAGACGGAGAGCCGATCCGCCCTGACGGGCCCGGTTGGCGATCTGACTGAGCCGGATCCACCGCAATCAAGGCGCAGGGTTCAGTACTGGCGCGGATCTGTCGATGCCCACGGGGTCGCCCGCCCCGATCTTGCGAGGACCACATGCGCAGCACCAGATTGTTCGGCCTGCTCATCGCCTTCGCCGCAGTCGTGCCCTTCTGCCTGGTGGCGACACCGGCGCAGGCGGCCGCTGCCAACCTCCCTGCGGGGCGCAGCACCTACGTCATCGCGGCCATCGGGGGCCCGTACAACTCGATGTACGTCCGGGTGGCCACCTACCGGTTCGCTACCAACAACACGATGACCGAGAAGGTCTGGTCGTGGCGGCAGAACAGCATCACCGGCGGGGCCGCGAACATGAAGCGCTACAGCGGCTACACCACCAGCGGCTGCCTGCGCGTCTGCCCGGTCCGTACGCCGGTCAACTTCCAGCAGGGCGGCGTGCCGATCACCGCGACCGGGAACTGGGCCATAGACGCCTACGGGCACCTGTCCATGCGCTGGTCCTGGGGAGCGACGGAGATCTGGCGGCTCGACACCAGCCAGGCAAGCTTCGTCGGCGCCTCGATCGTGACGAGCAACCAGGGCATCGTGAAGGCGTGGGGCTTCGGCTCCACCGCGGCCGCCAACGCCGGGGTCACCATCGGCCAGGTCGTCGTCGCCGAGCGGCTCTACGGCCCGCTGGTGCAGAACGTCTACGGCGCCAACACGCAGTACCTCAACCTGGGCTTTCACTTCCCGGACTACAGCCGGTGCACCAACGGCACCTGCCTGCAGGGCAAGGCCGTCACAGCTGCCGACAAGCGCGCCTGGTACAACACCTACATCGCCGGCAACCCCAGCGTCGACGGCCGCAAGAACTTCTGGAACTTCCAGACCGGCTGGGTGGCCCAGATCGAGCAGCTCGGCACCGTGTGCATCAGCACCAACGGCGGTGGTCACACCGCGGCGATGCTGCAGGTGATCGACGACACCGGCCACTTCCGTGGCTGGGTGGGCGTCGAGGCCAGCCTGGTGCAGGCCTACTACGGCCGGGCAATCGTGTCGGCCTTCGCGTCGGTGCAGCCAGGGATGCTCACGACGCTGCACTGATGGTCTTCTCGCTTCGATCGGTGCCTCACTCGACCAGCTCACCGAGCACCTCAGGCAACGGCTTGGCGTGCACGACCACCAGCCGGGAAACCGCCCGGGTGAGGACGACGTAGAGCCGCCGGAGTCCTCTGCTCTCCGCGGCAACGATGTCGGCTGGCTCCGCGACGACCACCGAGTCGAACTCCAGGCCCTTGGCGAGGCTGGCCGGCACGAGGCTGACCCGCTCGCCGGGCTCCGCCCCGACCTGCGCCGCGGGGATGCTGGCGCCGGCCAGCGCACGCCCCAACCCGGGGACCGCGGCGTCGGCGGCGATGACACCTACCGAGCCCTCCATCTCTAGCACCGCGCGGACCTCCGCCACGATGCCCGCTGCCAGGCGCTGCACGGCCACGATCCGCAGCGCGTTCCGCCCCCCGCGAATCGACTCGGCAGGGTCAAGGCCGGCGCAGATGTGCGGTAGCAACCGGTTGGCCAGCGCCACGACCTGCGCGGGCACCCGGTATCCGCGGGTCAGCGGCTCCACTCGGGCGCCGTCCTTGCCCAGGTGGCGCAGCGTGGTGTTCCAGTCGTCGGTGGCCCATGCGGCGGTGCCCTGGGCGATGTCGCCCAGCACCGTCAGCGAGCCGGTCAGCGACCGGCGGGCCACCGCACGGCACTGCATCGGCGAGAGGTCCTGCGCCTCGTCGACGATGACATGACCGTAGGAGGGATGGCGCTCGAGCAACCCGGCCGCCTCGTCGACGAGGAACGCGTCAGCGGTCGACCACCTGGCGCTGCCCGGCCCGCGGGGCATCGCCGCCCAACAGATCGCTGCCTGCTCGTCGTCGTTGAGCAGTCCGTTGGCCGCCTTGGCCAGGAAGCCGGCGTCGCCGAGCAGGCGCATCAGCAGCCGCACCGGGTCGACGGCCGGCCAGAGACCCTCGACGTCGACTGACCGGGCAATCCGCTCGATGGCCCGGTCGGTAGGCGTCGCGCCGGTGGCCTCCATTTGCAGTCGTACGTCGTGGGCCACCATGGCCTGCAGCCGCTCCCGGGCACCGGCATAGCGCACGTCGCCGCGGCGCAGGTCGTCCACCCAGCGCCGCAGCCGCGCGGGATCGACCCGGTAACGGCGGGCGCCCACCGTCACGGTAATCGGCTCGGTGGCACGGCGCAGGCCCGAATACACCGCTCGCCGGATCATCTCGGCCATTCGGGCGTCGCTCTTGACGGTCGCGGCGTGGGCGTCGTCGGTGCCGGTGACGCGTACTGCCGTCGCAAGATCACCGGCAGTCAACTGCTCCACGTCAACCTCGCCGAGAGCCGGCAGGACGTTCGCCACGTAGGACAGGAAGGCCCGGTTGGGCCCGATCACCAGCACCCCGCCCCGCTTGAGCCGCTCGGGGAAGGTGTAGAGCAGGTAGGCCGCCCGGTGCAGGCCGACCGCCGTCTTGCCGGTGCCCGGCGCGCCCTGCACGCAGATGGTCTCGTCGAGATCTGCCCGTACGATGTCGTCCTGGTCGGGCTGGATCGTGGCGACGATGTCGCGCATCGGCCCGACGCGGGGACGCTCGATCTCGTCGATCAGGATCTGGCTGGGGCCGGTCGCCTCGGCGGCTTCCTGAAGGGACTCGTCCTCGAAGCTGGTCAGGTCACCGCCGGCGAAGCCGAAGCGGCGCCTCCGGCGCACCCCCATCGGGTCGGCGGGGCTGGCCCGGTAGAACGGGCGAGAAAGCGGCGCCCGCCAGTCGATGACAACGGGGTCGCCGGCCTCGTCTCGGACGTGCCGGCGGCCGATGTGGAACACCTCGCCGCCCTCGGCCTGGTCGAGCCGGCCGAAGAACAGCGCAGTCGACGGGTCATCCTTCAGTTGGGCGAGCCGACGGCGCAGAGCAATGCCGAGGGACTCACTGGCGAAGGCGTCAACGCCGACATCGCCGAGCACGCCGGCCCGCTCGCGCATCCGCGCCAGGCAGGCGCGGGCATGCCGGAGATGCCGCCGCTCGGCGGCGAGCACGTCGGGGAGTGACGTCACGGGGGGATGCAGCCTATGACCGGCCAGCCGGGCCGATCATAGGCATTATCGCGGGCTCGCCGGTTTCGGTGGTCTTGGCGGTTTCGGTGGTCTTGGCGGTTTTGGCCGGCGCCGCAGTCGCGGCAAAGCTCTCGAGGGCTTCTTGGACCGAGTTGTAGATCGCCAACTCGGCGGTGAGCTGGCTGAACAGCCGCTCGCCGGCCACGATCGCCACCTCGGGGCGGAGTTGGTCCTCGATGCCCTGCTGCCACCTGCCAGCACCACTGCCCACCAAGGCGCCGAAGACCCGAGCAAGGGCCAGACCGGCCAGCAGCGCGATTGCGGCAGTGATCAGGCCGCCGGGCACGCCGAGGCCGAGCGTCTTGTCGTGCCGCGTGCTGGCGAAGGTCCATACCGCCCAGAAGATTCCCCCCACGGTCGCGGCCAGCAGGAGCCACTGAACGGCGGCCGCCACCCACCACCAGCGCGGCCGGGCCACCGGTTGCTGCACCGCTGCATGGATCACCTTGTCCAGCCCGTCGGCGAGGTCACCGCTGGCGGCCGCAGCTCGCCGCTCGACCCGGGCCGGCCAGGGACCGGCAAGCTCCGCGGTGGCGTTGAGCGCGACGGTGGCGGCCACCTTGCCCACCTCGGACCGAGACACGGCAAGCGGTGGGACCGCGCTGTCCTGGCGGTGCCGCCAGGACAACGGGGGCCAGCCGACCCGGCGCAGGCCGAGCGCGCGATAAGCAGCGGCGGACGACGCCCCGATCACCTCCACGCCGGCCAGCTGGGCCAACGCCTCGACCGCCGACTCCTCCTGCGCCTGCACCCGGTGAAGGTCGACCCGGGGCAGCGCGGTGCGGACCAGCCGTGGCGAGAGCGACGTCAGGTCGACGCCGATCCGCCGGGCAGTGGCCTGGCGGGAGGCGACGGCGGATGTGAGGACGGCGCGCAGGTCGGGCACCCCAATCCCGGTGCGGGCAGAGGTGAGCAGGGTGCGGATCTGGCCGAGCCCGTCGTCGGTGAGCATCCGGCGCAGGTCGGCGAGGCAGCTCTGGGCCTGGCCCGGATCGAGGCGGTCGGCCTGGTTGAGCGTGATCAGCATGACCTCGGAGTAGGCCTTGAGGCGCTTGAGGTAGAGCTCGTGGACGACCGTGTCGGCGTACTTCTGCGGGTCGAGCACCCACACCAGCACGTCGACGAGCTCGACGAGGCGGTCGACCTCGAGGCGGTGCGACGCCTCGAGGGAATCGTGGTCGGGCAGGTCGAGCAGCACCAGCCCGCGCAGGGCCGCCTGGGAGTCGGCGTCGAGCGCGGACTCGCGCAGGATCCGGCGGGCCGGCGGCACCTCGAGCCAGTCCAGCAGCTCGGTAGCAGGATCCGGTCCCCACACGCAGGCATACGGCGCCGAGGTGGTCGGCCGGCGCACACCGACACCGGAGAGTTCCAGGCCGGACAGGGCGTTGAACAGCGAGGACTTGCCGCAGCCCGTGCCGCCGGCGAGGGCGACCACGGTGTGCGCGTCGGACAGGCGCAGCCGCTGCCCGGCCCGGCGCAGCAGCCGCTCGGTGGCCCCTGCCGTGCGCCGGTCGAGCTGCTCGGCGCCCTCCTTGAGGACCAGGCTCAGCCGGTCGAGGCGGGCGGAGAGCTCGCCGGTCTCGGTCAACTCGGGCTCCCGAGCACATCGACGACGGCGCGCCGCAACCGGACGTCATTGCTGAGCTTCTCCAGCTCCGACAGCGGGCCGGCCAGTGCAGCCGCGCCCCCGGTCAGCGTTCGCTGCAGCGTCTCCGCCCGGGTGTCGCTGCCGGTTGCCAGCCTCTCTACCCAGGTGCGTACCCGGGCCACTGCCGAGTCGGGGAGCCGGCCGTTGCTCAACGAGGTCTCCAGGACGAGCAGCAGGGCGGCCTCGGCCAGCCCGTTGTCGTCCAACAGTCGCCGCAACTCAGCCTCCACCGTTTTCACCGCACCGGGCTGCACCCGGTCCAGCACCACGGCCAGGTCGGCCCGGCGCACACCGGCCGATCGCAGAGTCTGCCATGGGACGGCATCGGCGTAGCGGGTGGCGGTCGTGACCAGGAGCCAAACGTCTGCGGTTGCCAGCAACTCGCGGGTGTAGCCCTGCTGCCCGTGCCGGGCGGAGTCGACGTCGGGGGTGTCGAGGAGCGCGACGCCCTCGGGCAACTGGTGGGACACGACCGGGTGGACGGCGTTCCAGGCAGCCACCCGGCGGCGCTCACCGGGGAACCACCTCGTGTCCTCGGGCCGGTGCACGAGCACCGGGGTGCGGGTGGTGGGCCGCAGTGCGCCCGCCGGGCTGACGAGGCCTCGGGCTATCGCGTTGACCAGGGTGGACTTGCCGGCCCCGGTCGGCCCGGCCAGTGCCACGACGATCGGTGCGCCCGGATGGGCGGTGCGCTGGATCAGGTGCCCGTCGATCTCTGCCAGCAGCCTGGCCCGCAGCTCCATGGCCCGCTCGCTGGCGCCCGAAGCGGACAAGGCCGCCAAGGCATCGCGCAGTCCCCCGAGCGCGACCAACGACGGGGTGCCCCCCACACCTTCCACACGCATAGCGTGCCGTCTCGCGCTCAACAAGCCAAGCGGCACTCCACCGGCCGGGGGCCGCCACCGCGGCTGGGGTGGCGGCTCCCTGGCCGGTAAGGCGCTCAGCGGCGCTGGTCGTGCCCTGCCTGGATGGCCGGCCCGAGATCGTTGACCGTCGCTGCGCGCGGGCTGAGCGGCGGCAGGCCGTACTGCCGCTCGATGGTGGCGATGATCGACGTCGAGTCATACGTGGTGTGCTCGACCGCCGACTGGTGCAGACCCTCGCCGATCAGCAGGTTCGGCAGTCGGGTGCCCGGCCCGAACAGGTCGTGCGCACCGTTGTTGTTGCCCTGCCCGGGGGGCGAGACGTGGTCCCACTGCCCACCGAACTCGTCGTAGGTCACGACGACCAGCGTCTCCTTGGCCTGCGGCCCGCTCTCGATGGCCTTGAGCAGGTCGACCAGGTGCTTGCTGCCACTGGTCTCGCTGGAGTAACCGGGGTGTTCGTTCTCCGCCCCGATCGGCTTGACGAAGCTCACCGCGGGGAGCTGTCCGCTCTTGGCCCGGGAGATGAACTCCGACTCGTCGCGGAGGTGGGCGGCGCGGTCCGGCGTACCGGGTGCGTAGCGGGTGTAGTAGTTGAACGGCTGGTGGTGCGGCTGGAAGGATTTGTCCGGGCAGTACGGGTAGGTCCTTCCGGCGGCCGTATCGGGGTCGGCACAGGTCGGCCCGGCGCCGTTGGTGTAACCCGGCCCGTTGACGTTGCCCGCCGCGTTGTCCCAGCCGCCGGAGTACCACGCCCATGGCACGCCGGCGCCGCTGAGCTGATCACCGATGTTGCTGTTGGTGAAGCCCGGCACCTGGGGCGCGTAGGTCGCGGTCGGCTCCCACGACGGCAGCAAGGTGTTGATGGTGTAGTTGCCGCACGCCCGGCCGGGGTAGGTGCTCGGCTGGCCGCACTGCTGGGTCACGGTGCCGTCATGCGTTGTCGCCGGCTGCGGCGAGGTGTAGAGGGGATAGGCAGCCTTGGGGAAGCCGTTGCTGTCCAGGACCGCGTGCTCGGTGGCGGGGGCAGTCGGCCACTGCGGGGACTGCCCGGCGATCAGCCACTGGTGGTTGAGGTAGGACCCGCCGAAGGCGCCCTGGAAGAACTGGTCGGTGACGACGTAGTTGGGCGCCTTCTTGTCGTGCAGGTAGGTGTAGATCGGCAGGGCCTTTGTGTCGTAGGTGCCCATCGTCAGCCCGACCGCGTCGCTGCCGGTGACGTAGCGGTTCTGCTGGCCGCCGTTGAGCTGGTACTGCTCCTGGTAGAAGCGGTGCACCAGGTCGCGCGTGCAGCCACCGGGCAGGCCCTCACCCTTGGGCACGCCGTTGGGGTGGCTGAAGTCGCCGAATGCCGGGCAGGTCGTGTCGGTCGGCTGGATGTAGTCATCGATTCGGAACGGCGCATTGGTGAAGTCGCTGTTGATCGCCACGCCATTGGCCGAGTCGGTGCAGGTGACCGGCAGCGGCGGAGAGGTGAGGTTGACGTCGACCTGCAGCAGGCAGTTGTACGGAGAGCCGTCCTGCTTCACCTGGATGGTGTGCGCGGGGTCGGCCTGTGGCAGGCCCTCGACGGAGTCCTTCCCTACCGAGCCCCAGCCGCCGTACAAGTTGTCGAAGCTGTGGTTCTCCTCGTAGATCACCACGATGTTCTTGAACTTGCCCATAGGACCGCCGTACTTGCCCGGCGTTGCGGTGGCGTCGGCGGCGGGCACCACCAAGCCGAGTCCGACTGCTGTGGTGACGGCAGCACCGGCCGTCAGGATCCTGCGCCGATTCACAAGCCCTCCTAGGGTCATGCTGCGAACGGGATGCTGAGAGGCTATGTCCGCCATCGCCCGACAACAACCCGGCCGGGCGAACTCGATGCGACGTCCGTGCGAACATTCGACGGGCCATGCTGTACGGGTGACCGACGAGCCATCCGTGCGCGAGCGCGAGATCGCCAGGGAGCAGCGGCACGTCGACCGGGCCCACGACGAGCTGCGGCGGCGGCGACTGGCCGCGGCCGCCGCGCGGGCCGAGGGCTATGCCGTGGCCTCCGTCGGCAACTACGGGGCCCTGGTCGAGCGCGACGCGATGGTGCATCAGGCGGCCCGCCGGCTGCGCGAGCTCGACGCCCAGCACGAGGGGCTGGTGTTCGGCCGCCTGGACCTGGTGGGCGGGGGCGTGCGCCATGTCGGCCGTATCGGACTGCTCGACGGAGCCTTCGAGCCGCTGGTCGTCGACTGGCGTGCGCCGGCCGCCGCGCCGTTCTACCAGGCCACGGCCGCAGAGCCGGGAGATGTGCGCCGGCGGCGGGTGATCCGTACGTCGGGCCAACGAGTCGTCGACGTCGAGGACGACCTGCTGGCTTCTTCGGCGGCCGCCGAGGACCTGCCGGTGGTGGGCGAGGGTGCCCTGATGGCGGCGTTGGGCCAGGCAACCGGTACGGGAATGCGCGACATCGTTGCGACGATCCAGCGCGAGCAGGACCTCGCCATCCGCGCGCCGGCTACCGGTGTCACGACCATCAGCGGCGGGCCGGGCACCGGCAAGACGGCGGTGGCGACGCATCGGGCGGCGTACCTGCTCTATCGCGACCGACGCCGCTTCGAGGCCGGCGGGGTGCTGATCGTCGGCCCGTCGACGTGGTTCATCGCCTACATCGAGCGGGTGCTGCCCTCGCTCGGCGAGAGCTCGGTGTCGCTGCGGGCTCTCGGTGACGTGGCCGACGGGGTGTCGGGTGTGTCGCTCGACCCGGCGCCGGTGGCCGCGGTCAAGGGATCGCTGCGGATGCGGCGCTTCCTGGAACGGGCGGTACGCGATGTGCCGCCCGGAGCGCCGGATGCGCTGCGGGTGACCTACGCCGGGGAGGTGCTGCGGCTCGGGTCGGACGAGCTGGACGCGGCGCGGCGCACCGCGTGGCGTAGGCGGCGTCCGGTCAACCGCTCACTGGGCGTGGCGTCGGACGCGCTGGTGGAGGAGTTGTGGCGGCGGCGGCCGCCGGGGGCTCAGTGGGAGCGCTCGCGCTTTGCGGAAGAGATCGTCGAGCGGCCGGCGTTCGAGGCCTTCCTTGCGCCCTGGTGGCCGGTGCTGTCGCCGTCAGCGGTGCTCGGCTGGTGCGCTTCCCGTACCCATGCCCTGCGCTACGGCGAGGGCCTGCTCACCGATTCCGAGATCGACCTGCTAGTGGGGTCGTGGGGCGGGGCGGTCTCGATAGCCGACGTGGCGCTGCTCGACGAGCTGCGGATGCTGCTGGGATCGCCGCCGGCGCGCGCTGTCGTGCAGCCCGATCCTGATGAGGACACGATGCCGGAGTTGACCACTGTGGCCGACCGCGAGCTGGCTGCGCGGGAGCCGGTGCTGCGCGGCGAGGACTACGAAGGCTACGCGCACATCGTCGTGGACGAGTCGCAGGACGTGTCCCCGATGCAGTGGCGGATGCTCGGGCGACGCGGCCGCTATGCCAGTTGGACCATCGTGGGTGACCCGGCCCAGAGCGCCTGGCCGGACGCTTCGGAGGCCTCGTCTGCGCAGTCGGAGGCGATCGGGCGGCGGGCGGTGCACGACTACCTGCTCACCACCAACTACCGCAACCCTCGGGAGATCTTCTCCTTGGCCGCGGCCGTGCTGCGGCGCGTGGACGCGGCGGCTGAGCTGCCGGATTCGGTGCGGTCGACCGGGGTGCCGCCGTCGCACCAGTTGGTCTCGGATCTGGCTGCGGCGGTCAGGATTGCCGCTGTGGAGCTCCTCGCGGCCGTGGAAGGCACCGTCGGCGTGATCTGCCCGGGCGGCTGGGGATCACGTGTGGCCGGGTGGGTGGCCGCCTCTGACAGTCGGCTGCAGGTGGTCGAGGCGTTGGGATCGAAAGGGATGGAGTACGACGGCGTGCTCGCGGTGGAGCCCGACGAGATCGTGGGGACCTCGGCCGTTGGTGCCCGGACGCTCTACGTCGTGCTCAGTCGGGCCACTCAACGCCTGATCACCGTCGGGACCACGCAAGGGTGGCTGATCGGTCTCGAGCAGTAGTTGCGACCGCGTTTCCGCGGAAGCCGGTTATGCACAGGGCCCTGGTTCCGGCCTACCTCTGTCGCCGATTATCGAATAGTGTCCGCCCGTGATCCGCCGACTTGCGCTGGTCTGGGCGTGCTGCGCGCTGGCTGTTGCCGGCTGCTCCAAGCCCGACAAGCCCGGCACTCTCCCGCCGTTGCCGTCGGCGTCCAAGTCGGCAAGTGCCAGCCCGACTGCCGGTGCGCCGACTGACCCCAAGGCTGTGGTGGTCGCACTCGCAAGGGAGTACTACCTCGAGCGCAACCATGCTATAGAGACCGGGGACACGGCACGGTTGCGATCACTTTCGACTCCGGACTGCGAATGCCTAAAGACCGTCGCGAACATTGAGTCACAGTGGCAGAAGGGCAGGATCGAAGCCCCTAACTACTATGCGCTGACGACCGTTTCACTTGGTTTCTTCCGATCTTCAACTATCGCGTTCGTCAGTGTCCATTACGCGCTCAACCAGGAAGCTGTATTCGACACAACTGGGCGACGGGTCGAATTTTACCGCGCGGAGCCGCAACCGCATTCAACCAGCGTCGAGTGTCATCTCGTCTCCGGAACCTGGAAGGTAGCTGACATTGTTCGTCTCTAAATGGCGGATAGTCGCCGCTGCTGCCGTACTTGGAGCGGTAATGCTCTCGTTTGCGGTTGATGCACCTGCTGCAATAGCCGCCTGCGGCGACTGCGGGGAAGCGCACACCTTCGCTCACGGCATCGCAGGCACAGCGATTGTTGTTGCGAACGGAAGCGGTGGCATTCACCTGATCGCCGGTGGCAATGGCTGCGCCGGCTGTGTGTGGAAGATCGTTCCCGAGTGCGCGTTCCACCCCAGCAGCCAGGGACCAGTGCACGAGCCGGACTCCTGCAACAACGCGTCCGGCAAGTACATCTGCACATTGAGCAGCGGCCTGGCCGGCGTGCCCTACCGCAAACTTTTCAGCCCGACCGGCGGGGACCCTTGGGACTATCTGGGCGACGTCTGCCTGGGCGAGACGGACAAGCCCGTCTCGATCGAGAGCCTGTTCGCCCAGGTGAGGACCTACGTCGACCAGCTGGTACCCGCCGCACCGCACGTCAGCATGCAACCGGGCGGGGTGGCGATCGTGAACCTGCCAGCCCTGTTCCAAGCCGGCCAACCCGCCGACCCCGGCAACCGGGTGCACGGTGACGTTGAGGGCGATGGCGGCCCCGCCGGTGGCAAAGAACACTTTGCTGGCCGGCCCCCAGCAGTGGACCTTCACCATCAGCGACACCGCCAACGCCGCCATCAGCCGGGACTACTGCTGCCGCTACTACACCACCGAGCACAGCCCCCGGACCGAACCCGACTACTACGCCTCCTCCACCTTCACCGCCACCGGCGCCCACCGCGCCACCGTCACCGTCACCTGGACGGCCACCGTGACCATCGCCGGTCTGGGCACCGTGCCGGTGCAGGGCACCTTCACCCGCACCTCACCGCCGTACGCTTTCACCGTCAAACAAGCCGTCAGCCAACTCGAATCCGGCGGCTGAGCACCACCCCGAACCGAACGCGGACCCGGTCTTCCCCGGAAGCCAGTTCTCCACAGGGGCCGCGCCCCCCACGACATCCGCCGGAACTTACGAGGCGGGTGCGTCTTGATGGCGCTCTCCTGTGCGGAGTAGTAGCGCTCAGGCAGCGCGCCCGCGCCGATGGCAGGAACGCCTTCATGAAGTCAACGGCTGGGTACTGGTGGGGCGACGCGCTGACGTTCCTCGCCTGCACGGTCTTCCCCACCAGGGAGGCACCGGGTGTATCGCTGGTCGACCTTGATCCTCGTGAATACTCGGTCTGCTACGACTCGCCGACCCGCGACGCCGCGCCCAGATCTTGAGCTGCACGTCTTCGCGGCGACCACTGGCGAGGAGGTGCCTGTCGTGCGCTCACCTGGAAGATCATTCGCCAATGGATGCCGGGGGTATTCCGGCCGGGAGCGGTTCACCGTCCGGCCGCCGCACACCGGCTCCTTTCGGCTGGTCCGACGACCGGGACCGGCGGCACCGACGCCCATGCTGTGTTCGGTGACCGCGGCGGCGACCGGTTCTACCCCCTATCCTGGGAGTCCGCGGTCTGGGGGCACTCACCGCGGCCGGCGGCGTGACGTTGTTTCTCGTGACCCCCTGCGGCGCCGCCGGGTCCGACTCGCTGTGGCGCCTGGAACCGCTTGGGCGAAGCGGCTGACGAAGACCGTAGGAATCCCATCTGGAGGGCACGTGCTCAACGGCCGCGCAGCAGTGGCGCTGGCGTTCGCCCTGGTATTCGCGGCCGGGTGTCAGCTGGTCGATCACCCGAGAGCACCCGCGTCGGCAGCCGCATCCGCCCCGACTACCCGGCCCGGTGCACTGCGGACCGACCCGGCGCTCGCCGGTGCGGGCGACCCGATGTTCCCGACGCTCGGCAACGCCGGCTACGACATCGAGCACTACGACCTCGACCCTACCTGGTCGCCGGACAGGCGCGACCTGTCCGGAACCGTGAGCATCACGGCGACCGCGCTGCGCGAGCTCAACACCTTTGACCTCGACTTTGCGGGGATGACGATCGACCGAGTCACCGTCGACGGGCATCCGGCCCGCTTCCTGCGCTTCGACAGCGAAGTGGTGATCGGCCCGGCCGCTGCGGTTGCCGGCGGCGCGACGTTCGCCGTCGCGGTGACCTACAACGGCACGCCAGGTGCGCTGCGCTACGCCGGCGGGCGGTCGACCAGCCAACTGGGCTGGCTCTCGACCGGCCGGACGACTTACACCACGCAAGAGCCCTATGGCGCGCACGGCTGGTTCCCCTGCAGTGACCACCCCTCGGACAAGGCGAGCTACACCTTTCATATCACCGCCCCGGCCGCCCTCACCGTCGTTGCCAACGGCGCCATGACCGGCAACCCGGGTGCCCGCGACACCCGGCGGTGGACCTACGACGAGCCCGCGCCGATGGCGACCTATCTGGTGACGCTGGCAATAGGTACGTACACGCTGCACCACGAGAAGGGGCCGCACGGACTACCGATGACCTTCGCCTACTTCCCCGCCGACGAGGCTAAGGTGCTGCCGATGCTGCGGAAGTCGGCGGCCCAAATTCGGTTCTTCGAGTCGCTGTTCGGCCCGTACCCGTTCACCACCTACGGGGTGCTGGTCACCGACGTCGCCGACGACCAGACCATGGAGACCCAGACCTTGGTGACCCTCGGCAGGGGACTGGCCACCGACGCGAGCACGCTGTACCGCCCGGGAGAAGGTGACACCGTCCTCGCCCACGAGTTGGCGCACCAGTGGTTCGGCGACGCCGTCACGCCGGCCCGGTGGACCGACATGTGGATGAACGAGGGCTGGGCGACCTACGCCGAGCGGCTCTACGACGATGCGGTGCTGCACACGCCGCTGGCGGCCAGCCTTGCCCTGCTGCGGTTGCGCGAGGGCCCAGCCCGCAGGGCCGACGGGCCGGGCGGGCGGCCCACCCCGGCCAATATGTCCAACGGGCACGTCTACTACGGCCCTGCATTGATGCTCAACGGCCTGCGCAGACAGATGGGTGACACCGCCTTCTTCGCGATGGCGCGGGCGTGGGTGCACGACAACCTCGGCCAGTCACGGACCCGCGCGGACTTCACCCATCTCGTTCGGACGTACGCCCATCGCGACCTCTCGGCCAACATCGACCAGTGGCTGGACTCCCCGACAATGCCGGCCGGCTAGCCGAGGCGGTAATCCCAGCCGGGTTGCCAGGCGAAGTCCTCCGCCAGCAGCCGCTCCAGGGGAATGTGGTCGAGATAGTGGTCCATGGCCCACCTGGTGGCCACGTGGCCGATCACGAGGACGCGTGACCCGACCCACCGCGATGGCAGGTCGTCGAGGATGCGCCCAGCGCGTTCGACGGCCTGTCGCCAACTCTCGCCGTTCGGGTACGGCGACTGCAGGTGCGCGTTCCGCTCGCCATGGACCTCCTGTACGGATGCGCCGTTGAGGGCGCCGTAGTCGCACTCCCGCAGCCGCCAGTCCTGAAGCACGGGGATGCCGGGGCGACCGAAGGCCAGCCGTGCCGTCTCGGTCGCCCGGGCGAGGTCGGAGGTGAATACGGCGAGAATTCCGTCGCGGCGCCGTCGCTGGCCGAGATCCTCGGCCTGCACCCGCCCCTGTTCCGACAGCCGTCCCGGCAGCCAGCCGGTGGCGATGCCGGCCTCGTTGTCCTCTGTGGTTGCGTGCGTCTCGAACACGATCTCGATCACGGGGCAGCGTAGGCGTTCATCAGTACGGCGCCCTGATAGCGGTCGGTGACATCGAGCACCGGGTGCAGCCCCCGGTCGTCCTCGACACGCTTGCGGACCGCGACCTCACCTGCCTTCGTCACGATCCCGGTGATCCACCCGCAATCGTCAGCGAGGCGCGGCCGGCACCTGCCAAGCGCTCGTGCAACCGCGCGCGGATCTCCTCGGCGGTGTAGGCCCGGCGCTGCCGCTCGGATCGCGCGATCAGCACCCCAGTGGCCGCGATGCCGACCACCCCGGCCAGCCCGACCCATTTCGTCCACCGCATCTCCCTAGGCTACGTCCGTGGCCGACACGGAAATCAGCCTGGAGCAGGCACTCGATCTGACCCGGACGGGCGACGTCTGGCTGTTTCGGGGCCGTACGGTGGCCGACCGCGCCATCCAGATCACGACCAACAGCCCGGTCAATCATGTCGGGATGTCCGTGGTCCTCGAGGACCTGCCCCCGCTGATGTGGCACGCCGAGCTGGGCCGATCGCTGACCGATGTGTGGACCGGCAACCGCCAGCGCGGGGTGCAGCTGCACGGCCTGCGTGAGGCCGTGCTGATGTGGGCCCACCGCTACGGTCAGCGCGCCTACCTGCGCCAGCTGGCCGGCCCGGTCGGCCGGGCCGAGGAGGATGCGGTGCTGCGCACGATTGCGCGCCTGGACGGCACGCCGTTCCCCTCCACAGTCCGATTGGCCGGCCGCTGGCTGGGCGGCCGGCTGCCGCTGCCGCTGCGGAGGAAGGAGGTGGCGGAGGCCGAGCTGGAGACGGCGTACTGCGCCGAGGTCGTGGCTGTGACCTACAAGGCGATGGGGTTGCTGCCCTCCGGCCGGCGGGCGAGCTGGTATGACCCCGGCCGGTTCTGGAGCGGCGACGAGCTGCCACTGGCCGGTGGGTCGACTCTGGGTGGCGAGATCGCCGTCCGGATCCCGTGATCGGTCTCCCGAGGGGGTGGCCGCCTCAGCCCCACGGTCCGAGCTCGGGCGCCGTCGCCCGCCCGATCGCCCAGGCCAGCAGCGCCGCGTGGTCGGCCCGGCCGGGCAGCCCGACCAGGAGCTCGGGCAGCCACCGTTCGACCAGTGCAGCCGGCCAGTCGGCGGCGGTGTACCCGAGGCCGAGGTCGACGTGATGCACCTCGACCTCGCGCCAGCGGGAGTAGACCACCCGGTGCGCTGGTGCAAGGTTGCCGCCGACACCCCGCGACAACCGCTGCCAGGCCTCGTGCGGCATCGCGTCGATGATCTCCTCGACCGCGGCCGAGGATGCCCGGACGTCGGCGAGCAGATCGGTGATCGGTTGCACAGCCGATCGCTCGATCTCGGCGGCCCGCCCGGCGAGGCCTCCGACGTACTGGTCGACCAGCCGGTCGTCAATGGACCCCTGCAACCGGCGGACCACGCTGTCGCCGTTGCGGGCGATGTGGGCGAGCACGTGCGCGACGGTCCAATCCGGCAGCAGGCTGGGGCGGCGGGCCTCCTCCTCCGTGAGACCGGCCTGCCGGCGGTCGAGCGCCTCGTGCGCGGCGCGGCAGCCTTCGATTTCCACGGTCGGTTTCACAGCAGGGATTGTGCCGCAGGCCACGATGAGCCGGTGAGCGAGCAACCACCCCCAAACCGCCTCGGCCGATCACGAGCGGGTGCCGGCGGACCTCCTTCGTCGCCGACGACCCTACGCGCGGCAGGCCCGTAGGCGGCCTGTACGACCGGCAGTCGGACACGGCCCGCAGCGCCTACAACTTGCTGTACGGGCCGTCGTCGAGCGAGCATCGAGCGCAGCGAGGCGCGGAGTGCGATGACAGCCAGCTCAGCGGGACTCGAGGTGCGCCAGCCGGGTGCGGATCTCCTCCAGGGCCGAGCGGATCGGTGCGGTCAGCCCGGCGGCCATGCCGGTGTCGCGGGCGTAGGTGATGCCGGCCAGGGCGGCCGCGATGGTTTGCCGCGCGGCCGCCGCGTCGACGCCGACGGCCCGCAAGGCGTCGGCGGTCACCTCCCCAACAGGGGCCTGGAGGATCCCGAGCAGCAGGTGCTCGCAGCCGACGTAGTTGTTGGCCAGATCCAACGCCTGCTCTGCCGCGCGCTGCAGGACGACCGGCATCTCGTCGGCCCGGGCGCCCGGTGCGCTGGCCAGGCCACGCAGCTCGGCGACGAAGT
>JBDUBV010000160.1:0-6132 GCA_040003795.1 Pseudonocardiales bacterium | reverse complement strand
CGGTCGGGTCGCGCTGCAGCTCGGCCTCGATGTCGTCGTCGCCGGCCGCGCCGGTGGCCACCAGGCACTGCAGCAGGTGCCACCGCAGCTCGGTGTCGACGGCGAGCCGGTCGACCGTCGTGGTGCCGGCGAGCAACTGCCGGACGATGGCCAGGTGGTTCTCGCCGCGGGCGGCGCCGGCGAAGGTGCGGGCCCAGGTCAGCTGATGGTCGCTGCCGGGCTCGGCGGCGAGCAGGTTGTCATAGGCCGTAGCGGCCAGCGTCACCCGGCCCTGCGGCGACCACGCCGGGTCGGCATAGAGGGCCAGCGCGAGGGCGACCTGGCGCAGCAGCACGCCGACCACCCCGATGGCTGACTCGCCGCTGATACCGGTGAGCACCAGCTGCAGGTAGTCGCGGGTGGATAGCTCGGCGTCGCGGGTCATGTCCCAGGCAGCCGCCCAGCACAGCGCCCGGGGCAGCGACTCGGTGAAGTCGCCGATGTGGTGGGTGACCGTTGACAGGGACCGCTCGTCGAGCCGGATCTTGGCATAGGTCAGGTCGTCGTCATTGAGCAGCACTACATCGGGCTGGCGCTCGCCGACAAGCTCGGGGATCTCGGTCTTGGCACCCACGATGTCGGTCTCGATGCGGCGCCGCCGCACGAGTGAACCGTCGACCAGGTCGTACAACCCGATGGCCAGCCGGTGCGACCGCAGCGTCGGGTGCTCGTCGGGCGCTTCCTGCAGGACCGAGAAGGCGGTGAACGTGCCCTCACCGTCGACGTCGAAGGCCGGTCGCAGGGTGTTGACCCCGGCGGTCTCCAGCCACTCCCCCGACCAGGACGACAGGTCCCGCCCGGAAGCCTCCTCCAGGGGCGCCAGGAGGTCGGCAAGGCGGGTGTTGCCGTAGGCGTGCCGGGCGAAGTAGGACCGCAGGCCGGTCAGGAACTCCTTCTGACCGACATAGGCAACCAGCTGCTTGAGCACGCTCGCGCCCTTGGCGTAGGTGATCCCGTCGAAGTTGACCTCGACGGCCTGCACGTCGGGGATGTCGCAGGCGATCGGGTGGGTGGAGGAGAGCTGATCCTGGCGGTAGCCCCACGCCTTGCGCCCCGTGCAGAACGTCGTCCACGCCTCGGTGTACTGGGTGGCCTCGACGGCGGCGAAGTGTGCTGCCCACTCGGCGAAGGACTCGTTGAGCCACAGGTCGTCCCACCAGCGCATCGTCACCAGGTCGCCGAACCACATGTGCGCCATCTCGTGCAGGATCGTGTTGGCGCGACTCTCGTAGGCGAAGCGGGTGACCTTGCCGCGGAAGATGTAGTCCTCGACGATGGTCACGCAACCGGCGTTCTCCATGGCCCCGGCGTTGAACTCGGGTACGAACAGCTGGTCGTACTTGGCGAACGCGTAGGGGTAGCCGAACCTGTGCTGAAAGACGTCGAACCCGTGCTTGGTGACCTCGAGGACCTCGTCGGCGTCGAGGTAGCGGGCAAGTGACTGCCGGCAGAAGACCCCGAGCGGGATGCCGTCGTGTTCGTCTCGCACTGCATGGTAGGGGCCGGCCACGATCGCGGTGACGTAGGGCGACATCTTCGGCGTCCGGGCGAGGTGCACGGTCTTGCCCCCGCCAGGTGTGTCGCCGTGGACCGACTCGACAGCACTGTTGGAGATGACCTCCCAGTGTGCCGGCACGGTGACGTGGAAGGTGAATGGCGCTTTGATGTCAGGCTGGTCGAAGCACGTGTAGACGCGATGGGCGTCGGTGGTCTCGAACTGGGAGTAGAGATAGACCTCGCCGTCCACCGGATCGACGAATCGGTGCAGTCCCTCGCCGGTGTTCATGTAACGGCACTCGGCGTCGACGATCAGCTCGTTGTCGGCGGCCAGGCCGGTCAGGATGATGCCCTGCTCAGGGTGGTAGGCCGCCACGTCGACCGGCTGGCCGTTGAGCGACGCCGAGCGCACGGAGTCGGCGACCAGGTCGATGAACGTGTCGCTACCCGGCTCGGCATTGAATCGCACGCACGTACGGGAGCCGAAGGTGCGATCGCCCGGCTTTCCGCCGCCGTCGGTGAGATCGAGGGTCACGTCGTATGCGGAGACCTCGATCAGGCCGGCCCGTTCCGTCGCCTCGCCGCGGGTCAGGTTGCTGCCAGCCACCGGTTTGGTGCTCCTTCGGTCGGTTCGGGGTCATACGAGAGTCTCACACGCCGGGAATACCCGCGGCGCGACCTGCTGCTGATAACCAGTACCCAACCGAGGAGGATGTCCAATGACCCCAACACCAGTCGACTTCTGGTTCGATCCGGCCTGTCCATGGGCCTGGCTGAGCTCCCGATGGCTGCTCAACGCCGCCGAGGTGCGCGACATCGATCCGCGATGGCACGTGATGTCCCTTGCCATGCTCAACGAGGGCCGCGACCTGCCCGCCGACTACCTGGAGGGCCTCAAGCAGGCGCTGGGCCCGGTGCGTGTGTGCGTCGCAGCGCAGGAGAGGGTCGGCGACGACGTGCTGCTCCCGCTCTATACCGCCCTGGGGACGCGCACCCACGTCGAGCCGGTGGAGGACGTGCAGCAACGGGTCGAGGAGGCCCTCGCCGAGGTCGGGCTTCCCCTCGACCTTGCCGATGCGATGGCGTCGACGGACTACGACGAGGCGCTGCGCAAGTCTCACCGTGAGGGCATGGATCTGGTCGGCGACGACGTGGGTACACCGGTGATCTCCTTCGACGGTGCCGCGATCTTCGGTCCCGTTCTCACCCCCGCCCCCAAGGGTGAGGCGGCCGGCCGGCTGTGGGACGGTGTCCTTCTCGTGATGGGAACCCCCGGCTTCTACGAGCTCAAGCGCTCCCGCGAGCAATCACCGGACTTCACCTGAGAGCAGGAGAGGCGAGTGTTGTCGGTCAGGGACTGCATCTTCATCGGCGGTGAGTGGGTCCCGGCTGGGCCCGGCCGCATCGACGTCGTCGACCCCACCACCGAGCAGGCGATCGCGACGGTCCCCGAGGGCTCTGCTGCTGACGTGGACCGCGCCGTGGCGGCAGCACGCGCGGCCTTCGGACCGTGGTCGGCCACGTCGCCGGCCGAGCGGGCCAAGCACCTGAGCAACTTGCACGGGGTGCTGAGCGCCCGCGCCGGCGAGATCGCCCGCACCATCACCGCCGAGATGGGAGCCCCGCTCAAGGTGGCGGCCCAGGTGCAGACCGGCCTACCGCTGACGGTGCTGGGCTCGTACGCGACCCTGCTCGAGGACTACTCCTTCGAGGAGGAGATCGGCAACTCCCTCGTGGTGCACGAGCCCATCGGCGTGGTGGGCGCCATCACGCCCTGGAACTACCCGCTGCACCAGGTCATGGCCAAGGTCGCCGGCGCTCTGGCGGCCGGCTGCACCGTGGTGCTCAAGCCCAGCGAGGTCGCTCCCCTGACCGCCTTCATCCTGGCCGAGGCTTGTGTCGAGGTCGGTCTGCCGGGCGGGGTCTGCAACGTCGTCACAGGGTACGGCCCGATTGTGGGCGAGGCGATCGCGGCCCACCCTGGTGTCGACATGGTGTCCTTCACCGGCTCGGTGGCGGCGGGCAGGCGGGTGAGCCAGGTGGCCGCAGCCACCCTCAAACGGGTGACCCTTGAGCTGGGCGGCAAGTCGGCGAACGTGCTGCTGCCTGACGCCGACTTCGCCAAGGCGGTCAAGGTGGGGGTCGGCAACGCCTTGCTCAACTCCGGTCAGACCTGCACGGCCTGGACCCGCCTCCTGGTGCCGGCCGCCCGCCATGACGAGGTTGTGGAGGCAGCGGCGCGGGTGGCCGGCGGCTACACCCTCGGCGATCCGGCTGCCGAGGGCACCCGGCTGGGGCCGCTGGCCTCGGCGGTGCAGCGGGACCGGGTGCGGGGATACATCGACACCGGCCTGGCCGAGGGCGCCGATCTGGCCACCGGAGGGGCCGAGGCACCCGACGGTCTCGACACCGGCTTCTTTGTGCGTCCCACGGTGTTCGGGGGAGTCCGCTCGGACATGACGATTGCCCAGGAGGAGATCTTCGGCCCGGTCCTGTGCGTCCTTCCCTATTCCGACGAAGACGAGGCCCTGGAGATTGCCAACGGCACGATCTACGGCTTGGCCGGCGGGGTCTGGTCGACCGACCCCGACCGCGCGCTGGCCTTCGCCCGTCGCATGCGCACCGGCCAGGTCGACATCAACGGCGGCCGCTTCAACCCGCTCGCCCCCTTCGGTGGCTACCGGCAGTCGGGCAACGGTCGCGAGCTGGGCCGCTACGGCCTCGAGGAGTTCTGCGAGATCAAGTCGCTGCAGCGATAGCCGCCGCGCCGCTGGATTCGGCCGGGCCGTCATCGGGCAGGGTGCCCACATGACCGAAGACGTGCAGCGGATCACAGGTGACGTCGGCGGGCGGGTTCTGCGGCACGGCCGCCAGGGCGTGGGCTCGTTCCACTCCCCGGAACGCATACTGGGCTCGCTGCGAGCGGCGCATCCGCGGGACACCGCCGACGAGACGGTGCAACGGCTGATCAACCTGCACTGCTCACAGAGCGCCGTGCAGGGGGCCATCTCCGGTGTCGGCGGCATCTTCACGTTGGTCCTCACCCTGCCCCTGTCGCTGTTCGCCGACGGGGTGATCCAGGCCCGCCTGGCCTATGCGATCGCGCTCGCATACGGCCACGACCCCGACAGCCCCGCGACCGAGGCGATGGTCGCCAGTTGCCTGGTCGGTGTCGGCGGTACCTCGGCCAGCGCCCTCGGGGTGGGTGCGCCGCGGGCGCTGGTGTCGGCGGTCCGCCGCAAGGCGGTGCGCCGGGTCGGCGCCAAGCTCCTCACCCGGGTGGGTGGTGAGGGGGCTGCCCGGCTGGTCCCGTTCGTCGGGGCCGCGGCCGCCGGCGCGATGGACTTTGCTCTGACCCGGAGCGTGGCGCGCCGAGCGATCGAGGCGTTCAAGCCCTAGCTGCAGCCCGCTCCACGCCTCGCCGCTACGACTGGCGCTATTGCCGCCTTCGATCTACCGTGCGCTTGGCTCGGCAACATTGGCGGGTCAGCCCTCGCATATACCGCAAGCATGCGCCAAGACGTATGGAGGATTTCATGCAGGATAGGAACACATCCGGCACGTCCCGGATATTCCGGCGGAGTGCCGGCTTTGCGACGCTGGCCGCGGGGGCGATGGTGCTCTCCCTGGCCGTGCCCGCCTCCGCGGCCACCGCGACCGACGTTCAGGCCAACCAGCCGCAGATCGCCGGCGACCCGTCGTCAAACACCAACGCACGGTTCCCCACCAACAAGCAGAACGAGCCGACCATCGCGGTCAACCCATCCTCGGCCCACCTGATCGCCGGATCGAACGACGAGCAGGGGCAGCCTGCCTGCGGCGCCCCGATCAGGCAGACCGACCCGACCGACTGCTCCTTCTTCCCCGGTGTCGGCACTGACGGCGTCTACACCTCAGCCAATGGCGGCCTCTCCTGGACCAACCGGGGTCTGCTCGACGACTTCGCCGGGTGGCGCGCCTCGCCCTTCGTCAGCGATGGCGACCCGGTGATCGTCTACGGCCCGCGTTACAACCCGGCCACCAGGACCTTCAGCACGACGGTGTACGACGCGTACTACCAGAGCCTGGCCTCTTTCAAGCCTGGCCGCCAGCCGGGCAACCAGATCCCGGAGTTCATCGTCGTCTCACGGAGCTCCAACGACGGCGAGGCGTGGAGCGGCCCGTCGCTTATCGTGAACGCGCACGGCGTGACGTTCAATGACAAGAATGCCATTTGGGCTGACAAGAACCCCAGCTCACCCTATTTCGGTCGGTTATACTCGTCTTGGACCCAATTTCGCGGAATTCCTGGCGCTGCCGAGCCGATCATGACGTCGTATTCCACTGACGGTGGCCGCACCTGGTCGCGACCGAATCAACTCTCCGGTGCGTCCAACAACTTCGTGACCGGTGGCCGCCAGGGATCGGCCGTCCGGACCGACGGCCACGGAAACGTGTACATCGCCTGGGAGGATGGTGGCTTCCAGGTCTACGCCGTCAGTCACGACGGTGGGGTCAGCTACACCCACGCCCGACCGATCGGCCCGGTTGCCGACTTGGTGGACCCGATCCCCGGGTCGAACTTCCGCAACGACAGCTTCCTCAGCCTCGCCTCGG
>JBDUBV010000159.1:0-6135 GCA_040003795.1 Pseudonocardiales bacterium | reverse complement strand
ACGTCCTCACCTACGCCAACCGCTACCCCGACGAGGTCGCCGGGATGGTGCTGGTCGACTCCACCAACCCGGCCACCAAGGCTGACCCAGGGAAAGCAACGGCATACGACGGAGGCTCCCACGACGCCATCACGGAGCGTGTTTCAGCACTCGCCGCGGCGTCTGCACGAGTCGGCCTGATACGCCTGGTCGGAGCTTTCATCTTCAGCGACCTGCCACCACAAGCGCACGACGAAGTCCTCGCCGGCACCGCCACCGCCGACTACGCCTCCGGCTGGGTCGACGAGTTCGTCCAGGCCAACGCCTCCGCAGCGGAAGCTGCCATGCTCACCGACTTCGGCGACAAACCCCTAGTCGTCCTCACCGCGGGCGCCGAAACCGACGCCACACACGACGCGGCGCAGAACAGGCTGGCCACCCTGTCCACCGAAAGCTCGCACCGCGTCATCGACGGCGCCAGCCACGAGGGGCTGATCTCCGACGAGCAGTACTCCAAGGCCACCACCCGTGCAGTCCTCGACGTCATCGCCTCCTTGCGCAGCGGCCCGCAGATCCGGTGATCCGGTCGCGGGCCAAACCTTCGCCCCCACACGCCAGTCAGCAGGCGGGGTCGGGACTGTCCGACTAATGGCACCTCTCTGAGTCAAGCCGCCGTGGTCAGAGAGGAAACCAACTTGTTGAATGAGGGCGGGGTTCGTGGTCTGCAGCCATGATCTTCAAGGCTGTGGTCGGGGTCGCTCGGGAAACACCTGTCGCCCTGCTGGGCTGACTGTCTAACGGCCTGCGTCCTGATCACAGCCGCCCGGTGGGAGTGGCTCGAGAGAGGTCTGCAACGCCCGAAGTTGGTCTGCCCTCCAACCGGATTCCATGATCGCCAACTGGTTGGAGGAACCTTCCGATGTCTGCTGCACCAGAACGAGTACTCCCCCGCCAAGGCGTGGTCATCGCCGTCGACCCGCACAAGGCGTCCTGGACCGCGGTCGTGGTCAGCCCGGACTTGGCCGCGGCGGGCGCGATCCGGGTGGAGGTCAACCGGGCCGGCTCTACCGGGAGTTGCGACGCTTCGCGGCGAGCTGGCCCGATGCCCGATGGGCGATCGAGGGCGCAGCCGGGTTGGGAGCGCCCCTGGCCGAGCGGCTGCGCGAGGACCAGATCGCGGTCACCGACGTTCCGGCGAAGCTGGCCCGTCGAGTGCGGCTGCTGTCCACTGGCCACGGCCGCAAGAGCGACCCGGCCGATGCGCTCTCGGTGGGGATTGCCGCGTGGTCAGCGCCCGCGTTGCGCTCAGTGGAGGTCGATGAGGCGATCGCCGCTCTGCGTGCGGTGACTGAGCATCGCGATGATCTGGTGCGTGCGAGGACCCAGCTATCAACCGACTGCACGTGCTGTTGGTCAAGTTGATCCCGTCCGGGGCGGCCCGCGGCCTGAGCGCCGAGTGCGCCGCCGAGGCGCTGCGCCGCGTCCGGCCACGCGACACCCTCGGACGCACGTTGCGTGCGCTCGCGGTCGATCTGGTTGCCGAACTGCGCCGGCTGGACCGGCGCATCGCCGATGCCGCGCAGACGCTCAGTGACGCCGTCGCGGCTTCAGGCAGCACCCTCACCGAGCTGCTCGGGATCGGCGACGTAGTGGCTGCCAAGATTTTGGCCCGCACCGGACCTGTCGCGAGGTTCCGGTCCCCGGCAGCCTTCGCTTCGTTCTGCGGCGTGGCTCCGATCGAAGTGTCCTCTGGCGAGGTCGTGCGCCACCGGCTCTCCCGCGCCGGTGACCGCCAGCTGAACTACGCGCTGCATGTCATGGCTCTCGCCCAGATCCGATACGACGGCCCGGGCCGCGACTACTACCAGCCCAAACGCGCCGCCGGGAAAAGCCACAAGGACGCCATGCGTTGCCTCAAACGCCGCCTCGCTGATGTCGTCTGTCGCACCATGAGCAACGACTCGGTTTCCTCTCTGACCACGGCGGCTTGACTCAGAGAGGTGCCGTTAGTCGGACAGTCCCCGTTCAGGTCCGGCAGCGACCGTGCACGCATCGGGTCACACCGCGATGGCGATCTTTCCTCGGGTGCGCCCGGCTTCGAGGTAACGCATCGCGTCGGCCGCCTCGGCCAGCTGGTAGGTCCTGTCGACGACGGGCATGAGGTGACCGGCTTCGATGAGTTGGGCAAGACGTTGGATGTCGACGTGGGTTTCTTTCGGGACTCTGATGGTGAGCCGCTGACGCACGAACGGCGACAGCGCCAGTGCGCGTACTTGGCGGCTCAGGCCCGTCCAGCGACCGCTGTCTTCGCCGCCGACGATGACCAGCGTTCCGCGTGGGGTGAGGGCGCGTCGGAGCCGTGCCAGCGGTGTATTGCCGCCGATGTCGAGGATGAGGTCGTAGCGCTGCGGGCCGGCGGTGAAGTCGTCCGTTGTGTAGTCGACGACGTGGTCGGCGCCGATGGAGGCCACCAGGTCGGTCTTGGCGGTGCTGCAGACGCCGGTGACCTCTGCGCCGAAGGACTTGGCGATCTGCACGGCGAAGGTGCCGACGCCGCCCGACGCGCCGATGATCAAGACGTGTTGCCCTTCCTCGACGCGCCCGGCGTCGCGGAGACTCTGCAGAGCGGTGAGTCCGGAAATGGCCACGACTGCGGCCTGCTCGCGAGTGAGGTTCGGCGGTTTGGGCACGAGCCTGTCCTCGCGGGCGCGGGCGTAGTCGGCGAAGGAACCTTCACCGATGCCGAAGACCTCGTCGCCGACTGCGAACCTGCTCACGTCCACACCGATAGCCGTGACCGTGCCGGCGACGTCGAGCCCGGGAACCGGCTTCTTCGGCCTACGCAACCCGAAGTAGAGGCGCCCCAGGTAGGGCAGGCCGGTCATGGCGTGCCAGGTGCCCCGGTCGATGCCTGCCGCGTGCACTTTCAGCAATACCTGTGTGTTGGCGATCTCCGGCCGCGGTACCTCGGTCAACCGCCAACGATCGACGGAACCGTAACCGTCCTGAACGATTGCCCGCATCGAGTCCCGCCCTAGCGTTACCGACGCCGCACCGAGGCTGTCCTCGGTCCGGGTCGTTGCCGCGCTGGCGACCGTATCAGCGTCGTCCGGCATGGCCGGCGTCACCTCAACACGCGGTCAGAAGGCGCACGTGGAAACGGTGCAGCCGGGGCATCAGCCCGTAGATGACGATCGGCACCGCGACGGTGGTGAGCACGAATGAGCGCAGGACCGGGGTCAGCGTGCGCAGCCACTCGCCGAGCGCGAGGTTGAGGACGGTGAGGGTCGGGAGGACGGCCAGCCAGATCACCAGCGCTAGCTGGTGCTTGGTCGGCGGCCCGGCCGCGGCGGGCCGGTAACTCGGGTGGGGCGGGGGTGGACGCTGCGGTAGTCACGCTGGCTCCTTCCGGTGGGCGGTCGCGGCGGGTCGGGGCAGGAGACCGTGGTCGAGGGTCGCGGACGGCATTGCGCACGTCGTGGAGGGGCCTGCCGGTGGCGCACGGTGGAGTTTCTATTTCAATTCGGACCTCATGGCTGCCCGCAGGCCGAGGAACGCGGGCAGGACGAGCCAGACCGCAACGGTGACCGCGAGGTGTGCCCACTCGGCCGACGAGACGGAGCCCTCGAAGAGTGCAGCCTGGGCGTGGTTGAGGTCCACCCACGGCTGAATGTCCTTGAAGCCGGCCTGGCTGGAGGCCAAGATCTGGGAGAGCGTTGGGAGCACGAGCGAATAGACGAAGTACGCCACGTAACGCGACTGCCGAGCTGCGGAAGAGAATGCCCAGCATGGTGCCCGCCAACAGGCAGGAGAGACCGCCCAGCACGATCTCGGCCGCGTGGGCGACGGAGACGTCCCACACCAGGTCGGTGCCGGCGAATGCGGTTCCGATCACATTGCCGACGACTCCGGTGACCAGGGCGAAGACCAGGGCCGCGACGCCCACAGACACAGAGGCGATGACCTTGGCGTTGTTCGCTCATCCCAGGCAAATGGCACGCATCGATTTGTCTCGAGGGGGCTTGCCAGCGCCGGGCGAACCTGCCATAAGTGAGCACGCGCGACCGTGGTCCGCCGTTCCCTGGCCAAGCTCCACCTCGACGTCAACCCAACCGGCATGGAGCAAGACGAAGAGGTGCGTCACCTGCTCCACCTAGGTGCTCGACACGCCGACGTCGGCCAAGGCGATAAGAGCTGGGTCGTACTAGCCGACCAAGAGGGGAACGAGTTCTGCGTCCTTGCGGACCGTCGCCCTGATAGGAGCCCGCACACCGCGCCAGACCTTTCTCCCGGTCGCCTACCCCCGCTCATGCTAACTCGATGAAGAGCCCTTCAGAGATGGAAAATCCCCGAGTTAAGATCAGACTCGGCAAGTTCTTGACTGATGACACATCCAGCCTCGACGTGCTGCGCGGGAATGGCTAGCGAGATGAGGCAAACGTCTCGATATCCGATTCTTATCTGGGTTGGACCCGCGGTTAATAAGGCCAATCCGAATTGGTAGCCACATTCGAGGGGTGCTTTCTCATAGCTACGTCCGCGTCAGTGACGACCACATGCTGCACAAAAGGATTGTGCTTCCTCACACGGTGGATCCAGCTGTGTTCGCCGTTTCGTATCGCATGAGTACCGGCGAGCGCTTGAATCCCTTGACAGTGGGGTAGATGCAGAGAGACAACTCCCAGAGGATTTCCGGGATCGTCATGATTAATTGCGGAGCGGACTGTTTCTTGATGACGCCAAAGATTACGGCGATCCCCGAGATGCACACCAGGGGGCCGCCGACGAGCCCGAGCATGGTCAGGCCACGTGGCATCAACCCGGAACGGTACATCAGGTAGCCGAGGATAAGTCCGTTCCCTATCCCGACAACTAATCCGGGCCCGAGCAGAAACGTCCAATCCTTGATAGCGATAAGTGACTTGCCGGTTGTTACAAGCGAGGTGGCGTCTGCGCCCCCGGACCCCGCGAAGTCCCGTCGCAACGTCACGACGGAAAGAACGCTGAGGATGCCGACGGCGATGAACATGCATTCCATGATTCGTGCGGTGACATAGCCCAGAGCAAGCCACTCATTCTGCCATTTGAGGATCGGGAACACCACGACAGCGGTGCCGATGTTGGAAATGATGAGCAGGACCTCTAGAAAGGCACCCCACTCCACGCGCGCGTCGGCGCCAGCGCCAACAATGTAGTCGGAATGGTCGAGCACCGGGCCATACAACAGCAGCGCAGGGATCGACGTGATGAACGTAATAATGTAGAGCACGCCGAAAAGCAGCGCCAGCCTTCTTGGCGAGTCCACCTGATATCCCCTTCCTGCAGAACCGTATCAAGTTCCTACGTCGTGCGGAGCACTGGGTGGCAAGACCCCGCTTGCGGGGTCACTTCCTCGCCAGTGACTCCGGGAGCGTGTTGGCGCTTGCGCGCCCGTGGACACAAGGTTCGTTGAAGTTTCGTGGGAGTCTTGTGGGCACACTGGCCCGTGTCAATGGACCACCGGGGTACCACGTCCCGGGCACTTGTGCAGATAGTAAACCTTCGCCCCTGCTTGGAAGTGAGGCTGGACGCGAGCGATTGATAGTACCCTGTATCGGTGCTCGCTCTGTTTGGCTCCAAGCATTGGCGCGCAAGGCGATGTTTGCTATCCAACCCTCGCGGTTGAAAGCAGCTGCGGATCACCCTCCGCCACAGCGGCGCTCGGCGCGTTCGCCAAGGACGTAGGCAGCAGATCCCCATATTTCTGGCCCACATACTCCGGCCCTTCATGACCGACGCGTCGTGATCAAGGGCAGCGGCAACTGGTACCCGTAGCGGCGCGATATCTGCGGCCCGGCCGTGTCATCGAGGATCCGCTTGGGGGTACGGTCACGCCCGAACCCAGGGGCCGGGTTGATGGTGCGGACATCGTGCGGCGTGCCCCTTGCGGACACGGGCACTGGTTCGCGAGTCGAAGAATGTCCACCCGCAGGTCAATGCAACGCGCGCCTCACACCGAACTCGCTTGATCCGGCCGCGCGGTGCCAGCCCCTCGGAACGTACAGCAGTTGCCCCGACAACTTTCTCCAGGTCCACCCTGCCAATTTCCGCCATCGATTAGTGCGCGGTCGCTTCGGCCGGCTGGAGTGCGTGGATGAAGTCGGTCGATGTGGACAC
>JBDUBV010000033.1:0-20691 GCA_040003795.1 Pseudonocardiales bacterium | reverse complement strand
GAGGAGTTCATCGTGCTCACCGCGGCCTGCGTGCTGCTCGGGCTCGCCGCCATCGCCTGCGACAGTGCCGCGGTCTACAGCCTCACCATGCCGACGTGTGGGCTGGCAGTGGCAGGTTATGTCGCCACGCGGCTGATCGCGTTCCCGCAGCTGCACGACGATGTAGGCAACTGGCTCGAGCCCCTGGGCGTCATCTCGGTTCTGGCCGAGAGCTTCGCCGTCCTCGCCGCGATCATGGGGCTAAGGACAGCGCCAAGATGAAGCGAGCTGCCATAGATGTTAGGGTCACCAACGCTCGCGAGCGCCATCGGTACGAGGCGCACGTCGCAGGCGGCCTGGCCGGGGTGGCTGCATACACATCCGGGGAGAACCTCGTCACGTTCACCCACACCGAAGTCGCCGACGGCTTCGAGGGCAAAGGCGTCGGCAGCGCGCTGGTTCGCGCGGCCCTCGACGACGCTCGGAGCCAGCACTGTGAGGTTGTCGCCGTGTGCCCCTTCGTCAAGGCCTACATCGGGCGCCATCTCGTGGAGTACGGCGACCTCCTGCACCGGTCGGGGCTGGCACCATCCGCGACTGAGCCGGGCGGGCTCAGCGCGGGTCAGGACGGTCGACGTTCCAGTGCCGAGAGGCCGCCGCGAGCCAGCCGTCCTCGTCGCGCGGCATCAGGCTGAACCTGCTGATGACACGTTGCCCGCCTTGGTGGTCGCCGTACAGCAGGTCGATCGTCACGGCATCACGTGACTCGAGCGCCTTGCTCGCCTGCACGAAGGCGTCCTCGGTGGGGTCCCGGAAGGTGCCCTGCCAGAACCCCACGTCGCCGGCGGGAATGTAGAGGTCGCGGGTGAGCCGGTGAAACTCCTCCACCGGTGGGTGATCCGCCGGGCCCAGCACGCGCTGCGGGTCGAAGCGCCAGCCGTGCAGGAGCGCGATGCCACTGCCGGCGTTGCGCAGCGACATTGTCAGGTAGATCGCCTCGGACGTGACCTCTACGGTGCCGCCTCCCCCGGGAGCCATCACCCAATGGCCGTCGGCGAAGCCAATCTTCTCCGCCCGGTCCTGCGGACGCGACGGGATGAGCAACGGCCGGATGCCGGCTAGCAGCGATTCCTCGGCCACCCGAGCGGCTCGGTTGGCGGAGCGGACCGAGGCAAACGTCGCCGCCGCCAGCACCAGGGTGCCGCCCGCGGTCGCCAGCGCCGAGATCGTCACCCAGTCGGTCATCGCCCCAGATTAGAGGGGGCCCTGCCCGCGACAACCGCGTCAGTGTGATTCTCGGGCCACCCGATCCCCGCTGGCCCCGACGAGGAAGTCCAGGTCCGCGCCCGTGTCGGCCTGCTGCACCGTGTCGACGTAGAGCCGCTCCCACCCGCGGGACGGCCGGGCGAAGGCGTCGACCGCCGCGGCGGCGGGTTGCCGCCGGCTGAGCTCCTCGGGTGAGACGTCGAGGTCGAGCCGGCGACCGGGGACATCGAGGGCCACATAGTCGCCGGTACGGACCAGGCCGAGCGGACCCCCGGCCGCCGCCTCGGGTGAGACATGCAAGACCACAGTGCCGTACGCCGTGCCGCTCATCCGTCCGTCGCAGACGCGGACCATGTCGCGCACCCCCTGGTGGAGCAGCTTGGTGGGCAGCGGCATGTTCGCCACCTCCGGCATCCCCGGATATCCCTTCGGCCCGCACCCGCGGAGCACCAGCACCGAGTCGGCGTCCACGTCGAGGTCGGGATCGTCGATCCGGTGATGCAGGTCCTCGACGGAATCGAACACCATCGCCCTCCCCCGGTGCTGCAGCAGACGCTCCGATGCCGCCGCTGGCTTGATCACCGCGCCGGTGGGCGCGAGGCTGCCGTAGAGCACCGCGATGCCGGCATGGAGCTGCAGCGGCTGCTCGCGCGGTCGGATGACTGCACGGTCCCAGGTCTGCGCGCCGTCGAGGTATCCGACGAGCGGCTCGCCGGTCACCGTCACGGCGCTGGGGTCGAGCAGGTCACGCACCTCGCGCAGCACGGCCAGCAACCCGCCGGCCCGGTGGAAGTCCTCCATGAGAAACCGGCCGGCCGGCTGCAGATCGACCAGCAAGGGGACGCCGCCCCCCGTCCGGTCGAAGTCGTCCTGGGTCAGCTCGATTCCGAGCCGCCCAGCGATGGCGAGCAGATGCACTACCGCGTTCGTCGACCCGCCGACGGCGGCCAACGTGACTATCGCGTTGAGGAAGGACGCCCTGGTGAGAAACGTGCTCGGTCGGCGCTCCTGCTCGACCAGGCTGACGGCCAGGCGTCCCGTGTGGTGCGCTGCCTGCAGCAGCCGGCTGTCCGCGGCCGGTGTGCCAGCCGTGCCGGGGATCGTCGTGCCCAGCGCCTCGGCCACCAGCGCCATAGTCGAGGCGGTGCCCATGGTGTTGCAGTGACCCCGACTGCGGATCATCGAAGACTCCGACCGCAGGAACTGCTCCTGCGACAGGGTTCCCGCGCGGACCTCCTCCGACAGCCGCCACACATCCGTCCCGCAACCCAGGGCGACCCCGCGGAACGTGCCGGTCAGCATGGGTCCGCCGGGCAGGACGATGGACGGCAGGTCGACCGATGCCGCCGCCATCAACAGTGCCGGGATGGTCTTGTCGCACCCGCCGAGCAGCACGACGCCGTCGACCGGGTTGGCCCGCAGCATCTCCTCGGTCGCCATCGCGGCCATGTTCCGCCAGAGCATCGCGGTGGGCCGCACCTGCGTCTCTCCGAGCGAGACCACCGGCAGGTTCAGCGGGATGCCGCCGGCCGCGTACACGCCCTGCTTGACGCTCTCGGCCACCTCGGTGAAGTGGGCGTTGCACGGGTTGAGGTCGGAGGCGGTGTTGGCGATCGCGATGTGGGGCCGGCCGTCGAAGGCGTCCGACGGCAGACCGCGCCGCATCCACGCGCGGTGGATGTAGGCGTTGCGGTCGGTCCCTGCATACCACTGGGCGCTGCGCCGGGCGCTCACCACAAGGTGTATCCCCCGTCGATGACGAGGACAGAGCCGGTCATGAACGTTGACGCGTCGCTGGCCAGGTAGACCACGCTCGGCGCGATCTCCTCCGGTGTCGCGTACCGCTGCATGGGCGCGTCCTCGATCCAGTAGCGCCGGTATTCCGGGCGGTCGACGTCGGCCATCTCGCTCTTGACATAGCCGGGTGCGATCGCGTTGACCCGCACCCCGTGCGGCGCCCACTCCGCGGCGAGGGACTTGGTGAGTTGATGTACGGCGGCCTTGGACGCGTTGTAGGCCGCCTGCCTCTGCGGCCGGTTGACGATCAGTGCCGAGATCGAGCCGACGTTGACGATCACACCGCTGCGCCGCTCGACCATGGGTGCGCCGACAGCGCGGCAGCAGTGCCAGAGACCGTCGACATTGAGCCGCCAGATCTGGCTCCACTCGGCGGGACTCATCTCGAAGGCGCCGCGGTGGACTGCCACGCCGGCGTTGTTGACGAGGATGTCGATCGGCCCGAGTTGGTCTGCCACCGAGTCGGCCATCGCTTGTGCGCTGGCCGGATCGGTGACGTCGGTGTGGGTGGCCACGGCCCGC
This sequence comes from Pseudonocardiales bacterium, assembly GCA_040003795.1. Taxonomy (GTDB): domain Bacteria; phylum Actinomycetota; class Actinomycetes; order Mycobacteriales; family QHCA01; genus QHCA01. The sequence goes on along the minus strand of JBDUBV010000033.1, from coordinate 17,127 downwards.
CGGCCGTGCGCGCGCAGCTCCTCGACGACACCTGCCGAACGCTGGTCGTCACGGGCGGCAACGGCGACGTCGGCCCCGGCCCCGGCCAGCGCCAAGGCGAATGCCCGCCCGAGCCCCCGATTTCCGCCGGTGACGAGCGCGACCCGCCCGGTCAGGTCGAAGGCCGACAGCCCGCTCACCGCAGCACCGTCCCGTGGGGACGGTCCAGCAGGTCGAGCTCCGCGCGGCTGGGCAGGCCCTCCCAGTCGCCGGGAACCGTGACCGCGAAGGCACCGGCGAGGCACCCCAGGCGCAGGCACTCGGCGGCCGGCGCTCCGTCGAGGACTCCGGCCAGGTAGCCCGCGACGAAGGCGTCGCCGGCGCCGACCGGGTCGACCGCCCGCACCTGGATCGCCGCTGATTGCTCGAGCCTGCCCTCCGCAAGGGCGACCGCTCCCCGGGACCCCAGTTTGATCACGACATGGCTCGGGCCAAGCGCGGCAAGGGCGCGCGCTGCCACTTCGGGATCACCCGCTCCGACGACCATCTCGGCCTCGTCGTCGCCGGCGAAGACGATGTCGGCTTCGGCGGTCAGGCGGCGCAGCACGGCGCCGGCTGCGACGGGTGACCACAACGCGGACCGGTGGTTGAAGTCCAGCGACACCAGCGTGCCAGCCTCCCGTGCGACGCTCACAGCATGCTCGACCGCGGCCCGGGCCGTGTCGCTGAGCGCCGGGGTGATGCCGGTTACGTGCAGCACCCGCGCCGCGGCGATCGCCTCAGGGTCCACGTCGTCGGGGCACAGCCGCGAACCGGCGCTGCCCTTGCGGTAGTAGTGCACGCGGAAGAGATCGGCGCTGCGCTGCTCGCGGAACATCAGCCCGGTCGGGGCACCCGAATCCACCACGGCGCCCGCCACGTCGACGTCCTCGCCGCGCAGCCGGCTCAGTACCAGCTCACCGAACTCGTCGTCGCCGACCCGCCCGCCCCACGCGGTGCTGGCGCCGAGGCGCCGCAGGCCGATCGCGACGTTGGACTCGGCGCCGGCCATGCCGACGGACAGCGACGTGGCGTGGCGCAGCGGTCCGGCCGACGTTGCACGGAAGAGCGCCATCGTCTCGCCCATGGTCACGAGGTCGCTCACCGGGCCACCACCAGCCCGGCGGGGCCGACGACATGCACCGTCAGGGGCAGCCGGTGGGCCACCGCATAGCGGACGACGTCGGCCGGGTCCGCGGTGTTCCCGACGACACCGTCGTAGTGACAGGGCACGAGGTGGGCGATCCCGGCCGCGGCGGCCAGGTCGGCGGCCTCGGCGGCCTGCAGGTTGCCCACCAGTCCCTGTGCCTCCCGCATGGAGTCGCGGCCGTTGACCGGCAGCAGCGCGACGTCGACTTCTTCCCGGCGCAGCCGGTCGGCATCGCCGGGCGCGCGCACGGTGTCCCCGCCGTGGAACACCGCCACCTCGCCGACCCGCAGCACGTAACCCACAGCACGGTGCCGTCCCTCCTCGTCGGTCCAGAAGTCGTAGCCGCCGAGCGACCCTGCTTTGAACGAATGAGGCGCGGGCAGCGCGAGGACGCCCACGCCCGCCACGCTGACCGGCTGCTCAGCCTCGACGCCGACGACCCGGTCGCTGCCGATCCCGGCGCCGGCGAGCAGCGGCGTGAGCGGGGCAGGGACGACGAATCGCGCGTCGGGCGAGCGGTTTGCGATCACGCGGAGGGTGTCGAGGTCGAGATGGTCTGGGTGCTCGTGCGTGCAGCAAACCAGATCGACCGGCGGCAACTCCTCCGGCCTGCACGGTGCCGCTGCGGCGCGCCGCGCCGGATCGGGGTTGGCGGGTCCGGCGGTCTCCAACCAGTCGGAGAGCCAGGGGTCGACGAGGACGGTGCGGCCGGCGCCGCGGATGACGAAGCCGGCCTGCACGAGCCGCCATAGCCGAAGGGCACCCGCCGGGACCACGGAGGCGGTGATGGCGCGCGCGAACCCGTTCTCCGCTATGACTGCACCTCGCCGACGCGTCCCACCAGGTCGAGCGCCCGCTCGTGCAAGGCGCCGAGGTCGCCGCCCGTGCCGGCGTCGCCGAGCAACGGGCCGCCGAGGCCCACGGCCAGCGCCCCCGCACGCAGATAGGCGGCCGCCTCGCTGATGACGATGCCGCCCGTCGGTACCAGCGGGATGTGCGGCAGCGGCGCACGGACCGCCTCGATGTAGGCCGGCCCGCCCGCCTGCGCGGCGGGGAAGACCTTGACCGCACTGGCGCCGGCCCGCCACGCCTGCAGGATCTCCGACGGCGTGCAGGCACCTGGCAACACCGGGACGCCCAGCTCGATGCCTCGGTCGAGGACGTCGAGGCACAGCGCCGGGCTGATGAGGTAGGTCGCGCCCGCCTCGACCGCCGCGCTCGCCGACGCTGCGTCGAGCACGGTGCCGGCACCGAGGACGACGTCGGGGCGCCGCAGGTCGGCGAACTTCCGCAGCGCCTCCAGGCTCCCGGCCGAGGACAGCGTGAACTCGATGCAGGTGATGCCGGCATCGGCGAGGACCTCGGCGATGTCGGCGAAGCGGGCCGCGTCGCTCGCCCGCAGCACGGCAACGACGCGCGTCCGGGTGATCGTCTCGAGTGCCGTCATGGGCGTCACCCGTCCTGGTACTTCAGGTAGACCGTCTTGCGGCGGTGGTAGCGCTCGAAGCCGTGCGGTCCGTCGTCGCCGCCCAGACCGGACAGCCCGTACCCGCCGTGGAAGCCCTGCAACTGCTCGGGGCCGATCTTGTTGACGTAGACCTCGCCGGAGTGCAGTGCGTCGACCGCCCGCATCGCCGTCCGGAAACTGTCGGTGTAGACGTAGGAGGTCAGGCCGTACCTGGTGTCATTGGCCAGCGAGACCGCCTCGTCGATGTCGTCGAAGGACTGCACCGGCAGCACCGGCCCGAAGACCTCCTGCTGCACGATGTCCCAGTCGTTGCCGACGTCGGTCAGTACGGTAGGCGCGAACCAGTAGCCCTTGTCGAAGCCGTTGCCCTCGGGACGGCCGCCGCCGATCCTGACCTGCGCGCCCTGCCGCACCGCGGCGTCGACGAAGGCCTGCACCTTGTCCACCTCCGGCTTGTTGACCTTGGGGCCCATCTCGGTGCTTTCCTTCATCGGGTCGCCGACCCTCAGCGCCTTGGCCTTGGCGAGGAACTTGTCGAGGAACTGCTCGTAGACCCCCGACTGCACATAGCTGCGCTCGTTGCAGGTGCACACCTGGCCACAGTTCCAGAACCTCGCGTCGAACGCCCCCTGCACCGCCGCGTCGATGTCCGCGTCGTCCATCACGATGAAGGGAGCCTTGCCGCCCAGCTCCAGGGAGACCACCGTGATGTTCTCTGCCGAGGCGGCGAGGATCTCCCGGCCGGCCCGGACCGACCCGGTGACGGTCACCAACTGCGTGATGGGGTTGCGGACCAGAGCGTCACCAACGACCCGGCCGGCACCGGTCACGACGTTGACGACGCCGGCCGGGACACCGGCCTCCTCGCAGATGCGCGCGAGCGCCAAGGCCGACAAGGGGGTGTCCTCGTGCGGCTTGAGCACGATGGCGTTGCCGGCCATGATCGCCGGCCCGACTTTGCGGGCGAACAGCGCCGCCGGGTAGTTCCAGGGGATGATGCCGACGACGACGCCGTACGGCACCAACCGGCTGAGGATCTGCTCGCCGGGCGAGTCCGGAGCGTACATCGCGCCGATCTGGCCGCGCTCGAAGCTGGTGTAGTACTCGAAGAATCCGGCGGTGCCGCCGATCTCGCCGCGGGCCTCGGTGATGGTCTTGCCCTGCTCGGCAACGACGAGCCGGGCCAGGTCCTCGGCGCGCTCCCGGATCCTGGCGACGACCGCCCGCACCACAGCGGCGCGCTCGACGTAGCTGCGGCCGGCCCACTCCCGCTGGGCTGCCTGCGCTGACTCGAGTGCCTGCTGGACATGGGTGGCGTCGCCCTCGGGCGCCTCGGCGATGACCTCTTCCGTGGCAGGGTTGAGCACCGGCCGGGTCTCCTCGGCGCTCACCCACCTCCCGCCGATGAACATCTCGGGAGGGGGAAGGTAGATCTGCGGCTGCTGGACAGTCATGCCAGATCCTCTCGGTAGGGCCCGGCGCTTCGTGGGTCGAGCAGGGCCTTGACGACCCGTCGCTGCCGGAGTGCGCCGAAAGCCTGCTGCCAGTCGGCCAGCGGGTAAACGGTTGCCAGCTGGGTCGGGTCCAGCGCGCCCCGGCCCATCAGCGCCAGTGCGGCGTCCCAGCTCGACCAGGAGGACGACAGGGAGAAGCTGATGTCGAGGGCCCGGCTCATCGCCAGGTCCCAGGGCACCTCGACGGCCGGGCGCCCGCTGACGGCGAGCACGCACATCCGGCCGCGCCGGCGCAGAGCCCCGATGCCGGTCGCTGTCGCTGCTGCCGAACCGGAGGCCTCGATGACCAGGTCGGCCCCGCGCCCGCCGGTCAGGGCATGGGCCGCGTCGGCGATGTCCACCTGCGAGGAGTCCCACGTGGTCAGGCCGAGCGCCCGGGCGACAGCCAGCCGCGACGCACTCGACGGGCGGCCGACGACCACTACCTGCCCCGCCCCGCAGGCCCGGGCCACGAGGGCGCTGAGCAACCCGATCGGGCCCGGGCCGAAGACCAGCACCGTCTGGCCCGGCCCGACGGGCATCCGCTCGGCGGCGGTGACCGCGATTGCGGCCGGCTCGCACATCGCGGCGGCGACGTCGCCGACCTGGTCCGGTACCCGGTGCAGGAGGTGCGCGGGTACGGCGACCTGCCGGGCCATCCCGCCGTCGATGCCCCAACCGGGTGCGCGCTTGGAGGTGCACAGGTGTGCCAGCCCCCGGCGGCACAGGTGACAAGTGCCACAGGCCAGCGCGTGCGGCTCGCACACCCCGCGCTGGCCCGGCGCCCAGTCCTCGACACCGTCGCCGACCGCCGAGACACTGCCGGTGAACTCGTGACCGATGGTCACCGGTGGCCAGCTCGGGAACTCGTTGTGAGCGATGTGCAGGTCGGTGCCGCAGATGCCGGCGAGCGCGACGTCCAGGACCACCCACCCGGGGGCGGCTCTTGGCTGCTCGACCTCGACGAGTACCAACTCGGTGTCTGTGGCGCTGAGCTTGCGCAGCGCCTGCATGCCCGCCGGCACCGTCACGGCGAGACCTCGATGAGCACCTTGAGCTCGGCACTGGTGCGCAGCACCCCGATCGCGGCGGCGGCGTCATCGAGGGCGACGTCGCGCGTCAGCAGCGGCTCGGGATCGAACCGCCGCATGGTGATCATCTCAATGGCCGCCTGCAGGTCGGCGGCGGAGTAGACGCGGGTGCCGATCACCGTCAGCTCCTGGAATGCCGCGGCCTGCAGGTCGACCGGCGTCGGGCGACCGTAGATCCCGACGACCACCACGCGGCCGCCGGGCCGCAGGCAGCCCGCCCACCGCTCGGCGACGGCAGGGTGCGCCGCTGCGTCGAACAGCACGTCGCCGCGTGCTTCGGGCAGCCGGTCGGTCACGTCGAAACCGAGTGCGCCGGCCACCTCACGCCGCGCCGGTGAGGGCTCGGCGAGCAGGATCGACGCTGCTCCGGCCGCTCGGGCACAGGCGGCGACGGCGAGGCCGATCGGGCCCCCTCCCGCGACGACTGCGTGCTCGCCGAGGTGCAGCCCCGCCCGGCGCACCGCTCTGACCGCGACCGCGAGCGGCTCCGCGAAGGCGAGGTGGCGAAGGTCCGCCCCTGCCGCGATCGGCACGAGGCTGCTCACGCGGACTGCTACCCGCTCGGCGGCCCCGCCGGGCACGTCGATGCCGAGCAGGCGCAGCCTCTCGCAGGTGTGCGGCCGCCCTTCGAGGCAGGTGCCGCAGGTCCCGCACTCCAGCAACGGGTTGATGACCACCTTGGTCCCGGCGGCCAGGCCACCGGCGTCGGCAGCTACCCGGCCGGAGACTTCATGACCGAGCACGAGGCCGGGCCGCGCCCGGGGGTGCTCGCCGGCGCAGATGTGTAGGTCGGTCCCGCACAGTCCGCAGTAGGCCACGTCGACGGCGACGACACCGTCGGAGGCGCTCACCGGGGCGACATCTCTCACCTCGGCGTCCTGGCCCCCGGGCCACACGAGCGCGCGCATCAGCGGGCCGGGCGCAGGGGGGAGTTGACCGGGGACCTCGGCTGGTGCCCCTCGAGGACGCGCAACGCCTCGCGCGCGACCTCTCGCTTGAGCGTGGCGAAGGATTCCTCCGAATACCACGCGGCGTGCGGCGTCATGACCACGCGCGGGTGGCCGGCGAGGCGGGAGCCGGCAGCTTCGGGCGGCTCGACCGCCAACACATCGAGGCCGGCAGCGGCGATCTGCCCCGCCTCCAGTGCGTTCAGCAAGGCGACACTGTCGACCAGGCCACCCCGGGCTGTGTTGATCAGGACCGCCGACGGCTTCATCGCCGCCAGAGCCTGCTCGCCGATCAGTCCTTCGGTGTCGGCGGAGAGGAATGCGTGGAGGGAGACGACGTCGGCCTGCGCCAGCAGGCCGGCCATACTCACCTTTTCGATGCCGGACGCTTCGGCCGGGCGGGACGGGTCGGGGTCGGCCCCGACGACGCGCATCGCCAACCCACTCGCGCGGCAGCCGGCCGCCGTGCCGATCGCGCCGCAGCCGACCACGCCGAAGGTGAGCGTGCTCAGCCTCCGCAGCGGGCGGGCATCGGTGTAGTCCCACCGCCCCGCGCGCACGGATCGGTCCAGGCAGGCGATCCCCCGCAGGACGGTCAACGTCAGCGCGATCGCGTGGTCGGCGACCTCCTCCGTGCCGTAGTCCGGCACGTTGGCCACCCAGACGCCGCGTTCGGTGGCCGCCGGCACGTCGATGTTGTCCACGCCGACCCCGTAGCGCACCACGAGCCGCACGCAGGGCAGGGCGGACAGCACCCGCGCTGTGATCGGCGCGTACTGGTTGATCAGCACCGAGGCCCGCACTCCCTCGCGGATCACGTCGTCCTCGGTGCGGCACGACGCCAGCCGCAGCGTGACGTCGGCGTCGGTCAGGACCGCCTGCTCCTGGTCGATGGTGCCGTGGTCGCAGTCGGTGATAAGCACGGTGCGGCGCGGGGCTCCCCCCATTGCTAGCTCATCACCATCCCGCCCTCGACGTTGTAGGTCTGAGCGGTGATGTAGTCGGCGCCCGGGCCGGCAAGGAACAGCGCGAGTGGCACGACGTCCTCGGGCACCGAGGTACGGCCCAGCGGGATGTCCTTGGCCACGTCCCGGAACGTCTCACCCTCCGCCTTGCCGGTGATGGCGCCGAACTGCTTGTCGACCTCCTTCCAGTACGGCGTGTCAACGACGCCAGGAGCCATCGCGTTGACGGTGACGCCGTACGGCGCCAGCGCCAGCGCGAGTGACTGGTTGATATTGATCACGGCGGCCTTCGACGCGCAGTAGGCCGCCACGAGCGCCTCACCGCGGCGGCCGGCGATGGACCCGAGGTTGATGATGCGTCCGCTGCGCTGCGCCCGCATCGGCTCGGCGGCCGCCTGGGCCATGAAGAACAGCCCCTTGACGTTGACCGCGAAGATGCGGTCCCACTCCTCGGGGGTCGTCTCCCAGACCTCCTTGATCAGGCCGACGCCGGCATTGTTGATGAGAATGTCGAGGTGGCCGTAGCGCTGGACCACGTCGGTGACGAGGGCCTTGGACTCTTCGGGGTCGGCGACGTTGAGCTTGGCTGCAGATGCCTTGCCGCCTTGGGCCCCGATCTCGGCGACTACCCTGTCGGCGCCCTCCTCGTTGAGGTCGGCCACCACGACGGTGGCGCCCTCACGGGCGAAGGCCAGGGCCATCGCCCGGCCCATGCCAGAGGCCGATCCGGTGATGATGGCGACCTTGTCCTCGAACTGCATTGTTCCTCCTCGGCAGAAGACCCGGCGGCGCGGCGGTCGCCGGATCGGTCAGGACATCTCGGTGGTGCGCGACGGTGCTGCCTGATAGCGACGCAGCGTCTCGCGGTCCAGGGACACACCGAGGCCAGGAAGCTCGGTCAGCGTCATCACGCCATGACCGTCGGGCTCGACCGGTACGTCGAGGAGCTCGGTGCGCAACGCGTTGGGGTTCTGGTCGAACTCGAGGAGGTGGCTGTTGGGCAGCGACGCGACGAAGCTCAGGTTGGCGGCGATGCTCACGGCCGTGGAATAGACGTGCGGGATCACCGGAAGCCCTGCCGCGTAGGCGAGGGCGGCGATGCGGCGGCACCCCGTGATGCCACCTGTCCAGATGACGTCGGGCTGCACGATGTCGACGGCGCGTTGGTTGATCAGGTCCCGGAACCCGGAGATCAGGCTCTCCGTCTCGTTGCCGGCGATGGGGGTGTCGAGGCGGCGGGCCAGCTCGGCACTGCCTGCCCGGTCGTCGGTCAGGACCGGCTCCTCGAACCACGCGATGCCCAGCCGGTCGAAATCCCGGCCCGCTCTCAGCGCTATCGCGACGTTCCAGGCGTTGTTGGCGTCGACCGCGAGGGAGAAGTCCTCGCCCACCGCCGCGCGGACGGCGCGCACCCGCTTCAGGTCCTCCTCGAACGTCACGGTCGCGAAGTCGGGGCGCACCTGATGCCGCAGCGGGTTCAGTGCCGTTTCGGGAGTGCGTCCGACCTTCATCTTGGCGTGCCGGAACCCCCGCGCGACGTAGCCCTTGAACTCCTCGGCAAGGGCTCCGACATCCTTGCCCTCGAAGTAGAAGCCGGCGCTGGCGTAGGCCGGCACCCGGTCGCGGTGACCGCCGAGCAGCCGCCACAACGGCAGGCGCGCCTGGCGCGCCATCAGGTCCCAGACCGCGATGTCCACGCCCGACATAGCCATCGGCAGTGCACCGCCGTTGCCCAGTTGGTGTGAGGGCCACAACATCCGGTCCCAGAGGCGCTCGGGCTGGCGCACGTCCTCGCCGACGACCCGGGGGGCCAGCACGTCGTGGATCAGCGCCTCGGCCACCGAGCCGCTCCCGCCGTAGATCGCGGACTCCCCGATGCCGACCATGCCGTCATCGCCGGTGATCTCGACCAGCAGCGCCGCTCGGCTGGGGATGTAGTGCAGAGCATCGGCCATCGGGGCTTCGAGGGGGTAGTCGACGCGATAGGTGGTAACGGCCGCTATCCGCGAGCCGGCCCGGCCGCTCATGTGCGGCAACCCATCCGCCTGGAGATCTGTTCGGCTGCCTCGAGAACGAGCGGCACGACCGTCTCGTGCTTGCCGGGCATCCGCTCGGCGGGCCCGGCGACGGAGATGGCGGCCACCGGGCGCCCGGTGGAGTCGCGGATCGCCGCGCCGACGCAGGAGACGCCCGCCTCCACCTCCTCGGCGTCGATCGAGTAGCGGCGTGCCCTGGTGGCGTCGAGCTCGGTGCGAAGCGCCGCGATGTCAACGACGGAGTTCACCGTCAGCGCCACGGCGGTCAGCTGGGGCAGGCGCTCGTCGAGCTCCTCGCGTGACAACGCCGCCAGGTAGGCCTTGCCCAGCGAGCTGCAGTTGAGCGGCCTTCTCGTGCCCAGATGGGCGGTCACTTTGACCCCGCCCGGGCCCTCGGCCTGGTAGACGTAGATCATCTCGTCGTTGAGCGGGACGGCGAGGTTGACCGTCTCACCGGCGGCCTTGGCCAGCGCCATCAGGTGGGCCGGCGCGATGTCCATGATGTCGAGCTGGTTGAGCGCGGCCAGCCCGATGGGCAGCACCCGCGGCCCGAGCCGGAACACCCCGGGAACGCTGGACTCCTGCAGGTACCCCGAGGACCGGAGCCGGTCGAGCAGGCGATAGGCACTGCTGCGGCCGAGCTGCAGGCCCTGGACCAACCCGGTGGCCGTCACCTCCCCGCGCTCGGCAACGAACTGCAGTGCGGCAAGCCCCCTCTCCAGCACCCCTTGCTCGGTCCGGGTGCCGGGTGCTGGAAGCAGGGGGACTGGGGCGGAAGCGGTCATGCCTGTCTTCCCACCGCGCTTCGCCGCCGGACCAGTCGCACCTGCAGCAGGACGACGACGAGCAGGAACGCGCCGCGGATGACCGATTCCCAGTAGGAGCTGATGGTGAGCACGTGCTTGCTGTTCTCGAACACGATCAGGTTGAAGATCAGCTGCAACAGCAGGACGCCCACGAGCGTCGACAGCACCGATCCGATGCCGCCGGTCAGCAGCGTCCCGCCGACGACGACTGCCGCGATGGCCGACAACTCCCAGCCCTGGCCCGCCGCGGTGTCGACCGAGCCGTTCTGGGACCCGAGGAACACCCCCGCCAGTCCGGCCAGCCCGCCGGAGAGGACGTAGACGGTGAACGTCACCCGCGACACCGGCAGCCCCATCAGCCGGGACGCGTCGACGTTCCCACCGATCGCCAGGACCTGCCGGCCCCACTTGGTGTAGCGCAGGACGACCGCTCCCGCAGCGAAGGCGATGAACATCAGCCAGGCCGCGACCGGCAGGCCCAGCGCCTGCCAGTCGGAGAGCTTCTCGAAGCCGCTCCCCGGCGCGGCGACAGCGGCCCTGGTGCCCGCGACGTTGAGGGCGAGACCGCGCACCGCGAGCAACATCGCTAGCGTGACGATGAACGGCTGCAGCTTGAGCTTGGTAATGAGCAGCCCGTTGATCGACCCGACAGCCGCACCGGCAGCAACACCTGCCAGCAGACCCGGCAGCAGCCCGTGGCTGCTGAACTCGATGGCGACGACCCCGCCGAGAGCCGCCACGGAGCCCACGGACAGGTCGATCCCGCCCGTCATGATGACGAAGGTCATCCCCAGTGCCACGAGGCCGTACTTCGCGTCGTCACCGAGCAGGCTGCGCATGTTGTAGCCGGTGGCGAACCGCTCCCCGTAGCGCAGCATGCCGAAGATCACCAGGACGACCAGCGCGATAAGAGCTCCCTGCCGCTGCAGCGTCAGCCCGAGGTGGACCCGGCGCGCCCGTGGCAACGCAGAAGTCGTCATGGCTCGGTCCTCATGCCTCGTGCCGCTGAAGATAGAGCGCCGCCACGATGACCGCCCCCTCGATCATTTGTGCCACTTCCTTGGTGATGCCGTGCGCTATGAGGGTGTTCTGCAGGAGCTTGAGCATCACGGCGCCGATGACTGCACCCCAAATCGTCACCCGGCCGCCGGTGAGCCGCGTTCCGGCGACGGCCACTGCGGCGATGGCGTCGAGTTCCATCCCCTGCCCTGTGTTGTTGGCGTCGGAGGCGAAGTTCGCGCTGACCGCGATAAGCCCGACCAGGCCGGCGAGCGTGGCGCAGATGACGTAGGCCAGGACCTTCACCCGGCCCGACGGCACCCCGGCCAGCCGCGAGGCGGTCTCGTTGCCGCCGACCGAGGTCACATAGCGGCCGAACACCGTGAGCCGCATGACGAGCCAGGCAAGTACGGCGACCACCAGGGCGATGATGATCTGCGCCGGAATGCCGGCCGGCCGGCCCAGGCCGACCCACTGGAAGCCCGGGTTGCTCAGCGGCTGCAGTTCACCGCCCGTGATCAGCTGGGCGATGCCGCGACCGGCGATAAACAGGATCAGGGTCGCGATGATCGGCTGCACCCCGAAGCGCGCGACCAGGGTCCCGTTGAAGGCACCGCACGCTGCGGCCACGCCGATCGCCAGCGCGATGGCGACCGCGGTGCCGTGCCCGTGCAGCACCAGCGTCGCGCCGACCTGGCCACTGATCGCCATGACGGACCCGACCGACAGGTCGATCCCGGCAGTGCCGATGACGATCGCCATCCCTACGGCGACGATCGCGATCGGGGCCGCCTGCCTCAACAGAACGAACAGCAGGGACTGCCTGGTCAGGAAGAACGGCGTGTCAATGGCGTTGTAGACGAACAGCACGACCAGAGTGGCAAGGGCACCGTACTGCTGGGCCCATCGCGTCCATTGCACCCGGCCGAACCTCGCCCGCTTCGCTGCGGGAGGCGCGCCAATGGGAGTGGGATCAGTCGTCGGCGACGGCCCGGTCGCCGTGTCGCGGCTCACGTCGCGCTTTCCGAGCCTGCGGCCGCCCCGGTCGCCATGCCCTGCATGAGCGCCTCCTCGGTGATCGCAGCACCGGTCAGCTCTGCCACCGCCTGGCCGTCGCGCAGTGTCACGACCCGGTCGGAGTCGGCGATGATCTCCTCCAGCTCGGAGGAGATCAGCAGGACGGCCAACCCGTCGTCGGCAAGCTGTCGTATGAGGACCTGGATGTCACGTTTGGCTCCGACGTCAATGCCCCGCGTGGGCTCGTCCAGGATGAGCAACTCGGGGTCGGTGCACAGCCAGCGGGCGAGCAGCACCTTCTGCTGATTGCCACCGGACAACTCGCGGATCGGCTGGTCGGGGCTCGAGCACTTGATGCCAATGGCCTTGATGAACCGGGCGACGATCTCGCCCTGCCGGGCGCGGTCCACGATGCCGTGACGCCGCAGGCGCGGGAGCAGGGCCAAGGTGATGTTCTCTCGGACCGACAGTTGTGGCACGATGCCGTCGGTCTTGCGGTCCTCCGGTGAGAACCCGATCTTGTGGTGGACCGCGTCGCGCGGGGAGCGCAGCGCAACCTGCTTGCCGTGCATGCGCACCGTTCCGGAGTCGAGCGGGTCGGCACCGAAGAGCGCCCGAGCGGTCTCGGTGCGCCCCGATCCGAGCAGCCCGGCCAGCCCGACGATCTCACCGGGGCGCACCGACAGCGACACCCCGTCGAGCGCGCGTCCACGGCGCAGCTCGTCGGCCTGCACGATGGGCTCGGCCCGCTCCACCTCTTCGGAGGTCTGCTCGCCGCGTCGGTGCGACAGCTGTTCGGCCAGCTCGCGGCCGAGCATCCTCGAGACCAGCTCGTAGCGGGAGATCTCCGACATCGGCCGGTCCTCGAGGGTCCTGCCGTCGCGCATGATCGTCACGCGGTCGCACACGGCGTAGAGCTCGTCGAGCCGGTGCGACACAAAGACCACCGAGATGCCGTCGCTCCTGAGCCGCCTGATGACGTCGAACAACGTCTGGACTTCGTTCTCGGCGAGCGCGGACGTCGGCTCGTCCATGATCACCAGCTTGGCCGACGTCGCCAGCGCCCGCCCGAGAGCCGTCATCTGCTGGGTCGCGATCGAGCATTCGTACAACGGCTTGGTGACGTCGACCGAGATGTCGAGCCGGCCCAGCACGTCGGCTGCATCGCTGTTCATCCGCCGCCAGTCGATCAACCCGTAGCGCTTGGGCTCACGGCCGAGGAAGACGTTCTCGGCCACGGACCTGAAGGGGACGAGGTTGACCTCCTGATAGATCGTCGACAGGCCGGCAAGCTGCGCCGCGTGCGGTGAGCGGAACTCCACCTGCCGGCCGTCGAACTCGATGCGGCCCGAGTCCCGCTGATAGACGCCGGTGAGCACCTTGATGAGCGTGGACTTGCCCGCGCCGTTCTGCCCGATGAGGGCGTGGACCTCCCCCCGCGCGACCTCGAAGCGCGCATCGATGAGCGCCGGCACGCCGAGGAAGTCCTTGTTGATCCCCTGCATCGACAGCAGGAGGGGGGGACGTTCAGCCACCGATGGGTGCCCTTCTCGCGGGGGCGCCCCGGTGGCCGCCGGGCGTGCTCGACGCGCGCCGGCCACCGGGTGCTTCACTGCCTTGCCTTGATCAGCAGCGGTGGCGATCAGTACGCCGTGGCGACGTTCTCCGCTGCGTTGTCCTTCTTGAACAGCTGGTCGGTGTTGATGATGAGGGTAGGAACCTGGGCAGTCCCGCTCGCATACTGCTGCATCGTGGCGAAGGCCTTGGGGCCGAACCGCGGGTTGCACTCGACGGTCGTGTACAGGTCGCCCGCCGCGACGGCCTTCAAGCCGTCCTTCTCGCCGTCGATGGAGACGATCTTGATGTCCTTGCCGGGTACCTTGCCGATCGCCTTGACGGCAGCGATGGCGCCGAGGGCCATCTCGTCGTTGTGGGCGTAGATCGCCGTTGCGTCAGGGTGGGACTGCAGCAGCGTCTCTGCCACCGACTGTCCCTTGGAGCGGGTGAAGTCGCCGTCCTGCGACACCAGAAGCTGCATGCCCGGGCAGGCCTTGATCGCCTCGTCGAAGCCCTTCTTGCGGTCGATGGCCGGGGACGCACCAGTGGTGCCCTCGAGCTCGATGATCTTGGCCTTGCCACCGGTTGCGTGGGCCATCGCCACGGCTGCGCGCTTGCCCTCCTGGACGAAGTCGGACTGCAGGACGCTGACGTAGTCCGTCCCCGGCTTGGCCACGCTGTGCGTCACGTCACGGTCGAGCAGGAACACCGGAATGCCGGCCTTGCGGGCGTCGGTGACGACGTTCGCGATTTGCTCGGTGATCGGCGCTATGAACAACACGTCGGGCTTCTGCGCGATCAGGCCGCGGATGTCGGCGATCTGCTTCGACTGCTGGTTGTTCGCGTCGGTGATGGTCAGCTTGAAACCCATCTTGGCCGCCTCCGCCTTCATGCTCGCTGTCTCGGCGAGGCGCCACGGGTTGTTGCTCGCGTTCTGGCTGAACGCGACGTTGAAGGTGGACTTCTTCCCCAGCTTCGGCGCACCGGCCGCCATGGGTACGCCGGTCGGGGAGGCAGAGTTGCCCGGATCGGGAGCGGTTGCCAACGAACACGAGCTGCTGCCTGAGGCGCTACCCGACTTCGAGTTCTTGTCCGAGCTGCACCCCGAACTCAGGCCGAGTGAGAGCACGGCTACGCCGGCGATGGGGACGATCTTGGTAAAGCGCACGGAACCCTCCACGGGTGTCGTCCCGTCGGCCAGACCGACCGGGAATCGAGGTCGACGTTCGAGCGAAGTGTCCCAGCGTTTGGGACGGCTTCCCGCGAACTGCAACGAGTATGCGGCCAAATGCCCCGGGATGGAAGTGCTTCGGTCCAGGTGGCAGCTCGAAATTTCTCCCGCCCCCTGGGCCGGGAGTCCTCAGCGCTGCGGACCGCGAACGGGGACGGGGTCGGGACCGCCGCCCGAGCCGGGTCGGCACCGTACCAGCCGGCGCGCCGTCAGCCAGGTCCCGCGCGCCAGGCCGTGCACCCGCAGTGCTTCAGCTGCGTAGTGCGAGCAGGTGGGTGAGTACCTGCAACACGGAGCCCGGCAGGGGCTGATCTCCCCTTGATAGGCCGAGATCGCCGCCAGAGCCAGTCTCAGCAGCCACGACTCCGAGGCTGCGGAGGCAGGCCCCCGGCGGACGCTCCTCACCGACCGCCGGAAGAGGGACGGAGCAGTGAGGGCCAGCTGCGGTCCGCAGCCCAACATCTCCGCCGCGCAGCAGCCACTCTCGACGAGACACATGTCGCGCATGCACGAACTGCCGCCGCCGTAACGGCGCCCATACCCCGGCGGACCGTAGCCGTACCCGCCGTATCCGCGACGTCGCGTCCGCCAACCCCCTACCCAGACCATCGCAACAGCGTGTGTCAGGTCAGGACCGCCCGCAACTCGGGCCGGCGCGCCACCGAACACTCACTGTGTTGTGTGGCGGGCGCGCCGACGGGTAGGAGCGAGCACGTGTTCTTCTTTTTCTCCAACCGTCTCGGGTGCCTTGGCTCCCTGGCGCTCTCCGCTGCCGTGACCATCATCCTCATCCTGATCTTCAGACACTGAGCAGCGCAGCGACCCTTCGCGGGCTGCGCCGACGGCTGGATCGATATCGCCTGGCTACCGCCGCCCCCCGGGCCAGCCACGGATTCCGCAGCCAATGGACGAGCGTCGGCAACCTCTCCCTGCACGCCCGGGTTTCAGCCGCGCCGCCGCCAGGGGCGCCGCCGGCCGTGCTGGTGCACGGACTGGCCGTATCCCATCGCTACCTGATGCCGACGGCTGCCCTGCTGCAGGCCCGATACGACGTCCGCGTGGTGGACCTGCCCGGTTTCGGGCTCAGCAGCGACCCACCGAAGGCCTTCGACACCTCGGAACACGCTGACGCACTGGCCGGATGGCTCGACGCCAACCGGCTCGGGCCGGCCGTCATGCTCGGCAACTCCTACGGTTGCCAGGTCCTCGTCGACATGGTCAGCCGTGCGCCGGAGCGGTGCACAGCCCTCATCCTGTCCGGACCCACTGTCGACCCTCAGGCCCGGACCGCCGCTCGGCAGGCCGGGCGCTGGCTGCGCGATGCCATGCGTGAGGACCCGATGCAAGTGGGCCTGCTCCTGCGGGACGTCCGCGACGCCGGCCCGGGACGCGTGTGGGCGACCCTGCACGCCGCTGTGCGCGACCACATCGAGGACAAACTCCCTCGCCTGAGCGTCCGCACTCTGGTGCTGCGCGGGGCCGTCGAGCCGATCGTGCCACCGCGTTGGGCCCGGGAAGCCGTGGACCTGATCCCCGGCGGGCGGCTGGCCACGGTGCCGGCCAGCCCGCACAATGCCGTGTACGTCGCCGCTGAGGCCTTGCTGGCCCAGGTCCTGCCTTTCCTCGGCAGCCCGGACGATGCTGTGCCGCCAGCCGATCGATAAGCTCATCGCACCGGCCGCCGCGCGGCGTAGGCGCGACGACACGAAGGGTTCCAGCATGGCCGAGCCTCCGGACGGGCGTCCTGGGCCGCACGACAGCGGACCGGGGCAGTACGGCCCGCCACCGCGTCAGCCACCGCCCTGGGGCCAGCACTATGGCCCGCCACCGGGACCCCCGCCCGGACCACCACCACCGTACGGCCCCCCGCCCGGCTACGGGCAACCGGGCTATGGGCAACCCGGCTATGGGCAGCCCTATGCCGGGTGGCAGGGTGCACCGGGGCCACCGCCGCGTGGCGGGGGCCCCCGCAAGCGCCGCTCGGCGCTGCCGATCCTGCTCGGTGCTGCAGGTCTCGTCCTCGTCCTGATCGCCGTCGGAGTCGTTGTTTTTCTCGCCAACCGGGGCGCTGACTCCCCGACGACGCAGGGCAAGGGCACGGGCAAGGTCGTCAACGGCAAGCCGGTCGACGCCGCCACGGCGCAGCTGTTGAGCGCTACCAGAGCCTTCGCCCGGCAGCCTGCCGTGCGCTACACCCGCCGGATCACCTCGGGCGAGGACGAGATCACCGTCGACCTCAGCGTGACCCAGCAGGGGACCACGACCGGCAGTTTCGTCCGGAAGGGCGTCAAGATCGGCCTGCTGGTGGTCGACGACAAGACCTTCTTCAAGGCCCCCCAGGCCTACTGG
>JBDUBV010000032.1:0-20799 GCA_040003795.1 Pseudonocardiales bacterium | reverse complement strand
CCTTGTCGGTGAAGGTGTACATCTCCTTGGACACCACATCGGTCGACTCGCCGACCCCGCGGACGAACAGGGCGGTGTCCTCGAACAGCGGCGTCTGGATGAAGGCGTAGCCGGCCCGGCGCGGCGGCCCCGACAGGGCGTCGACGACCGCCAGCCAGTCCGCCGACGCCGGCGGCAGCACGTCGTAGGTGCCCTTGGGGGCCGAGAAGGCGCTCATCAGCCGGTCCTACGGTCACGGGGCGTCACCATCTGCAGGTACGGGTTGGTGCTCCGCTCGCGGCCGATCGTCGTGGACGGGCCGTGTCCCGGGTGCACGACGGTGTCGTCCGGCGCCGTGAGCACCACCCGGCTCAGGGAGGCCAGCATGTCGGCTTCGCTGCCGCCCGGCAGGTCCACCCTGCCGATGCTGCCAGCGAAGATCAGGTCACCGGCGAACATCAGGGGCTCCGCCGGGGTCGGCAGTCCGAACACCACCGAGCCGGGCGTGTGACCCGGGGCCAGTGCGACCGACAGGTCCAGGCCGGCGATGCTCAACGGGTGGCCGTCGGCGAGCTCACGCACGTCGTCGGGCTCGGCGAAGTGCAGCCGCCCGAACAGCGACGTCCCCCGGGGGACGCCCAGCCCGGACCATGGGTCGGTCAGCTGTCGCCGGTCGTCGGGGTGGACGTAGGCGGCGACACCGCGCGCGCCGCACACCGGCACCACGGCGAAGGTGTGGTCGACGTGGCCGTGGGTCAGCAGGACGGCCACGGGCTGCAGGTGGTGCTCGCGCAGCACGTTGTCCAGCAGCGTCTCGGCGCCAATCCCCGGGTCGATCACGACGCACTGCTCACCGGGTCCGGCGGCAACGACCCAGCAGTTCGTCGCAGGGGGGCCGGCGGGGAACCCGGCGACGAGCACGAGGTCCTACCTTTCCTAGAGCGACTAGCGGCGTCAGCCAGCCTACCGAGGAGCCGTAGACTTCCCGAGCCGATATCCGTGGGGCCCGTGGCCGCCACCGGCATACGCCTGCCAATCGATGGAAGGACGCCTGTGCCCGGCAAGGACCGCCAGCGCCAGCTCGCCCGGGAGAAGCTACAGCGCCAGATGACCCGCCGCGCGGAGGCAGCGAGGCGGCGCCGTCGGGCCCAGGCCGTGAGCGGCGCCGCGCTGGCCCTCGTCGCGGTTGTCGCACTGTCGGCATTCGCCGTCACCAAACTCCACCATGGCAAGAAGCCGAAGCCGTCGGCCAGCGCAGCCGTGTGCTCGTTCACCAAGCCGCCGGCCGCTCAGGCCGGACAGGTGCCGCGCAAGGTCAACCCTCCCCCCGTGACCGCGCCCAAGAAGGGCAGCGCCGTCGTGCAGATCACGACCAGCCAGGGCGCCTTGACCATCAGCCTCGACCGCGGCCGTGCTCCGTGCACGGTCGGCAGCTTCACCTCCCTGGTCATGCAGAAGTATTTCGACAAGACACCGTGTCACCGGCTCACCACGAGCGGGATCTTCGTGCTGCAGTGCGGTGACCCCGCAGGCACCGGCAGGGGGGGGCCCGGCTACCAGTTCGGCGAGGAGGGCCTGCCGGCCAGCAGCGGAGCCACGATCGACTACCCGGCAGGCACCGTGGCGATGGCCAACGCCGGCCCCGGGACCACCGGCAGCCAGTTCTTCATCGTCTACCGGGACACCAAGTTCCCGCCCAACTACACGATCTTCGGCAAGGTCAGCAAGGGCCTCGACGCGATCCTGGCGATCGCCAAGGCCGGCGCGGTCGACCCGAAGGGCAAGCCGGCCGGCGACGGCAAGCCCAAGACGCCGGTGACTATCGAGCAGGCCAAGCTCAGCTGAGCTGCTGGTCAGGCGCCGCTGGTGACCCGGTAGACGTCGTAGACACCGCCGACCCCGCGCACCGTCCGCAACAGGTGCCCGAGGTGCTTGGGGTCGGCCATCTCGAAGGTGAACCGGGACGTGGCGACACGGTCGCGGGTGGTCGTAACCGAGGCCGACAGGATGTTGACCCGCTCGTCGGAGAGCACCCGGGTCACGTCGGAGAGCAGGCGATGGCGGTCGAGCGCCTCGACCTGGATGGCGACCAGGAACAGCGAGTCGGCGGTGGGCGCCCAGGTGACCTCGACGAGTCGCTCAGGCTGGTTCATCAGGTCGCCGGCGTTGGTGCAGTCGGTCCGGTGTACGGAAACGCCGCCACCGTGGGTGACGAAGCCGAGCACCTCGTCGCCGGGAACCGGAGTGCAGCACTTGGACAGCTTGACGTAGATGTCGGTCGCGCCCTTGACGATGACGCCCGCATCGCCGCCCGAAGGGGTCCGTTTGGACGGCTGGCGGGTCGGCAGCGCGGTCTCGGAGATGTCCTCCGTGGCGCCCTCGCGCCCGCCCAGGGCGGCGACCAGTCGATGCACCACCGTCGCGGCCGAGACGTGGTTCTCCCCGACGGCGGCGTACAGCGCGGAGATGTCGGCGTAGTGCATCTCGGCCGCCAACGTCATCAGTGAGTCACCGCCCAGCAGGCGCTGCAACGGCAGGCCCTGCTTGCGCATGGCCCTGCTGATCGCGTCCTTGCCCGCCTCGATCGCGTCCTCACGGCGCTCCTTGGCGAACCAGTGGCGGATCTTGGTGCGCGCCCTGGGGCTCTTGACGAACGACTGCCAGTCGCGGGAGGGCCCCGCCGTCTCGGACTTGGAGGTGAACACCTCGACGACATCGCCGTTGTCCAGAGTGGACTCCAGCGGCACGAGGCGGCCGTTGACCCGGGCGCCGATGCACCGGTGCCCGACCTCGGTGTGCACGGCGTAGGCGAAGTCGACCGGAGTGGACTCGGCGGGCAGCGAGATGACGTCGCCCTTGGGCGTGAAGACGAAGACCTCCTGGCCGCCGAGGTCGAATCGCAGGGAGTCCAGGAACTCGCTGGGGTCCTCGGTCTCCCGCTGCCAGTCGAGCAACTGACGCAGCCAGCTCATGTCGTCGACCTGGCCGCTCAGGCCGGTGACCGGGGCCTTCTTGGCCTCCTTGTACTTCCAGTGCGCGGCGATGCCGTACTCCGCGGTCCGGTGCATGGCCCAGGAGCGGATCTGCATCTCGACCGGCTTGCCCTCCGGCCCGATCACCGTGGTGTGCAGTGACTGGTACATGTTGAACTTGGGCATCGCGATGAAGTCCTTGAACCGCCCCGGCACCGGCTGCCAGTTGGCGTGGATGACGCCGAGCGCGGCATAACAGTCGCGCACCGACTCGACGTGGATCCGCACGCCGACCAGATCGTAGATGTCGGTGAAGTCGCGGCCGCGCACGATCATCTTCTGGTAGATCGAGTAGTAGTGCTTGGGCCGGCCGCTCACCGTCGCCTTGATCTTGGCGGCGTTGAGATCGGCCTGCACCTTCTCCGTCACGTGCACCAGCGCGACGTCGCGCGACGGCGCCCGCTCGCCGACCAACCGCACGATCTCGTCGTAGCGCTTGGGGTAGAGCGTGGCGAAGGCCAGGTCCTCAAGCTCCCACTTGACGGTGTTCATGCCGAGCCGGTGGGCCAACGGCGCGAGCACCTCGAGCACCTCGCGGGATTTGCGCTCCTGCTTCTCCCGCGGCAGGAAGCGCAGGGTGCGCATGTTGTGCAGCCGGTCGGCCAGCTTGATGACCAGCACCCGCGGATCGCGCGCCATGGCCACGACCATCTTGCGGATCGTCTCGGCCTCGGCTGCCGCGCCGAACTTGACCTTGTCGAGCTTGGTCACACCGTCGACGAGGTGGGCCACCTCCGCTCCGAAATCGATCTTGAGCTGTTCGAGGGTGTAGCCGGTGTCCTCGACCGTGTCGTGCAGTAACGCCGCGACCAAGGTGGTGGTGTCCATGCCCAGCTCGGCCAGGATGGTCGCCACGGCCAGCGGGTGGGTGATGTAGGGGTCGCCGCTCTTGCGCAGCTGCCCCCGGTGGAACCGCTCGGCCGTTTCGTAGGCCTGCTGCATGGTCTTGACGTCGGCCTTGGGATGCGCGGCGCGATGGGTGCCGATCAGCGGTTCGAGGACTGCGCCGTGCAGCGGGCGCGACGTGTGGCCGATGCGGCGGGCCAGCCTGGCTCGCACCCGGCGCCCGCTTGAGGTGCCCCTGCCCTCCTCGGCGTCCTCAGCAGCATCGGCTGCGGCGACGGGCTCTGCCGGCGGCTCCTCGAGCGGCTCGACCTCGTCGTTGTCGCCCAGGTCGGGCAGGGTGGCGCCCGGCGCGGGGACGGATGACTCGGGCGCCACGGGCACTCCTTGCCGGTCGAAACAGCCGTCCTGCTCGGCCGATCAGACGGTACGAGTTTCCATCCTACCGGGATTCACGCCTGCACCAGTGCGGTGACCGGCCAGGGGGCCAGCCTGGCCCGCCCGCCGAGGCCGGCGAGTTCGAGGACCACGGCGATGCCCGAGACCCGGCCGCCGGCGCGCTCGACCAGCCTGAGCGTCGCCGCCACGGTCCCACCGGTGGCGAGCACGTCGTCGACCACCAGGACCCGGGCGCCGGAGAAGGCGTCGGCGTGCACCTCAAGCGTGGCTTCGCCGTACTCGAGCAGGTAGCTCTCGGTGAGTACCGCCCGGGGCAGCTTGCCCGCCTTGCGCACCGGCAGCATGCCAACGCCCGTGGCGTACGCGATCGCACCGGCGAGGACGAACCCACGCGCCTCGATCCCCGCGACCACGTCGAACCCCGCGTGAGCCTGGCCGCTCACCAGGGCGTCGACAACCAGGGTCAACGCGGCGCCGTCGGCGAACAGCGGCGTCAGATCCTTGAACAGGATGCCGGGCAGCGGAAAGTCGGGGACGTCTCGGGTATGGGCCTTGACGAGATCGCCCACCTCGGCCGGGCTCATGACCGTGGTTCGTGCCGCTCAGCGCTTGCGCTTGCTCCCACTGGGCCGGCCGCCCCTCTTGCGCGCTCCCGGTCCGCCCGGGCGGGTCCCCGATCGCGGCGCCGGTCGCTTGACCGGAGCCGGCGCGACCGCTGCCGGCTCGGCATCGAGGCCAGCGTCGTCGGGCTCGCGATCCAGCACTGCGGTGGCCGTCGCGGCCTTGGCGGGCTTGCGCTCGACGGGGGCCTGACCAGGCCGGGCCGGTCGGCGCGGCGGGGTGGGCGGGCCACCGGCCCGCTTGGAGAGCACCCGCTGGCGCAGGGCGGCGTAAGGCGGCTCGCGCTCCTTGAGGTCGACAAGCACGGGCGTGGCAAGGAACAGCGAGGAGTAGGCACCGGAGGCCAGCCCGACGAAGAGCACGAGGGCGAGGTCTTTCAATGTGCCTACGCCGAGCAGGCCGGCACCGACGAAAAGCAGGCCCGCCACCGGCAGCAAGGCGATGAGGGAGGTGTTGATGGAGCGCATGAAGGTCTGGTTCACCGCGAGGTTGGCCGCCTCGGAGAAAGTCATCCGTGACCCGCCGAGCAGCCCCTTGGTGTTCTCGGCGACCTTGTCGAACACCACGACGGTGTCGTACAGCGAGAATCCGAGAATGGTCAGGAAGCCCACCACTGTGGACGGGGTCACCTCGAACCCGACCAGGGAGTAGATACCGGCTGCGACGACGACGTCGTGCAGCAGCGCGGCGATCGCCGCCATCGCCATCTTGGGCTCGAACCGGGCGCCGATGTAGAGGCACACGGCGATGAGGAAGACCACGAGCCCGGTCAGCGCCTTCTTGGTCACGTCCCCACCCCAGGACGAGCTCACCGCCTCCACGCTGACGTCGCTGGCCGGGATCCGAGTCTGCTTGGCGATGGCCTCCTTCACGACCTGCACCTGATCGGACTTCAACTCGGCAGTGCGCACCTGGACGCGTCGGTTGGCGCCGCTGCCCACCTGCTGCGCACTGGCGACCTCGAAGCCCTTGTCCTCGACCGCTTTGCGTACCGATGCGACCGTCACCCCGGCCGTCTCCGGCACCAGGTAGGAGTTGCCGCCGGCGAACTCGATGCCGAAGTTGAAGCCCGTGAAGATGAAGGACAGCACGCACACCAACAGCAGCCCACCGGAGGCGAGATACCAGCGCTTGCGATGGCCGATGAGGTCGAAGTTGGTCTCGCCCCGGTACAGCCGGCCGGCCACGCTCACGTCAGGACTCCTTCACGGGGATGCTCCACCGGATCGTGGTGCCGGACGTTGCCGAGGCCCGTCATCCGGGGCGAGTCGAAGGTGCGCCACCGGGAGGTGAGCGAAACCAGGGGGTGGGTGAACAGGAAGACGATGAGCAGGTCGAGCAGAGTGGACAGGCCGAGGGTGAAGGCGAACCCCTTGACCGCGCCGACGGTGAACACATACAGGGCGGCAGCTGCCAGGAAGGAGACGGCGTCTGCCGACAGGATGGTCCGCCGGGCGCGTACCCAGGCACGGGGCACCGCCGAGCGCACGCTGCGCCCGTCCTTGACCTCGTCCTTCAATCGTTCGAAGAACACCACGAAGGAGTCCGCCGTGATACCGACCGCGACGATGAAGCCGGCGATGCCGGCCAGGCTCAAGGTGAATCCGAGCCGCCGGCCCAGCAGCACGATCAGCCCGTAGGTCACGAGGCCGGACAACAGCAGGCTACTGATCGTGACGAGGCCAAGGATGCGGTAATAGATCAGGGAGTACAACGCCACGAGGACCAACCCGATCCCACCGGCCAGCAGGCCGGCCTTGAGCTGGTCGGTACCCAGTGTAGGTGAGACTGCCTGCTCGGAGAGCACGTCGAAGGTCAGCGGCAGGGCGCCGTACTTGAGCTGGTTGGCCAGCGTCTTTGCCTCGGCCTGGCTGAACTGCCCGGTGATCTCGGCGTTGCCGGTGATCACCGACTGGATCACCGGTGCGGACACGACGTCGGCATCGAGGACGATGGCGACCTGGTCGGTCGGCGAGGGCTTGCCCACGGCTGCCCGGGTCAGGTTGGTCCAGCGATCCTGGCCCTTGCCCTTGAACGACAGGACCACCTTCCACTGCCCGCTCGTTGAGTCGACCTGGTAGTCGGCGTTGCTGACGTCGGTGCCGAGCACCTTGGCGACGTCGAGCAGGTACTTGGTCTGCCCGTCCGCGCTGCAGGCCACTACCTGCTTCTTTTCGTCCGCGATCGAGCCGGGGGGTCGCTTGGCAAGCACGGCACAGCTGATCTGGGGCGCGGCGAAGACCGTCTGAGCCGGCAGTCTCGCCAGCTCGGCGAAGTCGGCAGCGGTGGGGCCGGTGGCCGACGCCGACGGGTTGGGTGTGGCGCCGGGAGAGGGGGTGGCGCTGGGCGTGGCGGTGGCGCTGGGCGTTGGGGCGAGCAGGGCCGAGGTGAGGACCCGTTTCTTGGCCGGCGAAGGCGAGCCGCCTACCGTCGCCGGCGACTTCGTCGGCGCCGCTGGCGCGGGGCTCGCCGGGGGAGCAGCAGCAGTGCCCGGAGCCGACTGGATAACCTGACGGAACCGCAGCTGTGCCGTGCTGGCCAGCTGGGTGATCTTCTGCCGGCCGGGAACCGAGACCACGATCTGGTTGTTGCCCTGGGTCACCACCTCGGCCTCGGCCACGCCGGTGCCGTTGACCCGCCGCTCGATGATGATGCGGGCCTGGGTCAGGCTGTCCTTGGACGGCGCCTTGCCGTTCTTGGTGACCGCCTTCAGCGTCACCGTCGTCCCGCCCTGCAGGTCCAGGCCCAGGCGGGGGGTACGGGTGGTGCCGGTGAAGAACAGCAGGCCGTAGATGAGCGCGACGATCGCGGCGAGGGCCAGGAAATAGCGGCTGACCTTCAGCTGCCCGGACGGTGCTGCCACGACATGTCACTCCCTGATCTGCTGTGTAGCGGTTGCCCGCAGGAGTCAGTATCTCCGACGCGGCCTAGCGCTCGACCGTGGAGGCGTCGTCGGGTGAGTCGTCCCCCGTCCCGTCGGTGGAGTCCTCGGCAGTGTCGTCATCGCCGGCGGCGGGACTGACGACGCGGGCAACCGCCGCCCGCGCGTAGCGCTGGTGGACGCCGGGTGAGGTCTCCAGGGTCACCGTGTCGTCCCCGATCTCCACCACGGTCGCGTACAGCCCGGCCGTGGTCATCACCTCCGCCCCCCGAGCGAGGGTCGCCTGGGTCTGCTGCAACGCCTTGGCCCGGGCGCGTTGCGGCCGGATCAGGATGAGGTAGGTGAAGGCGAACAGTGCCAACAGGAGCAGCAGAGGGGTGAGCCCGGCGCCCTTGCTGGAGCCGGCTGCCACGATCAGGGCACTGGCGGTCGTCACGGTGGTGGGGCCTTTCGGGCGAGTCGGTGTCGTATCCGGCGGATCCGGCGGTGTGGCCCGGGCTGTCGGGCCAACGAGCGGAAGACCTGCTTGGTGCCGAGCCTATAGGTCGTCGAACAGGGCCGGCGGGGCGGCCACGTGGGCAGGTGCCGAAGCGGGAAGGGGATAGCCCAGATGGCGCCATGCGGCGGGTGTGGCAACCCGCCCGCGGGGGGTCCTGGCCAGCAGGCCGGCCCGCACCAGGAAGGGCTCGGACACCTCCTCGACCGTTTCAGCCTCCTCCCCCACCGCCACCGCCAGGGTCGAAACCCCGACCGGGCCGCCGCCGAAGCGTGACACGAGGGCCGTCAGGACCGCCCGGTCGAGCCGGTCGAGTCCCAGGCCGTCGACGTCATAGATCCGAAGGGCAGCCTGTGCCACCGCGAGATCCACCACGCCGTCGGCGCGCACCTCGGCGAAGTCCCGGACCCGCCGCAGCAGCCGGTTGGCGATCCGCGGCGTGCCGCGGGAGCGGCCGGCGATCTCCGTGGCCCCGTCCGGACGCAGGGCTACCCCGAGGATGCCGGCGCTGCGGTGCAGCACCCGCTCGAGATCGCTGGGCTCGTAGAAATCCATGTGCCCGACGAAGCCGAAGCGGTCGCGCAACGGGCCGGTCAGCAGCCCCGAGCGGGTCGTGGCGCCGACCAGGGTGAACGGCTCGACGTCGAGCGGGATCGCCGTGGCGCCTGGGCCCTTGCCGACGATCACATCGACCCGGAAATCCTCCATGGCGACGTAGAGCAACTCCTCCGCGGGCCGGGCGATGCGGTGGATCTCGTCGATGAACAGCACGTCGCCGGCCGCGAGGTTGGTCAGGATGGCGGCGAGGTCACCGGCGCGTTCGATGGCGGGGCCGCTGGTCACCCGGATGCTGGCCCCCAGCTCTGCTGCGATGATCATCGCCAGGCTGGTCTTGCCCAGGCCGGGTGGCCCGGACAGCAGCACGTGGTCGGGCGGCTTGCCCCGCCGCAGGGCGCTGTGCAGCACCAGCTCGAGCTGCTCGCGCACCCTCGGCTGGCCGACGAACTCCGCGAGGGTGCGCGGCCGCAACGTGGCCTCGACCTCGCGCTCGGCCGGCTCGGCGTAGGCCGACACCACCACCTCGGGCTCGCCGCTCATCGCGGGCTCAAGGTCTGGATGGCCGTCTTGAGCAGGACGGAGAGTTCGGCACCGTCGTCGGCGTCGGCCGCCACCGCCGCGACACCCTCCTCGGCCTCGCGCGGCGACCAGCCCAGCCCGACCAGCGCCTGCCGCAACTGGTCGCGCCAGGGCGCACCGCCGGTCGTCGCGGCGCCGGAGGAACCGCCGTCCTCCCCCGAACCGATCCGGTCGCGTAGCTCGAGCACCAGCCGCTCGGCCCCCTTCTTGCCGATGCCCGGCACCCGGATCAGGGCCGGCAGGTCCTCGGTGGCGACCGCCCGGCGGACCTCCAAGGGGGACAGGACGGCCAGGATCGCCTGAGCCAGCCGCGGTCCGACGCCCGATGCGGTCAGCAACAGCTCGAACAGCAGTCGCGCCTCGTCGTCGGCGAAACCGTAGAGCGTGAGGGAGTCCTCGCGCACGACCAGGCTGGTGGCCAGCCGGGTCGGCTCACCGATCCGCAGCCGGGCCAGGGTCCCCGGGGAGCACTGCACGCTGATGCCGATGCCGGCCACCTCGACGATGACGCCGTCCGGTGCGAGCGCGGCCACCCGGCCGTTGACGCTGGCGATCATCGGGGCACTGTCCCGGCGACGGTTGGCGGGCCGGCGCCCGGGAGCGCTGCGGCGACCAGCCTGGCCTGCGCCGGGCCGCGCCACAGCTGGCAGATGGCCAGCGCCAGGGCATCGGCCGCGTCGGCCGGCCGCGGTGCGCTGGACAGCCGCAGCAGCCGGGTCACCATCAACGTCACCTGCGCCTTGTCGGCCCGCCCCGAACCGGTCACCGCTGCCTTGACCTCGCTCGGGGTGTGCAGCGCGACAGGGACGCCGGCTCGCGCGGCGGCGGTGATCGCTACCGCTCCGGCCTGCGCGGTGCCCATCACCGTCCGGACATTGTGCTGGCTGAAGACCCGCTCGACCGCCACCACGTCGGGCCGCAGCGCGGTGATCGCCGTGGCGATGGCCTCGGCCAGGAACAGCAACCGCACGGCGATGTCGGCATCGGCCGGCGTGCGCAACACCTCGAAGTGCACGAGCGTGACCGGGCCGCCTGGACGGCCGTCGACGGCGCCCAGCCCACAGCGGGTCAGCCCCGGGTCCACTCCCAGCACCCGCACCCGCACCTCCGAGCGTGTCCCGAACACGTGTTCGACACGCTATCGGCTGGTCGGGCAGGCGGCCGACCGACACGCCCGGGACGTAGAGTGCCGAGATGTGCCACGACGACGCGAGCCGTGCGCCTGGGGTTCCTGATCCGGTTGCCGTTGCCTCCCACGGTGACCTGGTCCTGACCGCTGCCGACGGCAACCGCTTCGCCGCCTTCGCGGCACAGCCGGTTGCGGCTACGCCCACCGGAGTAGTGATCCTGCCGGACATCCGAGGGCTGCACGACTTCTACGGTGATCTCACGGTGCGCTTCGCCGAGGCCGGGATGGCGGCCGTGGCGATCGACTACTTCGGCCGCACGGCCGGGATCGGGGACCGCTCCGCCGCCTTCGAGTTCCGGCCACACGTCGAGCAGACGACCCCGGAGGGTGTCGCGGCCGATGTCGCCGCAGGCGTGGCGCACCTGCGGTCGGCCGACGGTGGGGCGGTGACATCGGTGTTCACCGTAGGTTTCTGCTTCGGGGGAAGCTTCTCGTGGCGGCAGTCCGCCGAGAACCCCGGGCTGGCCGGCGCCATTGGTTTCTACGGCCGGCCCGAACGTGCCCTCGCCGTCGCCGGCCGGATGACCGCCCCGCTACTGCTGCTCATCGGCGGCGCCGACCCCGGCATCCCGGTCTCGGCGGTCGAGGAGTTCCGCGACGCGGTGCCGGTCGAGACCACCCTGGTGGTCTACGACGGCGCGCCGCACTCCTTCTTCGACCGCGGCTTCGCCGAGCACGTCGAGGCCTGTAGTGACGCTTGGCGGCAGATCAGGGCCTTCATCAGCCGGTACAGCTGAGCGGGCTCAGCCGGCCGGCTTGCCGGCCCGGAGCAACTCCAGCGCCCGGGCCACCCGCCTGTTCCGCGTCACCTCCTGCTTGGCAGCTGTGATCCAATCGGCATACTCCCGCCGGTGGGTGTAGGACATCCGGTCGAAAGCAGCCTTGGCGACGGGGTCCCCGGCCAAAGCGGCGGCGAGGGCGGCCGGCGGCTCCACCGTGCGCGGGGCGGTGTCGCGGCTGATCTCCAACTCGACCTCGTCGCCGGGTGCCACGCCCGCGGCGCGCTGGATCTCCCTGCGGAAGGCGATCCCGGTGAAGTCGCCCATGCGGAACGACGTCGTACGGAAAGGCGTGCCGTTGACGGTGCCGGTGACGGGGATGCGCACGCCGCCGCCGAGTTCTTCCCTCTGCTCGAATGACAGCGGCACCTCGGCCTTGGCGCTCAGGGTCACCCGGAGGCGCATGTCATGCCTCGACGGCTTCGAGCACCCGGTCGGGGATGTCGAAGTTGGCCCAGACGTTCTGGACATCGTCGCAGTCGTCGAGAGCGTCCACGAGCCGCAGGACCTTGCGGGCGCCGTCCTCGTCGAGGTCGACGGTCACCGAGGGCAGCCACGACACGTCTGCGGACTCGACCTGCAGGCCGGCGGCGGCGACCGCGGCGCGCACAGCCTCGAGGTCGGCCGGTGCGCTGACGATCTCGAAGGCCGCCCCGATGTCCTCGACGTCATCTGCCCCCGCTTCGAGCACCGCCAGCAGGACGTCGTCCTCGCTCAACCCTGGTGCCTTGTCGACCAGGACCACCCCCTTGCGGGTGAACAGGTAGGCCACCGACCCGGGGTCGGCCATGTTGCCGCCGTTGCGGCTCATGGCGGTGCGCACCTCGGAGGCCGCCCTGTTGCGATTGTCGGTCAGGCATTCGATGAACAGCGCCACACCGGCGGGTCCGTAGCCCTCATAGGTGATGTTCTCCCAGTTGGCGCCACCGGCCAGCTCACCGGACCCGCGTTTGACTGCACGGTCGATGTTGTCGTTGGGCACCGACTGTGACTTGGCCTTGGCGATCGCGTCGGACAGGGTCGGGTTGCCGGCCGGGTCGCCGCCACTGGTGCGGGCGGCCACCTCGATGTTCTTGATCAGCTTGGCGAACAGCTTGCCCCGCTTCGCGTCCACCACTGCCTTCTTGTGCTTTGTGGTCGCCCACTTGGAGTGGCCGCTCATGAACGCTCCCTCACCATCCCGACGAACATCTTGTGCAACCGGGTGTCTCCAGTGAGCTCAGGATGAAAGCTGGTCGCCAGCAGGTGATCCTGCCGCACCGCAACGATCTTACCGGCGTGGGAGGGCGCCTGCGCCGTGGCGAGCACCTCGACGCCGGCACCGACCTCCTCCACCCACGGGGCGCGGATGAAGACCGCGCGCAGCGGCTCGGCGCCCAGCGTCGGCACGTCCAGGTCCTCCTCGAAGGAGTCGACCTGACGGCCGAAGGCATTGCGCCGAACGGTCATGTCGATGCCGCCGAGGGTCTCCTGGTCGACCGGCGCACCGGTCAGCCGGTCGGCGAGCATGATCATCCCGGCGCATGCGCCGTAGGCGGGTAGACCGGCTGAGATCGCCTTGCGCAGTGGCTCGAGCAGGTCGAAGGCAGCGGCCAGCTTGCTCATGGTGGTGGACTCACCACCGGGCAGGACCAGCCCGTCGACCCCGTCGAGCTCGTCGGGTCGCCGGACCGGCACGACTCGTGCCCCCGCGTCGGTCAGGGCGAAGACGTGCTCCCGGACGTCACCCTGCAGAGCCAGCACACCGACGACCGGCGCGGCGTGCGTCACCGGTGGGCCGTGGCGGCTCTCACCAGCCGCGCCCGGCGTAGCGTGCCTCGGCCGGCAACGACTCGAGGTTGATGCCCACCATCGCCTCGCCGAGCCCACGGGAGACCTTGGCGATCACGTCGGGGTCATCGAAGAAGGTGGTGGCCTTGACGATGGCCCCCGCGCGGCGGGCCGGGTCACCGGACTTGAAGATGCCCGAACCCACGAAGACGCCCTCGGCGCCGAGTTGCATCATCATCGCGGCATCGGCAGGCGTCGCGATGCCCCCGGCGGTGAACAGCACCACTGGCAGTTTGCCGGCCTCGGCGACCTCCCTCACCAGCTCCAGCGGCGCCTTCAGGTCCTTGGCGGCGGCGAAGAGTTCCTCTTCTTCGAG
Source organism: Pseudonocardiales bacterium (assembly GCA_040003795.1). Classification (GTDB taxonomy): domain Bacteria; phylum Actinomycetota; class Actinomycetes; order Mycobacteriales; family QHCA01; genus QHCA01. The sequence goes on along the minus strand of JBDUBV010000032.1, from coordinate 7,297 downwards.
GCCGGACAGCCGACGGATCTCGCCCCGGATGGAGCGCATGTGCCGGGTGGCCTCGATCACGTTGCCGGTGCCGGCCTCGCCCTTGGAACGGATCATGGCCGCGCCCTCGCCGAGGCGCCGCAGCGCCTCGCCGAGGTTGGTGGCACCGCACACGAACGGCACGGTGAATGCCCACTTATCGATGTGATGCGCCTCGTCGGCGGGGCTGAGCACCTCCGACTCGTCGACGTAGTCCACGCCGAGGGACTGCAGCACCTGCGCCTCGACGAAGTGCCCGATGCGCGCCTTGGCCATCACCGGGATCGACACCGCCGAGATGATCCCCTCGACCACGTCCGGGTCGCTCATCCTGGCCACGCCGCCCTGGGCCCGGATATCAGCCGGGACCCGCTCCAGCGCCATCACGGCGACTGCGCCGGCGTCCTCGGCGATCTTTGCCTGCTCGGGCGTGACCACGTCCATGATCACACCGCCCTTGAGCATCTCGGCCATTCCGCGCTTGACGCGGGCGGTGCCCACGCGGGTGCCGTCGGTTTCGGCCATGGCGGTGTCCTTCGGTGCGGTTGGGGAACGGTGCGGAACCGCCTCCATGGTAGGACGTCAGTCCGGCGGCGCGGCGGACGACGCCAGGTGGGTGTCGTCGATCTCGAAGTACGACGGCATGGGCCGGTGCCCCGCCATTCTCAGTACCCGTACGAGGAGCTTGAACCGGACGGCGCGGGTGTCACGCACCGCGTCGTTGTAGAACTGCCGGGCCAGGCCCACCCGTGCCGCCGCCTGGGAGAGCTCGGCGACCTCCGGCGCGTCCTGGTCGAGCCCGACCTGGCGCAGCACTCGGGAGAGGTCGTTCTCGGCAGCCTCACGGCCGGCGCGCTCGGTCGCCCGCGCGGCACGCGCCGTGCTGCGCAACTCGTCGGTCCGGCCGGCGCTCAACGCCCGGGGCAAGGCTTCGGCGGCCACGGCCCGCCTGACCAGTTGCGCGTCCAGTGCGGCCTCGGCCGCGTCGACCCGGGCGTGCAGCCGGTCCAGGCGGCCGGCGGTCCAGGTGAGGTAAGACGCTATGACCACTACCGCCACCACCACCGAGATCACGATCCCCATGGCGACCGGCTCAGGTCTCGACCGGCACGCTGTCGTCGCTCTCCACTGCCCCCGGCACGACGGCTACGACCGTCTCGTAGACGGCGTAGACCGACGCGGCCACCCGCGGCCAGTCGTAGGCCATCACCGCCTTGCGGGCCCGGGCGACGGTATCCGCCCGTCGCCCCTGGTCGTCGAGCAGCGCGCCGAGTGCGCCGGCCAGGGCGGTGGCGTCTCCGGTGGGGAACAACACGCCGGTGCTGCCGTCGTCGAGCACGGCGCGGAAGGCCTCGAGATCGCTGGCCACTATCGGCGTCCCTGCTGCCATCGCCTCGGTCAGGATGATCCCGAAGCTCTCCCCGCCGAGATTGGGGGCTGCGTAGACGTCGACCGAGCGCAGCATGCGCGCCTTGTCCCGTTCGGAGACCCGGCCCAGCATCACGACCCGCTCCCGCAGCGCCGGGGACAGGTCGGCCAGCACGTCAACGGCCTCCCCGGGGCCGGCAACGAGCAACCGCAGCCGGGGGCGTTCGGCGGCCAGCCGCTCGAACGCGGCGAGCAGCACGGCGAACCCCTTGCGCGGCTCGTCGAAGCGGCCGAGGAAGCCGATGGCGCCACCCTCGCCTGGCCAGCCAGGAAGCGGCTCCGCGCCGGCGAAGCGGGCCACGGCGACACCGTTGGGGATCTCCACCGCGCCCCCGTCGAGGTGGCGCACCTGCAGTTTGCGCGCGGCGGCCGACACCGCGATGCGGCCGCTGACCTTCTCGAGCATGGGCTGGAGCATGGACTGAGCCGCGCCCAGCATGCGCGACCGTGGCTTGGCAGTGTGGAAGGTGGCCACTATCGGCCCGCGGGCGGCCAGCAGAGCCATCATCGGCAGCGAGGGGACCGTCGGCTCGTGCACGTGCAGCACGTCGAAGCGGCCCTCACGTAACCACTTGCGCACCCGGGCGACGGCCATCGGCCCGATCGCGATACGCGACACGGACCCGTTGTAAGGGACCGGAAGGGTGCGACCGGGGACGGCGACGACGTAGGAGGGCAACCCGGCGGGATCATCGGCAGGGGCGAGCACGGAGACGTGATGACCCATCGCGATGAGTGCCTCAGCGAGATCCTCGACGTGGGCTCTCACCCCGCCGGGCAGGTCGAAAGAGTACGGAGCGACGATTCCGATGCGCACGGCCGGATCAGCCGCCTTCGCTGACGGCCTGGACCGCCCGGTGCCGGTCACCGGTCGGCAGGTCGTCGAGCCACAGTCGCTGAAGCATGTGCCAGTCCTGGGGGTGCTCGGCGATGCCGGCAGCAAAAGCGTCGGCGACCTGTTGGGTCATCACCGACACCTTGTCGGCGAACCTGCCTGTCCCGGGCACCGGGACCCGCTCGTGAATCCTGATCCCCCAGTCGCGACCCTCGTATGACAGTGTTGCCGGCACCAGCGGGGCTCCGGTGCGCAGGGCGAGCAGGGCCGGGCCGGCCGGCATCCGGGTCAGGCCGCCGAAGAAGCGCACCTCGACGCCCCGCTCGGACAGATCCCTGTCGGCGAGCAGGCACACCAGACGGCCCTCGCGTAGCCGCTCGGCCAGCACCTCGAACGGCGGCCGCGGACCACCGGTCAACGGCAGCACCTCCATGCCCAACCCCTCGCGGTAGGCGACGAACCGATCGAACACCGCTGTCGGCTCGAGGCGTTCGGCCACCGTGGTGAGCGGCATCCCGGTCAGGACCGCCCAGGCCCCGGCGTGGTCCCAGTTGCCGGTGTGCGGCAGGGCGACGATCACTCCCCGGCCGGCCCGGTGGGCAGCACGGAGAACCTCGACGTTGACCGTACGCGCGCCGGCAACGATGCGCTGCGGTGTAGTGACCGGCAACCGGAAGACCTCGAGCCAGTAGCGGGCATAGGAGCGCAGGCCGTCGCGCACCAGCGACCGCAACGCCTCGTCGTCGAGGTCCGGCCCGGCCACCCGGCGCAGGTTCGCGGCCAGTCGCCGGGCGCCGCTGCCGCCGCGGCACCAGGCGAAGTCTGCCCCGAGGCGGAATGCGGCGGCTGCGACTGGCTCGGGAAGGGCACGCACCATGGCCCACCCGACGACGTAGGCCCAAGTGACGAGCCGCTGCCTCACCCCGCGCCTTCGGCCGGGGCAGTTGGGGCAGTCGGGGCACCGGCCTGGCGGCGAACCTCGGCGAGGCGCTGCACCACGGTGATGAGGCTGGCGCCGGCCAGCAGCCACAGCGCCACCGCCAGCGCGTAGGGGACGCCGAGCCCGGCGAGGCCGGTGCCCACCAGGATGATGATCAGCCGCTCTGTGCGCTCGGCGAACCCCACGTTGCAGGTCATCCCCAGGCCCTCGGCGCGGGCCTTGACGTAGGAGGTCAGCGTGCCCAGCACCAGGCACAACAGGGCTGCCAGGGCGAGCGGCGGGCTGTCGCCGCGGAAGGCGAACCACCAGACCAGCGTGCCGAAGACGGCGGCATCGGCAACCCGGTCGAGCGTGGAGTCCAGGAACGCACCCCACCGGCTTGCCGTGCCCCGGGCCCGTGCCACCGCACCATCGAGCATGTCGAACATCACGAAGAACCAGATGATGAGGGTGCCGGGCAAGAACCACCCCCGCGGGAAGCACCCGACGGCCGCCGTCACGGCCCCGGTCGTGCCGATCACCGTCACCGCGTCGGCGGACAGACCGGTCCCGGCCAGCCGGGCACCCAGTGGGTCCAAGACGCGCGACACCCGAGCCCGCGCGAGAACGTTGAGCATGATCGTCCATTTCCCGCTGAGTAGTCGCCCAACGGTAGTGGACCGATGCCCGTAGCCCTTGTCCGGCGTACCGGCTCGGGTGTCGAATCACTGGATCGGTGCGGACCCGACACGGCTGACTTGACGCGGACAGCCTGAAGACGGAGGTGCTCGAGATGGCGGGTGAGAAGGGGACTGCGAGAGGCCAGGGTGCGCTCTCCGGTGATGTGGTCGCTGTCGCCGAGCCGGACCAGGTCCGCAATGTCGTCCTGGTCGGGCACTCCGCAGCGGGCAAGACGTCGCTGGCCGACGCCCTGCTCGCCGCTGCAGGGACGATCTCGAGGGCCGGCAAGGTCTCCGACGGCACGACCGTCTGCGACTCCGACCCCGCTGAGCACCGCCAGCAGCGGTCGGTGACCCTCGCTCTGGCTCCGCTGGAGCATGCCGGGGTCAAGGTCAACCTGCTCGACAGCCCCGGCTACGCAGACTTCGTCGGGGAGCTGCGCGCCGGCCTGCGGGCCGCCGACGCAGCGCTGTTCGTCGTCTCCGCCATCGACGGCGTGGACGCGGCCACGGTGTCCCTGTGGGAGGAGTGCGCCCGGGTCGGGCTGCCGCGGGCCGTGGTGGTCACCAAGCTCGACCAGCCCCGGGCCGACTTCGACGAGGCGGTCGCGCTGTGCCAGCGGGTGTTCGGCGACAACGTTTTGCCGCTGTACCTGCCAATGCACTCAGACGACGGGAGCATCGGCGGTCTGATCGGGCTGCTCTCGCAGTCGGTGTTCGACTACAGCGGCGGCGCCTACCCGCCGATCGAGCGGCCGCCCGACGCCGAGCACGGTCCGCTGATCGAGGAGGCGCGCAACCGCCTGATCGAGGGGATCATCGCCGAATCGGAGGACGAGACGCTCATGGAGCGCTACCTCGAGGGCGAGGACATCGACCTCAAGGTGCTCATCGACGACCTGGAGAAGGCTGTCGCGCGGGGCACGTTCTATCCCGTCCTGGGGGCGAGCGCCTTCACGCGGCTGGGCCTCGCCCAACTGCTCGAGGTGCTCACCTCGGCGTTCCCGTCGCCGCTGGAGCACCCCCTGCCGCCGGTGACCTCGCCGAGCGGCGACCCGCAGGCGCCGATGACCTGTGATCCCGCCGGCCCGATCGTCGCCGAGGTCGTCAAGACCACGGTCGACGCCTATGTCGGCCGGGTCTCCCTCGTCCGGGTGTTCTCCGGGACGCTGCGCGCGGACACCCAGATCCACATCTCCGGGCACGGGATGGCCGAGCGCGGCCACGACGACCACGACGCCGACGAGCGGCTGACCCACCTGTACTCCCCGCTGGGGGCCACCCTGCGGCCGGTGGCGTTCTGCGTCGCCGGTGACATCTGCGCGGTGACCAAGCTCAACGCCGCCGAGACCGGCGACACCATCTCCGGCCGCGACATGCCGCTGCTGGTCGCGCCGTGGGAGATGCCCGAGCCGTTGCTCCCGGTCGCCGTACAGGCCCGCACCCGAAGCGACGAGGACGCCATGGCCAAGGGCCTGGCCCGCTTGGTCGCCGGCGACCCGACGTTGCGCCTGGAGCGCAATCCCGAGACCCACCAGCTCATCCTGTGGTGCATGGGCGAGGCGCACGCCGATGTGGTGCTCGACCGGCTGCGCACCGCAGGGGTGGAGCTCGACACGGTGCCGGTCCGGGTCCCCCTGCGCGAGACCTTCGCCGCGCCCGTAGCCGCCAAGGGGCGGCACGTCAAGCAGTCCGGCGGCCACGGGCAGTACGCGATCTGCGACATCGAGATCACCCCGCTGGAGACCGGTGCCGGGTTCGAGTTCGTCGACAAAGTGGTCGGCGGCGCCGTGCCCAACCAGTTCATCCCGTCGGTCGAGAAGGGGGTCCGCACCCAGATGGAGCGCGGTGTCCTCGCCGGCTACTCGCTGGTCGACTTCCGCGCGACCCTGGTGGACGGCAAGGCGCACTCGGTCGACTCCTCCGACGCGGCGTTCCAGATGGCCGGCGCGTTAGCCCTGCGGGAGGCGGCGGCCAAGGGCAGCGTGTCGCTGCTGGAGCCGGTGCACGAAGTGTGGGTGACGGTGCCCGACACCTACGTGGGCGCTGTGATGAGCGACCTGTCCGGCCGCCGGGGGCGGGTCTCGGGCACCGAGCCGGCCGAGGGCGAGCGGACGGTGATCCGCGCCGAGGTGCCGGAGACCGAGTTAGTGCGCTATGCCGTCGACCTGCGCTCCATCACGTCGGGCACCGGCAGTTTCCGCCGCAGCTTCCTACGTCACGAGCCCATGCCCGACCACATCGCGCAGGGTTTCCTGAAGGAGAAGGACAAGGCCAGCTGATAGCGGGCCCCGGGGGCCCGACCTCGGAGCGCCGGGGCGGCAATATCCCGGATATTGCCGTTGGTCGGGGCTCAGCCGTCGGTCGGCCAGGCTTCGGCGAGCATGGACCGGCTGTCACGAAGCAGTTGCGGCAGCACCTTGGTGTGCCCGATGACGGGCATGAAGTTGGTGTCGCCGCCCCATCGGGGGATCACGTGCTGGTGCAGGTGCGCCGCGATGCCTGCGCCGGCCGCCGGGCCCTGGTTCATGCCGATGTTGAACGCCTCCGCCCCCGACGCCGTACGCAGCGCCCGCATCGCCTGCTTGGTCAACCCGGCGACCTCGGCCGTCTCCTCCCCGGTGAGGTCGGGATAGTCGGCGACATGCCGGTAGGGGCAGATCATCAAGTGCCCGCCGTTGTACGGGTAGAGGTTGAGCACGGCGAAGGCCCGCTCCCCCCTGGCCACGACCAGCCCCTCGTCGTCGGACAGCTGCGGGATGCGGCAGAAGGGGCAGCCCTGATCGGCGGCGGGGCCCGACGGCTTGCCCTCACCCTTGATATAGGCCATCCGGTGCGGCGTCCACAGCCGCTGGAAGGCGTCCGGGTCGCCCACTCCGTCCTGCTCGGTGAGCCGCGGGCCTTCAGTCATCCGGGCGAGCGCTCAGCGACGGCGAGCACGATCTCCTCGATCGCCGTCTCGATCGGCACACCGTTGTTCTGCGTTCCGTCGCGGTAGCGGAAGGAGACCGCGCCCTGCGCCACGTCGTCGTCACCGGCGAGCAACATGTAGGGAATCTTCTGCTTCTGGGCGGTGCGGATCTTCTTCTGCATCCGGTCGTCGGAGGCGTCGACCTCGACCCTGATCCCCTTTCCCCGCAGCCGGGCAGCCACGTCCTGCAGGTATCCCACGTGCGCATCGCTGATCGGGATGCCCACGACCTGCACCGGCGCCAGCCAGGGCGGGAAGGCACCCGCGTAGTGCTCCACCAGCACGCCGAGGAACCGCTCGATCGAGCCGAACTTCGCCGAGTGGATCATCACCGGCTGCTGCCGGGATCCGTCCGCGGCCTGGTACTCCAGGCCGAAGCGGGCCGGCTGGGTGAAGTCGTACTGGATCGTCGACATCTGCCAGGTCCGCCCGATCGCGTCGCGCGC
>JBDUBV010000158.1:0-6219 GCA_040003795.1 Pseudonocardiales bacterium | reverse complement strand
CCGAGCTTCTCGACCTGCCGCCGCAGAGTGCACGCGTCGCCGAGCGGCGGCGCGAGATCACCGCCGTGGTGCACGGGGGCAGCTGGGGCCGGCACTGATCGGGGTCCGGCGGATCCTGGCTGCCGCATTCGGTGGCTCTTGCCAGTTGCACAGCCACGCTGTCTCATCACCTGCCCGAGACACTCTGGGTTGCCCGCGGCGGGATTGCGATGTCAGCGATTCCGCCAGACGGACCGTGACGCTGCCACGGCACGTACAGTCAGCTGACCCCCGGCCCTGCTGCCGCCAACTCCGAGCGCCACGGCGGGTCCGCTCCGGCCCGTCGGCAGTTCCGTCCGGCGACGTCCTGGGCGAAGGCGAGGGCGGTCCGCAGCGTGTCAACGTCCACTGTGCTCAGCGCCGCCGGCCGCAGGGCGCCCGCTTCGCCCAGTGCGGCCAACAACCCGCTGGTGAAGGCGTCACCCGCACCGATGGTGTCCGCCGTACCCGCGGCCCTGTCGTCTGCCGTGGCGAGGCCCTGTCCCGGCAGGTCGAGGGATCCGTTCGGTCCGAGGGCGTGGACGCCGTCCGCGCCCCGGGTGATCACCACCAGGCTGGCTCCGCACGACCGCCAGCGTCTGGCGACGTCCGCGACAGACTCGTGCGGAGCGATCCAATGCACGTCGTCCAGGCTGGCCTTGACGATGTCGGCGAGGCCGAGCCAGCGTTCCAGCCGGGCGCGTGCCCGCGGCTCGTCGGTGATGAGTGCCGGTCGGACATTGGGGTCGAAGCTCACCACGCGAAGCGGGGCCTCACGCCGCAGCAGCGACTCGAAAACCTCTCCCATCGCGGATACCCCGAGTGCCAGGGAGCCGCTGAGGTGCAGGGCAGCACCCGCCGGCAGGGTGTCCGGCAGGTCCGCAGCTTGCCATCCCCCGTCCGCTGCGGTGTCGATGATGAAGGAGTACTCCGCGTCGCCGGCACCGTCGAATGACACCTGCGCGACCGTCGAAGGCTCCGCAGCGTCGATCACCAAGCTGAGGTCGACGTGCGAGGCGCTCAGGTGGCCGCGCAGCAGATCGCCGTACCCGTCCCGCGACAGGCGGGCGAGCAGCGAGACCGGCACCCCGAGCCGCCCGAGGCCGACGGCGACGTTTGCCGGGCTGCCGCCCGGCCGCGCCTGCGCGGGCTGGTCGCCCCGGCCGGGGACGAGGTCGACCAGTGCCTCGCCGCAGACCACGATCACATCGACCCTCCGTACCCCCGACGCATAGTTCCTGACGATCTCGGGCAGCCCACGATACCGATCGCCGCCGGTTTGATCCTCGGCCAGGAAACGGCCATCACGGGGCGAGTGGGTGGGGTGGTGGCGGGCCCGGAGCGCGGTTGCCGGCCAGCGTCACGCTGTGTCCGCGGAACTCCGCGATGATCCTGCCGTCGGAGTGGCGGACGGTGACGTCGTAGATCCCGTTGCGGCCGTACCTCACGCGCTCGGTCGCCTGCGCCACCAGCTGGTCACCGACGGCAGCCGGCTGCAGAAAGGTTACTTCCGCGCCTTGCGCAACGGTCACCGGGCCGTAGCTGTTGCAGGCGTAAGCGAACGCCGCGTCGGCCAGCAGGAAGAGGAAACCGCCGTGGGCGATCCCATGCCCGTTGACCATGTTCGGAGCCACCTGCATGCCGAGGGCGGCCCGGCCCGCGGCGACGTCGACGAGCGTGATCCCGAGCCAGTGGCAGGTCAGGTCCCTGGCGTACATCGCCTCGACGTGGGCCTGGGTGTTCACATCTGCCGTACGCCCATCCGCCATGCGTCCAAGTCTGCACCGCCCGCTGCCCCGGCGGGCGCTCGCTCCGTTTGGCAGACTGCAGGAATGACCGACGCCGTGATCATCGAGGCTGTCCGCTCCCCGGTGGGCAAGCGGGCCGGTGCCCTGGCCGGCACCCATCCCGCCGACCTGTCCGCCCTGGTGCTCAACGCGCTGGTGTCGCGCAGCGGCCTCGACCCGGCGGAGGTCGACGACGTCATCTGGGGCTGCGTCACCCAGTCCGGTGAACAGGCCGTGGACATCGCCCGGACCGCCGTGCTGTCGGCCGGCTGGCCGGAGTCGGTGCCCGGCGTGACCCTCGACCGGCAGTGCGGCTCCTCCCAGCAGGCGGTGCACTTTGCTGCGGCGTGCGTGCTCGCCGGGCACTACGAGGTCGTCGTAGCGGGCGGCGTGGAGTCGATGAGCCGCTGCCCGATGGCCAGCAACATGGCGGCGGGTGACCCGTTCGGCGGTGAGGGGTTCACCGCCCGTTATGCCGCGACCCCGCACCAGGGCACCGGAGCGGAGATCGTTGCCCGGCGGTGGGGGTTGTCGCGTCAGCGCCTGGATGAGTACGCCTCCGCCAGCCATGAGCGGGCCGCCGCGGCGCAGGACAGCGGAGCTTTCGACCGCCAGATCGTCCCCGTGCCGACCGGTGCAGGTCCGGTCAGCCGCGACGAGGGCGTGCGCCGTGGCACCACCCCGGAGCGGCTGGCCGGCCTCGACCCGGCCTTCGCCGCCGACGGGGTGATCCACGCCGGTAACTCCTCGCAGATCTCCGACGGCGCCGCCGCACTGTTGGTGACCTCCGGCAAGACCGCAGCCCGGCTCGGGCTGCATCCCGTGGCCCGGGTCCACACGGCGGTGCTTGCCGCGGACGACCCGGTTGCCATGCTGACCGCCCCCATCCCGGCGACCCGCAAGGCGCTGCAGCGCAGTGGGCTGGCGCTGTCCGACATCGGTGCGATCGAGGTCAACGAGGCCTTCGCCTCCGTCCCGCTGGCCTGGCTCGACGAGTTCGCCGACCTCGGCGCCGACGAGAAGACGCTCAACCCCCTCGGCGGCGCGATCGCCTTGGGCCACCCGCTGGGTGCTTCCGGTGCCCGGCTGGCCACGACGCTCATCCACCACATGCGCGACAACGGCATTCGGTACGGCCTGCAGACCATGTGCGAGGGCGGCGGTCAGGCCAACGCGACGATCTACGAATTGCTGAGCTGACCTGTCATGCCCAACACCGCCCGCCAGTGGCACCTGGTCGCTCGCCCACAGGGCGTGCCCGCCCGGGACTGCTTCGCCTTGGTCGAGACGACGATGCCGGACCCGGGTCCCGACGACGTGGTCGTGCGCAACACCTGGCTGTCGGTGGATCCTTACATGCGCGGCCGGATGGACGACCGCGAGTCCTATGTGGAGCCGTATCGACTCGACGCGCCGATGACCGGCGGCGCGGTGGGGGTCGTCGAGACGTCCAACCACCCGGACTACGTCTCCGGCGACATTGTGGCGCACGAGGCGGGATGGCGGGACCGGGCGGTGCTGCGCGGCAAGGAACTGCGCAAGGTCGATACCGCGGTGCTCCCGGCCCAGGCTTACCTCAACGTGCTGAGTATGATCGGTCTGACTGCGTACGCCGGCCTGGTCGAGGTGGCGGCTCTCGAGCAGGGCGACACGGTGTTCGTCTCCGGTGCAGCCGGCGCCGTCGGCAGCCTGGCCGGGCAGATCGCGCGGCTCAAGGGGGCCGGCCGGGTGGTCGGCAGTGCGGGCTCGGCGGAGAAGGTCGCCTGGCTGGTGGACCAGGCGGGGTTCGACGCGGCGTTCAACTACCACGACGGGCCGGTCCGTACGCTGCTGCGCGGCGCCGCCCCGGAGGGGATCGACGTCTACTTCGACAACGTCGGCGGCGAGCACCTCGAGGCCGCGATCGGCGCGATGAAGCTGCACGGCCGCATCGCGGTGTGCGGCATGATCTCGGTCTACAACGCGACGACGCCGCAGCTTGGGCCGCGCAACCTGCCCCTGTTCATCGCCCGTCGGCTGTCCATGCGCGGCTTCCTCGTCTTCGACCACGGCCACCTCCGGCCGCAGTTCCTCCGGGAGGTCGGGGCCTGGTACACAGCCGGCAGCATTGTGGCCGAGGAAACGGTGATGGACGGCCTGGACAGCGCCGTGGACGCCTTCCTCGGGCTGATGAGCGGGGTGAACATCGGCAAGATGCTGGTGCGACTGGCGCCGTGAAAGTGGCCCGGGTGAATGAGCGAGGCGGGGATGCCCCGAAAGGGCACCCCCGCCTGGCCACGTTTCTACCTACGGCGTCGGATCGGCGTACGACCCGCCATAGATGTCGGAATTGCCGAATGCGATGTCGCAGTCGCTTCCCGGCGACGGCCTGGTGACCGTCGTGCCGGTCCGCAATGACATCCGCCAGGCGTCTATCGCCGGACAGTCAGCGGCGTTGCGGGCGTCGTTCCAGACCGCAGCACCGTAGGTCCGCGTCGCTACTGCATATACGTAATCCCCGAGGAACTCGGCGGTGAGGCCGTTCTGTGAGGTTCCCCGCGGGTCACCGACCGCGCCCCGATGCAGGGCGGTCCACCCGGCCGGCGCTCCGGACCGGCTCACGTCGGCATGCAGGACCACGCCGACCAGGCCGCGCGGATCCGTCGTGTTGTCCCGGTAAGGGTTGGTGAAGGCGTTGTACACGACGTAGAGGTCGGTGCCGTTCGGAGAGATCGCCGGAGCGGTGTAGACCGGTCGGTCACCGGCCGCCGTGGGCACGGTGATGGGGCCCGACCACGTGCGGCCGAGCGTGTTCGAGTACATGAGCAGCAATTTCTCGTGGTTGAGCCCGTCGCGCCCGTCCGCCCAGGTCATCACTATCTCGTTGGTGGCATCAGATCCGGTCGATGCACCGTTGGCGATGTCGACGCTGGGCGCCGCGGCGAGGTCGACCCGGGCACCGGCGACCCCGTCCATCACCGGCCGGCCGAGCACCGGGTCGATGACGCCCGGCTCGACAGCCGGCGCGATGAGCACCGGCCGCGACCAGTGCTTGCCCCCATCGGTCGAGCGGTACATGACCTCACCGGAGGGGCCGTTGTTGGTCGGTTTGCCCACCCCGAAGACGTAGACGTTGCCGAGGCTGTCGGTGCGGACGGTGCAGCCGTCGGGCAGTCCCATCCGGCCGTTGTCGACCGCGGGACCCACCTGCTTCTTGGTCCAGGTGTCCCCACCGTCGGTGGAGGTGGCCACGACGAGCGGTGTCGGCAGCGCGTAGCCCAGGCTGTTGCTGCGGAACTCCGCGTAACAGACGTAGACGTTGCCGAAGTTGGGGCTGAGGGCCGCGTTGTCGGCCCAGATCTGCTCCTTGTCGGCGAAGGTGGTCGCGGAGTTCTTCGCCGCGATCACCGGGTCCTTCCAGGCACTGGCGTCACCGGCTGCCGCTGCGTGGACGTCGTCCGTGCGCGACACCGCGATGGCCTCGTAACCCTTGATCCGGCCCTCGGTTCTCGAACCGGAGAAGTTGGAGGTCAGGTTGGCGTAGTAGAGCCGCGACCCGTTGGCCCAGCTGAACTGACCGTCGGTCCCGCGACGGGGGCCGAAGGCGAGCGCCGGGTCACCGTCGGAGACCAGCCCGTTCTCGTAGTACTTGGGCAGCGTGCCGATCGGGCCGACGTAGCCCTGGTTCTCCACCTTGGTGGCGCGTGCTGTCCAGCCCTGGTACGTCGGCTGGATCCAGCTGTCGCCGCTGTTGAAAGAGAAGTAGATGCCCGACACGCCGACGCCCTGGGTGAACGGGCACATGGTCGGATCGCCGACTGCGCACTTCTCGATGTCGATCTCATCGTTGGAGCCGGCCGCGAGCACGTTGGGAGCGTGCTGGTCGACGGCCAGAGCGGGCTCGTTCTGCTTGTTGGCACTGAAGGGCCCGACCGGGCTGCCGACGCTGACCAAGGTGTCCCCGCCATGCGTGGCCAGAGCGGGCTGCGCGGCGGCAACCAGCGCAAAGACGCCCAGCGCGCCTGCGCCTAGGAGCATTCGTGATCGTGACATGTACGGCCTCCCTGAACGACCCGGTGGAATGCGGGACCGACTCGTAGTATGCGAACAAGTGCGGGCGATTAGCAACGGAACCGCACTCATAGCAAGAAATTGACGCGCCGCACTCGACTACATACGCAGAGTGCGCGGGTCGCCTAGGACGCCAGCAGCCGGTCGAAGATCGATCGCACCTCGGGGCCGGTGAAGTCCATGGTCGCCGCACCGACGGTGAACTCGATCCACTGCGAGGACGGCACGCCGGAGGTGAAGGTCTTGCCGAACGTCCAAATGCCGGACTCCTCGGCGAAGTCCAGCGCCCGCTCACGGAAGGCCGCCGTCTCGACGCGCAGCAGCAGGTGCATCATCGTCGTCTGCGGCGGGTCGGGCACGATCT